>JAXDLK010000282.1:0-9326 GCA_034666665.1 Candidatus Binatota bacterium
CCAGCTCAGGCCAGTCTTGCGTTCCGTGGACGTAGTCGCGATCGGATGGCCCGACGACTTGGATCGCTCTCCCCGGTCCGGCGCTACTCCACGCCAGTCGCCACTGTCAAACGGATCCGGCGCCGGGAAACGCTCCGCGGCGACCCGGCGGGTTTTCCCTGCCTACTCGGAATGGCATGATCCCCGCCGCTGCGCCGGCAGCGCGGCCGAGGAGGTTTCACCATGATTCCCCAGATGACCCCCGAAGAGGCGGCGCGGACGCTCGCGAGCGACGCGGACTCCGTCTACCTCGACGTCCGCACCGTGCCGGAGTACGAAGCGGGACATCCCGCCGGCGCATACAACATACCGATCATCTTTCTCGACGAGGCGACCCACCAGCCGGCCCCGAACCGCGAGTTCGCGCGCGTCGTCGAAGCGACGTTCGCGAAGGCCGCGAAGATCATCGTCGGCTGTCAGGCGGGGAGCCGCTCGCAGAAGGCGGCGGAGGTGATGCACTCGCTCGGCTTCACGGACGTTACGAACATGCAGGCGGGATTCGGCGGTGCGCGTGACGGCCTCGGGCGCGTCGTCGAGCCGGGCTGGCGGGATCTCGGGCTACCGGTCGAGTCCGGCAGCTCGCCGAACGCCGGCTGGGATACGCTCCGGCAGCGGAGCTGACGACGTGAGGAGGACGCGATGACACCCTCGGCCACCGCTCTTGCCGGCTTCGCCGGGTGGCAGGTCCTGCTGACGGTCGTGCTCGCGAGCTACCGGAGCTCGCTGGTTCTCTCCGGGAACCGCGAGGCGAACTCGTTTCGCTCCGATGGCTCGGACGCGCCGCCCGTCGGGCAGCGGCTCACGCGCGCGCACGCGAACTGCTACGAGAACCTGCCGATGTTCGCCGCGCTGATCCTCGCGGCGACGCTCGGGGGAAGGACGTCGCTCACCGATCCCCTGGCGATGATCGTCCTCTACGCGCGAATCGGCCAGTCGGTCACGCATCTGGCATCGACGAGCGTGCCGGCGATCTTCGTACGGTTCGGCTTCTATCTCGTGCAGCTGGCGATCTTCGGGTACTGGGCGATCCGGCTGCTCGCCGGCTGACGCGGTCGCGCGCCGAAGCCGCCGGCGTCGGCCACCTGCCGTCGCGGCAGAGTCAGCCACGGTTCGCCGCGAGGTTGCGCCAGGTGGCAGGCGATCCCGGTGTCACCGTCGTCGACGAGCGGCAGCGCGCCCCCCCGTCGAGCGTCATGGATCCGGATCCCCCCCGCTGATCCCCGGCACTAGCGCGCGGAACGTCGCGCGGTCCACGGTCGAGCCGCGCCCTTTCCGCGGCTTCGCGTCCGCGGTATGTCGCGACGAGGTGGAGCCGATGAACCGTCGCGAACGCCGGCCGCTGGCGACGATCACGTTCGCCGCGGCGATCGCGATCGTCACGTTCGCCTGCTCCCCGAAGCGACCGGAGCTGGTGCGCCGGCCGGAGCATCCCGCGAGCGCGCTCGCGATCCGCAACGTCGCCGTGCTCGACGTGGAGACGGGCACGCTCACGCCGGGAAGGGACGTGTTCGTCCAGGACGGCAGCATCGTCGCCGTCACCGCTGCCGGCGAGGGCAGCGCGCCGCCGAACGCGGCCGAGATCGACGGCGCGGGAGCGACGTTACTGCCGGGCCTGATCGATGCGCACGGTCACGTCGGCAACTCCTCGGAGCCGGGCTGGCTCGGGAAGCTCCCCGACCCCGACGCGAACCTGCGCGCCTATCTCTACTGCGGCGTGACCACCGTTCTCGATCCGGCGGACCTCTCGAGCCAGGCGTTCGACCGCCGCGACCGGGTGGCGCGCGGCGAGCTGCTCGGCCCGCGCATCTTCGCCGCCGGTCCGATGGTCACGGCGCCGGGCGGCCACCCGATTCCGATCCTGCGCCAGCTCGCGCCGTGGTGGATCCGCTGGTACCTCCGGCCGCGGATCGCGATCGAGATCTCCTCACCGGACGAAGCCCGCGAAGCCGCGGACCGGATCGCCGAGATGGGCGCCGACTTCATGAAGCTCGCCGTCGACCACATTCCGGAAGAGGCGCCGGAGATCTCGAACGAGGTGCTGGTCGCGGCGGTCGCCGAGGCTCGGAAGAAAGGGCTTCGCCCGATCGCGCACATCGGCTCGACCGACGACGCGCTCGCCGCCGCACGCGCCGGCGTCGCCGCGTGGATGCACGGCGTCTACAAGGAACGCATCGCCGACGAGAAGATCGCCGAGCTCGCCGCCTTCCACATTCCGATGGTGCCGACGATGGTGGTCTTCGACAGCTATGCCGGCGTCGGCCGCGGTCCTCGCGAGCCGACGCCGCTCGAGCGCGAGACCGTCCCGGACGACGTGCTCCGCGCCTTCGATCCGGTACCCGAGAGCTACGACATGTCGTTCTTCCGCACGTTTCTCGACCGCCTGTACGCCGAGCGCGAGCACTGGCGCGAGAACGTGCGCCGGCTGCGGGCGGCGGGCGTGACGATGTTCGCCGGCAGCGACACGCAGACGGGAGTCTTCCCCGGCGCCGGGCTCCACCGCGAGCTCGCGCTGCTGACGGAGGCCGGGCTCACGCCCGCCGATGCGATCCGCGCGGCGACGATCGATCCCGCGCGCTTCCTGGCGAACGGCAAGGAGCCGGAGTTCGGCATCGTCGCGCCGGGAAAGCGAGCCGATTTGCTGCTCGTCGAGGGCGATCCGACCCGGGACCTCGGCGTGCTCGCGAGGATCCGCGCCGTCATCCGCGACGGCGTGGTGCTCGAGCGCACCGCCGTCGACGGCTCGCGGAAGAATCCTGCCATGCCACACCAGCGATGAGCGCTTGCCGGCGCCCGACCTCGCGGTCGGCGCCGGCGCGGAGGATTGATGCGACAGATCTGGATCACTCGAGTGGGACCTCCGGAGGTGCTGGAGCTCCGCGAGGCGCCGGATCCCTCGCCCGCGCCGGGCGAGGTGCGGATCCGCGTTCGCGCGAGCGGCATCAACTTCGCGGACGTGATGGCGCGGATCGGGATCTACCCCGACGCACCGAAGCTGCCGGCGGTCGTCGGCTACGAGGTCGCCGGGGACGTGGACGCGGTCGGGGCCGGCGTCGAGCGGCGCGCCGGCGACAGGGTCTTCGCGACCACGCGATTCGGCGGCTACAGCGACGTCGTCTGCGTCGCGGAACGGATGGCGATCCCGATCCCCGAGGGAATGACGTACGACGAAGCCGCGGCGATCCCGGTCAATTACCTGACCGCGTACCAGATGCTCGTGCAGATGGGATCCATCAAGAAGGGCGAGCGCGTGCTCGTGCACAGCGCGGCCGGAGGTGTGGGGCTCGCCGCGATCGACATCTGCAACGTCTACGGCGCGGAGGTCCTCGGCACGGCGTCGCCGTCCAAGCACGAGATGCTCCGCGAGCGTGGCGTCCGCCACACGATCGACTACCGGAGCCAGGACTACGAGTCGGAGGTGAAGCGACTGACGGCCGGTAAGGGCGTGCACCTCGTGCTCGACGCCATGGGAGGCGAGCACTGGCGCAAGGGATATCGCTGCCTCGCTCCGACCGGCAGGCTCGTGATGTTCGGCTTGTCGAACGCGGCGGCCGGAAAGACGCGGTCGTTCCTCGCGCTCGCGAAGACGCTCCTCCGCCTACCCTTCTTCAGCTTCCCGCCGCCGAGGCTGATGAACGACAACAAGGCTCTGATCGGCGTCAACCTCGGTCACATGTGGGCCGAGGAGGAGCTGCTGGGCGCCTGGCTGGCGCAGATCCTCGAGTGGTGCGCGCAGGGAAAGGTGAAGCCGACGGTCGGCGCGCGATTCGCGTTCACCGACGCGCCCGCGGCACATCACTTCATCCAGGACCGCAAGAACATCGGCAAAGTCGTCCTGGTGCCGTAAAGGGGACGCTGCTGAATTTGCGGAATTCGGCTTGGAAGGCCGCGTCCCACCTACGGTTTTCGTTCAGCGCCCGCGGCCTTCCAAACGGCCGCTGATCGTCAGTGACTCCGATTGCGCGGAGCCAAGTACCTGCAAATGTTGGGAATGCGCGAATTCAGCAGCGTCCCTCGAATGGTCGGCGATCGCGCCTCGAATTCAGCAGATTCAGCAGCGTCCCCTCATAGGTGACGGCGGAACCAGTCGGTGGCGAGGCGGGCGGACTCCTCGAGCCATTTGCCGGCGTACACCTCGTAGTGCGTGATCGGCAGCCGGACGAGCTTCTTCGGCTCGCCGGCTCGGTCGCAGAGCTCGGCGTACTGAGAGATCTTGCAGAGGTCGTCGTGCTCGGCGCCGATCAACAACAGCGCGCGCGGCGCGATCCGGTGGACGACCTGGACCGGCTTGTACTCGAGCGTCTTCTCGGCCGTCTCCCAGGAGATCTGGCAGCGCAGCTCCGGCATGGTCTCGAACGCGGGGCCGAGGAACTCGCGGGTTTGCGCGCCCCCGAGCATGTCGATGGCATTTGCCGTCGTGCCCTTTCCCGTGAGCACGCGCTGCCGTCGATCCTCCGCGATCGTCCGGCGAAGCTCCGCCTGCCGCTCGGGCGGCCGCACCTCCATCAAGAACTTCTCGCCGTCGCCGAACCCGACCTGTCCGACGGCGGCTTTGACGCGTGGATCGATCGCGGCGACGTACGGCGCGTGCCCTCCGCCATAGCTCGTCCCCCAGACGCCGATGCGGGCCGCATCCACCTCCGGCTGCTCGGCGAGAAACGTGATCGCGTTCCGGATGTCGTCGATCTGCTCCAGCGGATCGATCCGCCACTTCGGTCCCTCGCTGCCGCCGAACCCGCGGTAATCGAACGCGAGCGCGACGAACCCGGCCTCGGCGAACACCTTCGCGTAGTCCGGTAGGATCAGCGAGCGGAGACCGGTGAATCCGTGAGCCAGGACGATGCCGGGGCGCCGACCGGGTCCGCCCGTGGAGAAGATCTCGCCCTCGAGCTTCGAGCCTTCGCTGTAGAAATGAACCGTGCGTGTGTCCATGGAATCAGCTTCCTTTCGCGGCGAACCGCTCGAGCTCGCGCAGGACCTCCTCGTTGCTCGGCATCTTTCGCGCGCCGCCCTCGGTCATGTACGAGCCCGAGAACGCATACCGAACGATACCGTCGCGATCGACGACGAAGAGTCCCATGTCGTCGTCTCGGACGAGCTTCGTCATCTCCCCCATGGTCGGCGACGACGCACCGTAGTCGTTCGGCGGCTGCTCCATCGTCATGCCCAGGAACGCGTTCTTCACGTAGTAGAGCGGCGAGTGCGACCTCTCCTCGAGGCCCCACTCCCGCCGCACCGCATAGTCGGGATCGCAGAGGTACGGCCACGGAATCGTGAAGTTCTGCACGTAGAAGCGTGCCCGGTCGGGCTTCGAGAACGTGACCTCGAGGACCTCGGCGCCGAGCTCCCGCATGCTCGGATATCCCCGCGCGAGATGCGACATGTGCTGGCGGCAGAACGGGCATGCCATACCCTTCGTGAACCACACCACCACGGGCCGTCCGCGATAATCGTCGAGACCGACCTCGGATCCTTGTCCCGTCGGCAACCGGAACGCCGGAGCCTTGTCGCCAACCCTGAGGCTCGCCATCGCATCCTCCCTCAGCAGAGAAACGGCAGCACCATGAACGTATCGCTGCTCCAGCCCGTTCGCCGCTGCGCCTCGCGGCTCTTTTCCAGCCAACCCGCGGCGCCCGCGTCGTCACCGCGCTCGATCGCGAGCGTCGCAAGCCCCTCGTAGCACGGAAACAGCATCTGCGGCTCGCCGACCGACTCCGCGACCGCTAGCGCCTCGCGGTAACACTGCTCGCTGGCATCGAGGTCGGTCCGACACTGGTGAATCTGTCCGAGCAGGATCAGCGGGATCGGCAAGTGGTTTCGCTGGCCGAGCTCGCGGTCGAGATCCGCCGCCGACTCTGCCGCGCGGATGCCCTCGTCGTAGTCCCCGGCGACGGAACAATGACCGCCGGCCAGCGCGCAGTAGAGCCACGACTGCTGCAGCCGGTCGCCGATTCGCTCCGCGAGCGCGATGCCGGCACGGCAGTACTCCGCGGAACGATCGTGGTCGAATCCGGCGTAGATGACCGCGAGGTTCGTGTAGGCCCGGCACGCAGCCGACCCGAGCTCGTTCGCGAGCGCGGTATCGAGGCTTCGCCGCACCTCCTCGGCGCCGCGTTCGATGTCGCCCGCGCGGGCGAAGCCGACGCCGAGGGTATTGTATGCGTCGGAGACGACGTCGGCGGCGCCGAGGCGCTCGCCGAGCGCGAGCGCACGCTCGGCCCACTCGCGAGCGACGGAATGATCGCCGAGGCGGAGCGAGACCCGCCCGCGCTCCTGGTACGAGCGAGCCGCCTCGAGGTTGGACGAGTCCTCGCCGAGGACCTCGATCCCGGCGTCCAGGTGCGACAGCGCATCGTCGCGACGTCCCGCGGCCCAGCAGGCTCGCGCGAGCTTCGTGTGCAGCGCGGCCGCGGAGCGATGGTCGCGCTCCTCGAGCGCGAGCGGCAGCGCCTCTGCCCATCGCTCCGACGCATCGTCGAGGGCGCCGGCGGCGAACGCGGCGTCGCCGAGCTTCTCGGAGATGCGCCGCCGCTCGGAGGCGGCTGCACCGCCCGCGAGGGCGAGCGCGCGGCGATAATAGACGCGTGCCTCTCCGTGGGCGAAGAGCGCCGACGCGCGATCGCCGGCGCGCAGCAGGTACTCGATGGCCTTGGCGGGGTTCCCGCTCCGCGCGTAATGCTCGGCGAGCTGCTCGACGACGTCGTCGATCCGGCTCGCGTGCAGGCGCTCGAGCGCTCGGCCGGCGGCTGCGTGGAGGTCTGCCCGGGCGCGCAGCAGCATTCCCTCATAGGCGACCTGCCGCGTCAGCACGTGCGTGAAGCGATAGGTCACCTCGGGAAAGAGCTCCTTCTCCTCGAGGATCTCTCGGCGCACGAGATCGTCGAGCTCGGCGGCCGAGGCCTCGGGAGCGACCGCTTCCATCAAGGTCCGCGGGAACTCGCGGCCGAGGACGGAAGCCACCTGGAGCGTCCTCTTCAATGCATCCGGCAGGCGATCGATGCGCGCGGTCAGCAGGTCCTGGATCGTCTGCGGCACCGCGCCATCGTCCGCTGTCTCCCCGCGCGCGCTGGCGGACGGCTCGCGGTCGCGAACGTACGTCGCGAGCTCCTCGGCGAACAGTGGGTTGCCTTCCGAACGCTCGACGACCAGCTCCCGGAGGCCGGGCGCCACCGTCGCGGAGCCGATCAGCCCGTGCACCATCTGCGACGTATGCTCCGGCTCGAGCGGAGAAACCGCGAGCCGCTGGTGATTCGCGCGATCCTGCCACGGCGGCACGTACCCGGTGCGATAGGAGGAGACGAAGAGAACCGGACGTGACGAGATGCCGTCCGCGAGGGCGGCGAACGCCTCCTCGGAGCTCGCATCGGCCCACTGCAGGTCGTCCACGTGGAGGACGAGCGGACCTCGTCCGGCGGCACCGAGGATCAACGCCTTCAGTGCTTCGATCATCCGCCGTTTCCGCTGGGCATCGTCGAGCCCTCCGGCGCCGTCCGCCTCGAGACCGAAGAGGTGGCGCACGTGCGGGATCGTCCATTCGAGCGCCGCGTCCAGGTGCCGCACCCCGGAATCGATCTTCTCCGCCCGTGCGGAGTCGTCATCGCCCTCGGCGATCTCGAGCAAGGCCTCGACGAGCTCGGCCGCGGGAGCGAACGGGAGCGACTCGCCGTGAGGCCGGCAGTGACTCTCGAGGTAGGTGTGCGGTCGATCGCCGAGGCTCCGGCGGAGCTCGTGAACGAGCCGCGACTTGCCGACGCCGCCATTGCCTGCGATCGAGACCACGCGGCCGCGGCCGCCACGCGCGCACTCGAACTCGTCGAGCAGGAACGCGAGCTCGCGATCGCGGCCGACGAACGGGGTGAGGCCGCGCTCGAGCGCGACCTCGAAGCGAGTGCGCCGGCCGCGGCGCCCGACCACGTCATAGGCCGGCACCGGCTGGTCGAGGCCCTTCAGGGAAAAGGGCCCTCGCTCCTCCGTCCGGAAGTAGCCGTCGACCAGCCGATGGGTCGCGCTGCTGAGGAGGACACCGCCGGGGGGAGCGACGGCTTGCAGGCGCGCCGCGAGGTTCACGGTCTCGCCCTGCGCGGTGTAATCCATGCGGAGATCGTCTCCGATGCGGCCGACGACCACCGGCCCGGTGTTGAGCCCGATCCGTACCGCGAGGTCGAGGCCGCGCTCGCTCGCGAGCCGCTGCCGATACTCGGCGAGCCCCACCTGTGCCGTCAGCGCCGCCGCCACCGCTCGAACCGCATGATCCTCGTGCGCGATCGGCGCTCCGAAGAGCGCCATCACGCCGTCGCCGGTGAACTGGTTGACGGTCCCCTCGTAGCGATGAACCGCATCGAGCAAGCGGCGGAAGCAGCCGTCCATCAGCTCGTGGAGGTCCTCGGGGTCGAGCCGTGCGGAGAGCGCGGTGAAGCCGACGCAGTCGGCGAAGAGCACCGTCACCTGCTTGCGCTCGCCTTCGAGCGCGCTTCGCGAGGTGAGGATCTTCTCGGCGAGGTGTCGCGGCGTGTAGCCGGCGATCTCACGCGGCGGGCGCGAGGCCGCCGCGGGCGCGGCAGCGCCGGCCGGCTCGCTGCCGACGCGCCCGCCGCACTGGTCGCAGAACTTCGCGTCCGGGCGGAGCTCGGCCGCGCAGGCGTTACAGCGAGCGGCGAGCGGTACTCCGCAGCGGTCACAGAACTTCGCGCTGGGACGGTTCTCTTGCCCGCACGCGGCGCAGCTCACGCGGAAAGACTAGCACCGCGATCGGCGCGGGGGGAACGGCGCGGGCGTCTCGTCGAAGACCCGAAAATCCCAACGACGGGATTCGGCCGGAATGAACGTCTGGAGCATTCGAGTCGCGGTTGCCGTGGTTTTGCCCGCGGCGAAGACGCGAGGGTGCGGTCAGCGCCGGTGCGGCAACCGCGGCGTCTCGGGCTCGACGCCGAACCGCGCGTCCCCCCCGGCGATCGCGCCTACGATCGCGTCCGCCGTCTCCGCGAAGGAATCGTCGCCGTCCGGCAGGTAGAGCCACTTGCCGAGCACCGGGTGAACGCGGAGCGAGGCGTACGCGGCGAGGAGATCGGCGTGCACCTCGCGCTCCGTCGGCAGCAGAAAGCCCCGCCACGGATCCTTCCGGTCCGCGAGCACGAGCACCAGCCGGCCGTCGACGTAGCAGCCAACGCAGCCGAACATCGATCGCGCGACGAACGACGGACGATCGCACAGACGCGTGACCAGCGGCGCGTAGCGGTGCCGTTCGAGAGGGCTCGCGGCGCGGCGCTCCGGTCTCCGGGCTCTCGATTCGG
>JAXDLK010000283.1:0-8783 GCA_034666665.1 Candidatus Binatota bacterium
GCTTCTACCCGGCTCGAGATCGTCGCCGGGACGCTCAGCCGGCGGACCGGGGACCCGGGAGTGACTGCGCGAGCTGCTGCTGTACGCGCAGTCTACGACTACTCTGCTGCGGCGAACGCACCCTTGCGGCGCCGGGCAACCCGTCGATCAGCCGCCCGCCGTGGCGTGGGGACGCTCACTCGCGGTGGCCGGAAACGCCTTCGGGCACCGTTTCGGACACATCGCCGTCGATACGACGATCCGCGGCAGACCATTGCCTCTGAGATCACCCTGCACGGGGCGTGCACGACGGTTCCGGAGTAGGAAGAGGACGGCGCCTCCCGGCATTCTGGACGACGCGTTCCTGCTTCTGCCACACCGCTCGCATCCGATAGACGGAGGAAGGTCGCCGGCATGGGGCCGACCACAGCGAGGCACGGTGGAGGGCTGCGTCGACGTCGACGGGGCAGCTTCGCTGAACCTCATTCCTCGGCAGACGAGCATCGGGCCGAAGCGTTTCCGAACGGCGAGAAGCCCCGCTCGGCGGCCTGTGCCCAGACCACCGCGGCCGGTTCGCCGTTTTGCGACCGGAAGAGGTGAGCTCCCCGGTCGAGGGATACGGGACCAAGATGACGACTGCCGTCCAAAAGGCCCTGCGCAGCACCTGAAGGCGAGACCAATGCGTACCGACCGGGAATCGCAATCTCGAAGGCACTGCTGCGTCGACCGGGACCCGAGACAGGAAGAAACTTTCCGGCGACGCGGAGGTAACCCACGGACACGTAGTTGTCGTTCAGGAACCGCCGGGTGTCAGGTGGCAAACGATCACTGTCCTGGATCGTCACGTAGGTCCGGCTTGCCACGAGGGTATCCGCGATCGTGTCGGGAATCTGGCCCTGCGCCATGAGGTGAACCGTCACGAGCTCGAAGGCGGGGTACAGGGGGCGGCGACGAAAAATCGTCTCGCCTTTGAGATCGAACAACAAATCATCGGCGTCGCTGATGCAGAGCACGTCCTCGAGCAACTTCGTCTGTCGGGCCGCGCGGTCCCTCCACGGCTGGGACATCGCGAGAAGAAATGCCACCTCGACGAGGATCGCGGTCAGAAAAATGGGCACCGCGAAGCCCCCGGAGCTCGTCGTGCGAAATTGCCCGGCTGCGTTACCGAGTCGATCGAGCACGGGCACCACGAAGATGCAGAGGAGGGGACAGAGGGCGAGAAAGTCGTGTCCGTTCACGATCGGCGAGATGCCGTTCAAGACTCCGAAGTAGACGGCACCCGTGACGAAGAGAACCTCCGCGGCAAGGATCCGCGGAACACGGGAGCGGGCGACGACCGAGTCGTAGGCGATGAAGCAGAGCGCGACGAAGACGACCAGTAGCAACCTCGCTGGCCGAAACGCCCAGAGGTCATATGCTCGGAAGTTGTGAACGACGATGCATTGGAGAAACTGTGGCCATGCACCTACCGTTCGAATGAATGAAAAAAGGATGACGACCGCCAGGAGGAATCCGGCCGCAGCTTGCGCCCCGAGGCGGAGACAGGTTGCGACGGGGCGCGGTGTCGGCAGGCGAAAGATGAAGACGGTGAGGAAGCCCGCGGAGAGAGCACCGAGGAGGAGAGCGGTCTTGATCGACGCTGCGAGCGCTCCGCCGAAGAGCAGTCCAGCCAGAAACGCACGTGGGCGCTGCCCCTGGTCTCGAATCGAGAACGCCAGTGCCCAGAGCCAGAGGGCAATGGCGAGAGTGTCCGCGCGAAATTCTAGCGACGTGAGGAAAAACGGGGGAAAGAGTGCGAGCAGGAGAGCCGCCCAAAGGCCGTGGCGGGGCGAGAAAGTCGAGGACGCGATTCGGTAGGTCGCGGTCATGCATAGTGCGTAGAGTGGTACGACGGCAATGCGCATCCAGAGGAGGATGTCCGGGCGCTCGCCAACCGCCGCCGCGACCGGGGCATACAACACGTGGAAGAGCGGCATGTGATTGTCGAAGACGTCACGATACTGGACGAGCCCGATGGCCCAGCTCCATGCGACGTGTAGATGCTGCGCCTCGTCGGTGTTGATGCGAAAGTGGATGAGGTACGCGATCCGCAGTACCGTCAGGGCGGCCAGGACCGCTCCGGCGGCTACGAGCTCCTGCCGCGTTGGCCGCGAAGAGCTCGCGGCTTCGGAGCGATCGGGTCTGCTTGCGAGTGATTCCACGCGCCGCCGGAGCGCTGCGATCGTGCCCGTCGTCATGGCTGCTGCCCCGTCAGAGCGAACCTGACACGGGCGCGTGTTCCACGATCGAGTATCTCAATCTTGCGAGGACGAATACCGTGCGCTCGGCGGAGAGGCGCCCGCGACGGGTAGAGCTCGCCCGGCCGCGTGGCGATTTGCGGATCCCTCTCGAAAGGGGATGAAAGACACCTCCTTCGAGAGGCGAATGCGCGATCGCAAGGTTCGACGCGAGGAACCGAGCGCCGTCTGACTGGTCCTGATATGGAATCGCCACGGCATGCCGGCGGCTGATGAAACGCGCTCACGTCTCGACGCGGTCGTCCTCTACGGGGCGCTCGTGATCACCGGCGCGGCAATCATGGTCCTCGAGGTGGTTGGTACGCGAATCATCGGGCCCTTCTACGGCGTGGGGCTCGTGGTCTGGTGCTCTCTCATTTCGGTGACGCTCACGTCGCTGGCTCTCGGATACTGGCTCGGCGGCTTGATCGCCGACCGGTCGGCATCCAGCCGGCTTCATCAGATCGTTTTGCTCGCGGCGGTCTTGATCGCTCTGATCTCAGTCGCTCGGCCGGCGGTTCTCTCGATGACCTCGCCGTTGGGCCTCCGTGGTGGCGCTCTTGCGAGTGCCGGGATCCTCTTTTCCGGGCCGCTCGTTCTTCTCGCGATGGCCGGTCCCTACGTGATCCGGCTGCGCGCCTCCCGGTTGGATCTGGTCGGTCTCACCGCCGGATCCGCGTATGCGATCAGCACCGTCGGCAGCATCGCGGGCACGCTTCTCAGCGGTCTCGTGCTCATCCCCGTCGTCGGCACCGGAAATACTCTGCGCGGGCTGAGCGTGGGTCTCCTCGTTCTCGGCGGCGTTCTTCTCCTCTATGAGCGGCGGCGACCCGACGATCGGCGGTACCGTCAAGCGGCGACAGCACTGGTTCTGGGGATGGCAGCGGCGGGCGCTCTGACGCCGCGCGCTGCCGAGCCTGCCGACCCGCGGTTCGACGTTCTGCACGACTCGGAAAGCTTCTACGGGCGAATCCGCGTCGTCGATGAACGGCAACAGGGAATCCGCTGGCTGCTGTCGGATTTCTCCGCGATCGGTGTCGTCGAGGTTCGCGGACACGGCCAGTTCCTTCCCTTCCTTCCGTTCGTGTACGTCTTGGACACGCTTCCGCAGTTCCATCCCGTCCGGCGCGCCCTGGTGATCGGCGTCGGCGCCGGTCTCCTGCCCAATCGGCTATCCGCGCAGGGGATCGCCGTCGACGTGATCGAGATCGATCCAGAGGTTCGCAGGATGGCGGAGACGTACTTCGGCTTCGTGCCTTCGGGGACGGTTCTGATCGGAGACGCGCGATACTGGATCCGCAAGCTGGAACGACGATACGACCTCATCGTGCACGACTGCTTCACGGGTGGTGAGCTGCCGTCGCACCTCTTCAGCGTGGAGGTGATCCGGGAGCTCGAGTCCCAGCTCGAGAAAGGCGGGGTGTTCGCGATGAACGTATACGGGAAACCGGATGGAGCGGCGGTCACGTCGATCGGGGCGACGCTGCGCTCGGTGTTCCCGTTCGTCGCCCGGATCGTCCCGCCGATGGTCGGAGGGCCGCTACTGGATAACCTCTTCATAGCCTCTTTACGGCCGCTGAGCGCCGAAGGGACCGGAGCGCTCGAATCGCGATCGTCATACGTCCACTGGACCGCAAACCAGCTTGCTGCCGTCGCGGCGACACCGCCGGCTGCGGGAGGGTCGCTGATCACCGACGATCACAACCCGCTCGATCTGCTGCGCGTTCCCGAGGTGGAGACGTATCGCAAGATCGCGATTTCCCGCTTCGGGACGAGCTTCCTCGCGCGGTGATGTCCAGGCTGGAAGAACCGTCGCACACCGCAGACTCGGCCTACCTCGTCCGGCGATTCCGGTGGGTCGCGCTGCTCGAGGGGATCTCGTTTCTGGCGCTGCTCGGGATCGCGATGCCGCTCAAGTACGCGTGGGGGATGCCGCTGGCCGTCCGCTACGTCGGCCTCGCGCACGGGCTCCTCTTCATCCTGTACGTGCTCTGCGTCGCGGCGCTCGTGCTTCACCGCGGCTGGTCGTATCCCCGTGCCGCATGGGCGCTCGTGCTCTCGGTCGTTCCGTTCGGCACGTTTTTCCTGGATCGGAGCCTGCGGGAGGAGTTGGCCTCCGCGAGCAGGTGAAGGAGCGAGTGCGTCTGCCGGATCACCCCTTGAGCGGCGTTGGATCGTAGTAAAACTTGATCGAACGGATGAGGCCGTCCTCGAACTCCATGAGATCCATGCCGGGAATCGTGAGCTTCCCGTTCGGCAGGGTGGCGGTCCAAACCCATTCGACCGCTCCACGGTTTCCGTCGATGACGTACTTCTTCGGCTCGAAGACGACGTCGGGCATCTGCTGGAAGAGCTGAGCGAAGACCGCGGTCACGGTCTCCTTTCCCTGCGCGCTGCCGGCGAGTGGATCCCAGCTCGATATGTTCGGGTGAAAGGTCTCGGCGACCTTCGCCGCGTCGTGGGTCTTCAGGTTCTCGAAGTAGCGAACGGCAGTCTCTTTGCTCATGTCGTCTCCTCGCTCGTCGGCGAAATCAGGTGCGGAACTTTCGGAAGTCCGGCTTGCGCTTCTCCAGGAACGCGTTCTTCCCCTCGGCGGCCTCTTCGGTGCCGTAGTAGAGCGCGAGCCCACGGAGCGCAACCGCGCCGACTCCGCGGATGTGCTCGCTCTCGGCATTGAACGAGGCCTTGGCGAGCTTGATCGCCGTCGGGCTCCGCTCGGCGATCTCGCGCGCCCAGGCGCGCGCCTCGTCCATGAGCTCTGCCGCCGGCACGACCTTGTTGACGAGACCCATCTGCAGCGCCTCGGCCGCCGTGTAGCGGCGGCAGAGATACCACATCTCTCTCGCGCGCTTTTCCCCGACGACGCGGGTCAGATACGCGGTGCCGAAGCCCGGGTCGACGCTGCCGACCTTGGGCCCGACCTGTCCGAACTGCGCGGTGTCGGCGGCGAGCGTGAGATCGCAGAGCACGTGCAGCACATGGCCTCCGCCGATCGCGTAGCCGTTGACCGCCGCGATCACCGGCTTCGGAATGTCGCGAATCACGCTGTGGAGGTCCTCGATCTCGAGCCCGAGGTCGGAGCGCACCGGTTTTCCCTGGTAACCGCCTTCCTCGCGGGTCGACTGATCACCGCCGGTGCAGAAGGCCTTGTCGCCGGCACCCGTGAGGATCACCGCGCCGACGGAGCGGTCGGCCCAGGCCTCCTTGAACGCCTCGATCAGCTCGTCGACCGTCTGCGTGCGAAACGCGTTCATGACCTTCGGGCGGTTGATCGTGATGGTGGCGACGCCATCGTCCGCCGCGTAGAGAATGTCTTGATAATCCACTGTGCCTTCCTCCTTTTTTCGTCAGCGCCCTTCGAAATGAGGCGGTCGCTTCTCGAGAAACGCGCGCATGCCCTCGCGGCGGTCTTCCGTTGCGAACAGGAACGCCATCGCCTGGCGCTCCGCCTCGATGCCGCGCTCCAATCCACCGTAGGCACCCGAATGGATCATCAGCTTCCCGGAGCGAAGCGCGAGCGGCGGCAGCGTTGCCGCCTGGGCGGCGATCGCTCGCGCGGCCTCGAGGACGTCGTCGGCGGCAACGACGCGATTGACGAGGCCGTGGCGCAGCGCCGCCTCGGCGTCGAGTGATTCGCCGAGGAGGATCATCTGCTTGGCAATTGCCGGCGGCAGCATGCGGGAGAGCCGCTGTGTTCCGCCCGCGCCGGGCAGAACGCCGATCTTGATCTCGGGAACGCCGAGCTTCGCATCGGCGGCGAGAATGCGGAAATCGCAGCACAGCGCCAGCTCGAGCCCGCCGCCGTAAGCGAAACCGTGAATCGCGGCTACGGTCGGAATCGGCAGGCGCTCGATCTCGCTGTATACGTTCTGAATTCGCTCGATGTGATCGAGTGGCTCGCCGGCCGACTCGTAGGCGGAGAGCTCCGAGATATCGGCCCCGGCGGAAAACGCGCGCCCTCTGCCGCGGAAGACGAGCGCTCGAATCGTACGATCCGCCGCGACCCCGCTGGCGACGTCGGCGATCTCGTCGACCATCCGCCGGTTGACCGCGTTCAGCCGTTCCGGCCGCGCCAGCTCGACCTCGGCGACTCCGCCGAAGCATTCGAAAGCGATCGTTCGATAGCCCACCGTTCGCTCCTTCGCTCGGCAGCGTCAGATCATGCTCAGGCCGCCGCTCACCGAGAGCGTCTGGCCGGTGATGAATCCCGCGTCGTCGGAAGCGAGGAAGGCGACGGCGCCCGCAATGTCTTCCGGCTCGCCGGTTCGTCCCATCGGGATGGCCTGCCGGAGCGACGCCATCAGCTTCTCGTTGCCGCCGGCGATCTCTTGCAAGAGTGGCGTGTTGGTCGGGCCCGGGCAGACGACGTTGACGTTGATGCCGTAACGAGCGACCTCGCGGGCGAGAGTCTTCGAGAAGCCGATCACGCCGGCCTTCGCTCCCGAGTAGACGGCCTCGCCCGAAGAACCGACGCGGCCGGCATCGGAGCCGATGCTGACGATCTTGCCGGAGCGCCGCTCGATCATCGAGTCGAGGACGGCGCGGGCACAGCGGATCGGCCCTTTCAGATTGATCGCCACCACGCGATCCCAGGTTTCCTCCTGGCTCTTCACGAAAGGCTCGACCTTGTCCCAGCCGGCGTTGTTGACGAGAACGTCGATCGGGCCGAGGCGCTGTGTCGCCTCCGCGACCGCGCTCCGGACCGAGGCGGAGTCGGTAACGTCCATGCGCACCGCGATCGCTCCGTTGCCGATCTCGGCGGCCGTCGCGGCCGCCGTGTCGCGGTCGACGTCCGCCACCGCGACGCGCGCCCCCTCGGCCGTGAGCCGCGCCGCAATGGCCTTGCCGATTCCTCGTCCCGCGCCGGTGACCAGCGCGACCTTGCCTTCGAGTCCTTTCACGGTGCTCCTCCTTCGCGATCGTTCAGATCTCGTAGTGCTCGACCAGCCAGCGGCCGGCGGTCAGCTCCTGGATCTCGGTCGTGCCGCCGCCGAGCTCGATCAGCTTCGCGTCGCGAAGCAGCCGCTCGACGACGAACTCTTCCATGTATCCATTGCCCGCCAGGATGTGGATCGCCTCCGTCGCCACGTAGCTCGCCATCTCCGCCACGTAGAGCTTGCCGACCGAAGCGTCCGCGACGCTGCCGCCGAGCGGCCGCCCGGCCGGAGATGCGACGATGTCGGCGAAGACGTAGGCGCGTGCGTTGGTTAGCGCCATGTACATGCGCGCGAGCCGGCGCTGCACGAGCTGGTAGTTGCCGATCGGCTGGCCGCCTTGATGGCGGTCCCGGGCGTACTGGAGCGCGATCTCGAAGGCACGCTCGAGGATGCCGTAGGAGATCGCCTGGAGGCCGATTCGCTCGCGTGACAACCGCTCGCGGACGGCACCCCTCTCCGACGGCTCTCCGCCGAGAAGCCGGTCGGCCGGAATGCGGCAATCGGACAGGAATACCTCGCCTGTCGGGCTCGACTTGAATCCCATCTTCTTGAAGGGCTTGCCGGTCTCGAGGCCGGGGTCGCCGCGCTCGCAGATGAAGGCCTGCGCGCTCGACGAGCCGTTTTGCTGAAGCTTGGCGTAGACCACGAAGATGTCCGCGTATGGCGCGTTGGTGATGAACGTCTTGGTGCCATTGAGCACATAGTAGTCGCCGTCGCGGACCGCTCTCGCCTTCATGTCGCGGATCGCCGCCGAGCCCGCCTGCGGCTCTGTGAGCGCCCAGGCGCCGATCTTCTCGAGCCGGAGAAGCGGCGTTGCCCAGCGCTTCTTCTGCTCCTCGGTTCCCTTGGAGCGGATGTTGCCCGCGGCGAGCCCGACGGTGGCGCCGTGGCTGAGGGCGAAGCCGGCGCAGACGCGCGACATCTCGATCGCGAGCACGCGCGGCACGAAGAGCTTGAGGCTCTCTTCGGCTGGCGACTCGGCGATCGTCGCCGAGAGCTCACCACCGCGCCCGAGGCCGAGATCGGCCACCATCTTTCGCAGTGGATCGTAGGGCAGCAGGCGCTCGGCCTCCATCTCCGGGACCAGAGGCTCGACCTCGCGGGTCATGTAGTCGCGGATCGTCTCGCGGATCATCCGCTGCGTCTCGGTGAGTTCCATGTCGGTCGATCGGAGCAAGCGCCGGGCCAGTGGAAGAGGCGGCGAATGCGGCGATTTCCTGCGGCCGAGGCGCGCGGTTGAGGCGCCCTCGACTCGACCGCGAATCGGGACGGGGCAGTGAGGCGAAAGCGCCTCGGGACGCGTCAGCGCCCGGGGTGAAATTCGGCCGCGGCTATTGGGGCGACTACGACGACTTGCAGTTCGTCGGATTCGTCGAGCACACGACCACGGCGAAGTTCTTGCGCACGTTTACCGATTCCTCCGCGAGGTGCACGAAACGCTGGGAATACACGTCGGAGAATGTCCACGTGGGATCGCCACGTTCCCTCGTTAGCGCTCTCGTTGCCCGCTCGATCCCGCTCGCATGGAACGAACGATCACTTCTGCATGACCTCGCTTCCGTGCGGCAACAGGACGACGCAGAGTCCTTCG
>JAXDLK010000284.1:0-6391 GCA_034666665.1 Candidatus Binatota bacterium
GCCCCTCACCCGCGCGCTCCGCGCGCGACCTCTCCCCGCACAGCTGCAGGGAGAGGTGAAGACAGGAGTCCGCTCCGGACCTCTGCGCGCGACCTCTCCGCCGCGGAGGTGCGGGGAAAGGTGAAGACAAGCGTCCGCTGCCCACGTTTCGCATCGTGGCGTGCTATGACGCTTTTGTCGGGTGCGTCGGTGGCAAGCGCCTTCTTCAACCAGGACATGGAGCTCTTCATCGACCACCGGGTCGAGTGGGAGCGGTACTTCCGTTACCGGTACCCGGACGGCGCCGACGGCGGCGACGTCGAGACCTACAAGATGGTGCTGCGGACCATCGGCGAGATCTGCGAGGACATCGAGGCCGGGTCGAAGGAGCACTGGCACGAGGAGGTCGAGCTCGTGGGCGGCAAGGTCGTCCTGCCGGCGCACATCGCCGAGGGCTATCGGAAGCTCGCCGGCGCCGGCCTCGTCTGCCTGACGATCGATCCGAAGTACGGCGGCCAGGGGCTGCCGGTGCTGCTCAACTCCGGCTACCTCGAGATGGTCGCGCGGGCCTCCGCTAGCCTGATGACGATCGTCGGCCTCCAGGGCGGCGTCGCGCACGACATCCAGAAGTACGGCAGCGACGAGATCCGCGATCGCTACCTGCCTCGATTCGCCTCCGGCGAGCTCCAGGGCGCGATGGACCTGACCGAGCCACAGGCGGGCTCCGACCTGGGCGCGATCCGGACGAAGGCCACGCTCGAGGGAGATCGCTGGATCGTCGAAGGGGAGAAGATCTTCATCACCAACGGCGGCGCGCCGATCCACCTCGTGCTCGCGCGCGACGCCGAGACCTACGACCAGTCGAAGGGAACGACGAACGGCCTCTCGCTGATCCTCTGCCCGACCGAGCTTCCCGACGGACGGGCGAACGGCATCCGCGTCACTCGCACCGAGAAGAAGCTCGGCATCCACGGATCGCCGACCTGCGTCGTCGAGCTCGACCGCGCCGAGGGCGATCTCCTCGGCGTCCGCGGGCAGGGCTTCCGCGCCATGCTCGACCTCATGAACGGCGCACGTCTCGGCGTCGCCGCACAGGCGATCGGGATTGCCGAGGCCGCCTACCAGCAGGCCCGCGGCTACGCCGCCGACCGGGTACAGTTCGGCGCGCCGATCCTCGAACAGCCGCTCGTGAAGGCGATGCTCGCTCTGATGGTGGGCGGCATCCAGTCGGCGCGCGCGCTCCTCTATCGCACCTGCGCGCTGATGGACCTGACCGAAGCGATCCGCGGCTACCTCGAGACGGAGCGGGCCGCGAAGGACGCGGAGCGGCAGTCGCTCGTCGAAGAGGTCGAGCGGAACACGCAGCTCGTCCGCTTCATGACGCCCCTCTGCAAGTACTACGCGACCGAGATCTCGAACCAGGTGACGCGCACCGGCATCCAGCTGCATGGCGGTCTCGGCTACATGGCGGAGACGCCCGCCGGGCACTACCACTCGGACTCGATCATCACGACGATCTACGAGGGAACGTCTGAGATCCAGGCGAGCTTCGCGCTGAAGGAGATGAGCAAGGGGGCGCTCTTCGCGACCTTGGAGCAGCTCCGCGGCGAGCTCGAGCCGCTGCGCGGGCGGTTTCCCGATCTGGCCGCGATGGTCGTGCAGGGCATCGACTGGATCAATCAGTCGCTGCCCGCTCTGATGGGCGACCCGCGCTACGCGCTCCTGCACGCGAAACGCATCTGCGACATGGTGATCGACGTCGTCATCGGCGCCGAGCTCCTGCAGCAGGCGAGCGTCTCGGCCGACGAGAACGACCTCGCCGGGGCGTTCATCCGGCGTCAGATGCTGGTCGTCGAGATGAACGCCAAGCGGATCTCCAGCGCCGACGTCTCGATCCTCGCGAACATCGACAAGATCCTCGGGATCGTACCGTAGGAGAGCTCGCCGCTCAGGGCGGGGGCGGCGGGAAGATGCTCACCGCTCCGGGATGGAAGCGAGCGAGCACGTCGCGGAGGACGCCGCGAAAGACGTCCTGGAGGGCGGCATCGCGTTCGGGTCGCGGCATCGCGATCCTCGGCGCGCGCGGCGTCCCAGGCCTTCGCCGGCCCCGATCGCCTCGAGGACGAAGCCCGCTCCGAACGTGAGGCCGCCGCTCGCCAGGTCCTCGTCGCCGCCCTCGGGAGTCTGCGCCAGGCTGAACACCACCACGATCCTCGCTCCCGGCTGCAGCGCCGGCGCCGTACTCGACGCGCGGTCCCTCGGCAAGGACGGCGTCGGGTCCGAAGATGTCGCGAAGCGCCGCGCGGAGGGTCTCGCGCGCCGTCGGCGATGGCCGTGCGCATAGGTCAGCCACTCCACCTTCCCATCGCCGCCCGCGAGCGCGCGGACGCGATACGGATGCCGAACGGCGAGGTCCAAGGGAGAGGGGGTAAGATTGCTTCTGATTTCTCCGTTACAGACCACTAGATCGGTTGATCCGGTCGAAGGGTCGATGCCGCCTGTGCCGAGGCGCCGTCTTGGGAGGCGGTGACCGCTCCGTCGAGCCGGCGGAACGCTTCCTCGATCGCCGCGACGGCGCCTTCGTGGTTCGACGCCGCACCGGCTCGGAGCGCCGTCTCGAGCTCGCGGCAGAGCTCCGCCAGGCGCTGCGCCCCCACGGTCGCGCTCGCTCCCTTCACGTCGTGGAGCACGGCCGCCAGGCCGTCGAGGTCTCCGGCCGCGACCGCACGGCGCATGGCCGAGAGCTTCGAGCGGGTGTTGTCGACGTAGGCGGTGACGAGCTCGCGGACGACCTCCTCTCCTGCATCCGCCTCGAGGCTCTGGAGGAACGAGGCCATTTGCGGCTCGAGCGCTTCGGCGTCGCTCGCTGACGTCCTCGAGGCCGGAGCTTCCTTGCCCGGAGTGAACCGCACCCACTTGTCGATCGTCCGATACAGCGACTCGGGTCGCACCGGTTTCCCGATGTAGTCGTCCATGCCGGCGGCGAGACACTTCTCACGAGCGCCCTGTAGGGTATGTGCGGTCATGGCGATGATCGGGATTCGCGAACCGGCGGACTCCATCTGCCGGATCTCGGCTGTCGCCTCGTAGCCGTCCATCTCAGGCATCTGACAATCCATGAGAACGATCTCGTAAGGGACCTTTTCGAACAGAGCGATCGCTTCCCGTCCGTTCCCGGCCACGTCGACGCGGCAGCCGATCCTCTCGAGCATCAGCCGGGCGACCCGCTGGTTGACCGGATTGTCTTCGACGACGAGAACGCGCGCGTGGCTCCGCGTCTCCGGTTTGCCCGTCGAGAGCGAGTCGCGGGCGGCGAGATCGTGGCGAGTGATGAGGACCCCCTCTTTGCCGATGACGTCGCGGGCGCCCCACGCGGTCTGGATGGCGTCGAGCAACACCGTAGGACGAACCGGCTTCGTCAGGTAGGCCGCGAAGCCCGCGTCGGTCATGCGTTTGGTGTCGCCGGGCCGGCCGGCGGAGGTGAAGAGAAGAAGAACGATGTCGTGGAGAGCCGCGTCCGATTTGATCGCGCGGCCAAGCGCGTCGCCGTCCATGCCGGGCATGTGCATGTCGATGATCGCCATCTGGAAGGGGTCACCGTTCATCTTCGCCACGCGGAGAGCGGCGATCGCGTCCGGCCCCGACGCGAAGACGCTGCAGCGCATCGCCCAGCGGGTCAGGAGCTCCTGGTACAGGCGGCGGTTCACCTCGTTGTCGTCGACGACGGCGATCCGCAAGCGCTCGACGTCGGCGGTCGGGAGCGACGGCCGTGGCGCCGAGGCGGAGATCTCGAGCGGCAGCGTGAACGAGAACGTGGAGCCCCGACCGGCCATGCTGACGACGCCGATCGTGCCGCCCATCAGCTCGACGATCTGTTTCGAGATCGCGAGGCCGAGTCCCGTACCCCCGTACCGGCGCGTCGTCGATGAATCGGCCTGCGTGAACCGGTCGAACACGTGATGGAGCTTTTCACCCGCGATGCCGATCCCGGTGTCCTCGACCGAGAAATGGAAGAGCAGCCGCCCATCCTGGTGCCCGCACTCGACGTTCAGGAACACGTGACCGGCCTCGGTGAACTTCACGGCATTGCCGACGAGGTTCGTCAGAACCTGCCGGATGCGTCCCGCATCGCCGCGCACGGACGCGGGCGTCTCCGGCGCGTAGCGCAGAACGACGTCGATGCCCTTCTGCGCCGCTTGGGCTCCGAAGAGCTCGACGACGTCGGCGGCCAAGGACTCGAGATCGAAGGTCACGGTCTCGATCTCGAGCCTTCCCGCCTCCGCTTTCGAGAAGTCGAGAACGTCGTTGATGAGATCGAGGAGCGTATCCGCCGAGACCCTCGCCGTCTCCGTGAACTCCCGCTGCTCGGGAGTGAGCGGCGTGTCCATGAGAAGCCCGGTCATGCCGATGACCCCGTTCAAAGGTGTCCGGAGCTCGTGGCTCATGCTGGCGAGGAACTCGGTCTTCAGCCGTTCCGATTCTTTCGCCGCCGCGAGCGCCACCCGTAGCGCTGCTTCGCTGTCCCGGAGCTCGACCGTGCGCTCGAGCACCTCGCTCTCGATCTTTTCGTTCACCGATTCGAGATTCGCGTGGCGCTCCGCAATCTCCGCCATTTCCACCCGTGCCTGTCGAATCGCGATGATCAGGAACACGTCCTCGAACACCACCCACCCGGCGTGCTCGAGCCAGCGCCACGGCTCGGCGCTGAGCACCCCGTACACCGACTGCGGCCAGTACGCGCCGCGCAAGTAATGATCCGCGGCAACGATCGCGGAGCCGGTCATGAGGACCTTCCAGTCGCGGTAGAAAGCGAGAAAGGCGAGAGAGCCGAAGACGTGGAAATGAGTCTCGATCCGGCCGCCGGACAGGTGAATCAGCAGCGCCGACGTGAGCATCTGCCCGACGGCGATCACGTGCCGCGTGAGCGGCCTTCCCGGGCGGGTGAGAGCGAGCACGACCGGGAGCGAGGAGATCGCACCGCCGAGAAAGATCGCAGCCCACACGTGGACGTGCGTCGTGCTCTCGGCCCCCCGCCACGTGCGCGGCGAGATCCACAGCGCCGCCGCGATGCCGACCACCCACTGGATGATCATCAGCAGCGCGAAAATGCGGTCCGTTCGCTCCCAGATCTTGCGTTCGGACTCCGCGAGAAGAGCCGCGGCGCGCTCGGGATTCGCGCTCGTCATCGGTGTCGGTCGATGGTTACTCAAATGCCGCGAGAGCGGGGTAACCGCCCAACCAGCGTACAGGACCGCGCGGCCAGCCTCCAGCGACGGCGAGCGATCGCGCGAGACTCGCGAAGAGCCCCCGGTCGGGACCTACGCCCGCATCTGCGTCGTGCGGGTCGGATTCGCGGTGCCCGCCGGATACTCGCCGAGCGGAACCCGCCCCGCGGCCCACGCGTCGACGATCGGCTCCACGATGCGCCAAGATTCTTCGGCCTCGTTCGCTCACCGGTGCGGCCCGGGCCGTAGCGGGCACGAACCGTCCGGCGCACCACCTCGTCGGGGGAGAGCCGCCGGACCGCGCGGAGGACGTCGACCTTGCGGTCGCGAAAGTCGCGCTCGCTCAGACTGATGGGCGCTTCCATGCCGATCAGGCAGAGCAACTGCAGGAGATGGTTCTGGATCATGTCCCGGAGCGCCCCGACCGAGTCGTAGTAGGACGCCCGGCCCTCGAGCATCAGGGTCTCGTCCCAGGTGATCTCCACCCGCGCCACGTGGCCGCGGTTCCACAGCGGCTCGAAGACGCGGTTCGCGAAGCGGGAGGCCGAGAACGTTCTGCACCGTCTGCGTGCCGAGGAAGTGGTCCATGTGGAAGACGGCCGTCTCCGGAAACGTCGCGGCCAGGAGGCGGTTCAGCGTTTGAGCCGACGCGAGATTCTCGCCGAAAGGCTTCTCGACGACGAGGCTGCTCCCCTCCGCCTCCCGAAGGCTGGCGACGGCCCGCACGGAGCCCTCGACCACCGACGGGGGCAAGGCCAGGTAGACGACGACGGGCTCGGGGACCTGGTCGAGTACTCCCGCCACGTCGGCCAGTCGGCTCGCGTCCGCGCGGTGGTACTTCACCCGGCGCTCCGCGCCGGCCCCGGCCCTCGCAAGAAAAGCTCGGGGGCGCAGGATGGCGCCGCTCCGAGCCGGCGAGGAGCATCTGGGCGCCACCGGTTCGCAGCGCGCCTCCTGGAAGGGAGAGCGAAGAGAAGAAGCACGTGGCCCGGCGCATCGTGCGGGTGTGTTTCTCGGGCCCGGGTGTGGTTTCGTGGTCGCATGTTGGGAGGTCTCGCTGCGCTGATCGCCGTGCTCGGCGCAGACGGGTATGCCGCCAGCGCGGCATGTGGATCGTGCCACGCGCCGGAGGTCGCGGCGTGGAAGCGCTCGCACCACGAGCGCGCCATGCAGGTGGCGACTCGCGA
>JAXDLK010000285.1:0-6989 GCA_034666665.1 Candidatus Binatota bacterium
GTCCTTCACCCCGCGCGCCCGGCGATCGAGCGGTTCAATGCCGAGCAGTCCTCGATGACGCGCGCCATGCTCGAGCAGTTCGGCGTTCCCGAGCTCCTCGCGAACGGCGTGTAGACCGCGCACGAGCTCCGAGATCCGCGCCGTTTCCACGAGCGCAGCCCGCCGGTCTTCGCGACGAACCGCGTGGCGATCAATCGCTCTCTCGCGGAGCCCATATTGAGCTACTGGTATGGATACTGGCACACCGCATCTCGTGATGTCCGCACGGAAGATCACGATCGAAGTGCCGGAAGAGCTGCTGCGGAAAGCGCAGGACTCGACTGGCGAGGGCATCACCCAGACGATTCGCCGCGGCCTCCAGCTCGTCGCCGCCGGGCGCGCTCATGAGGATCTTCGTCGTCTCCGGGGACGGGTGAAGATCTCGCTCGACGTTCGCCGTCTCCGGCACGACCGCGCGTGATCGCAGCGGACACGAGCTCGGTCATCGCCTATCTCGCCGGCGCCACCGGCGCCGACGTCGCAACACTCGACGTCGCCTTGCGGGATCGTCAGGTCTATACACCCGCCGCGCGTGCTAGATTCGCCCGCTCGAGGGGGGGACGTGAAGCGCGACGACTATCTCCAGCGGATCCTCGAGGCCCGCATCTACGACGTGGCGATCGAGTCGCCGCTCGAGCTCGCGCGCGGTCTCTCCGAGCGGATCGGCAACCGGCTGCTGCTCAAGCGGGAGGATCTGCAGCCGGTCTTCTCCTTCAAGCTCCGCGGCGCGTACAACAAGATGACCCACCTCACGCCGGCGCGGCGACGCCGCGGCGTGATCGCGGCGAGCGCCGGCAACCACGCCCAAGGCGTTGCGCTCGCAGCCGAACGCCTCGGCTGCCGCGCGGTGATCGTCATGCCGGTGACCGCACCGCGCATCAAGGTGAACGCCGTCAAGGCGCGCGGCGTCGAGGTCGTGCTCCACGGCGACTCCTACGACGACGCCTACTCGCATGCGATCACACTGAAGCGCCGCCGTGGGCTCACGTTCGTCCATCCGTACGACGATCCCGACGTCATCGCCGGCCAAGGCACCGTCGGCGTGGAGATCCTCCGCCAGCATGCGGGCGGGATCGACGCGATCTTCGTGCCGGTCGGCGGAGGCGGCCTGATCTCGGGCATCGCCGCCTACGCGAAGCGGGTCCGTCCTTCGATCCGCATCGTCGGCGTGGAGCCCACCGACGCGGATGCGATGACGCGCTCCCTCCGGTCCGGAAAGCGAGTGAAGCTCGACCGGGTCGGGCTCTTCGCGGACGGCGTCGCGGTCAAGCAGGTCGGAGCCGAGACCTTCCGGCTCTGCCGGCGTCTCGTCGACGAGATGATCCTCGTCGACACCGACGAGATGTGCGCCGCGATCAAGGACGTCTTCGAGGACACGAGGGTGGTGCTCGAGCCCGCCGGCGCCCTCGCCGTAGCGGGCGCGAAGGCCTGGGTCGCGCGCCATGCGGCACGCCGCAAATCGCTGGTAGCGATCGCGTCGGGCGCGAACACGAACTTCGAGCGCCTGCGCTTCATCTCCGAGGAGGCGGAGCTCGGCGAGCAGCGCGAGGCGATCCTCGCGGTCACGATTCCGGAGCGGCCCGGCAGCTTCAAGAAGTTCTGCGCCATGCTCGGCCGGCGCAACGTCACCGAGTTCAACTACCGGATCGCCGACTCGGCGGTCGCACACATCTTCGTCGGCATCGAAGTGCACGACCATGCGGAAACCACCGCACTGGTCCGCAACCTGCGCCGCCATGGGGTCGAGACGCTCGATCTCTCAGGCAACGAGATGGCCAAGCTGCACGTGCGCCACATGGTCGGCGGAAGGGCTCCACGCCTGCAAGCCGGAGCGGGCGCCAAGAACGAGCTGCTGTACCGATTCGAGTTCCCGGAGCGGCCGGGAGCGCTCGCTCGCTTCCTGGCCAGCATGAGGAGCGACTGGAACATCAGCCTCTTCCATTACCGGAATCACGGCGCCGATTACGGCCGCGTGCTGGTCGGCATCGAGGTCCCTCGCGGAAACCTGCGGATCTTCGAATCGTTCCTGAAGAATCTCGGGTACCCGTACACCGACGAGAGCCGGAACCCGGCGTACCGCCTGTTTCTCCGCTGACGTCACCTCTGGGCGGGATCGTCCTACTCGGCGAAATTCCACCTTCAGCGGCGTGCACCTCGGACCGTTGGGTCGCTTGCCGTCGATCTCGCCATCGAACGGGCACGCCGAGATCGCCACCAGGCAATCCATCAGCCAGGTGAGCGCAACGTACTCCCCGCCGCCGCGGCCGCGGGCTGGTAGTCGATGATCCCATCCACCCGCGGTCGAGTGCTCTGGAACAAATCGATGGGATCGGGAACGTCTAGGTAAGCCAACCCATGGGCGTCACGGCCGCAGTCAGATTGTCCCGGCAGTTGGGGTGCCCGGGCTCGCCGCGATACGCCGCATGGAAGCCACTGCTGCATGGAGCGAAGAGGAGATTTTCCGGAGGCCGCCCTTGATCCTCCTCCGCCGAGTCTCTACTTGTCTGTGCCAAAATGCGCGCCCGTGCCTCGTTCCTGCCGGTCGAGCTGGAGGCTCCTACCATCCTGGAGCCGGACAGGCTTTCCGTCGTCGACTGGCTGCGCTACGGACCGTTTCTCGCACAGGTCGTAATCACCCGCCGCTGCAATCTCTCCTGCGGGTACTGCTTCGAGTTCGACAAGGTCTCGGAACCGGTGCCGTACGCCGCGCTCGAGCGGCGCCTCGAGAAGCTCGCGGACCTCCGGGCCTGGACGGTGTGCCTGACGGGCGGCGAGCCCACCTTGCATCCCGATCTCCTGCGGCTGATCCGGAAGCTCCGCGAGCTCGGAATTCGCCGCCGGCAGCTGATCACCAACGGGTATCGCCTGAACGCCAAGCTCGTCGACGGGCTGAACGAGGCGGGACTCACGGACCTGCAGCTGAGCGTCGACGGGGTCGTGCGCAGCGCGGCGACGGTGAAAGTCCTGAGCGCGCTTCGCAAGCGTCTCGAGCTGCTGGCGAACCGTGCGACGTTCCGGGTGGTGATGAGCGGCGTCATCGGCGCCGCCCCGCCGCGCGAAGCCCTCGAGGTCGTCGACTACGCGAAGAGCCGCGGCTTCTCGCCGCGGGTGTTGCTCGTCCACGACGAATCCGGTCAGACGAAGCTCTCGCGCGACGAGCTCGCCGCATACTACGAGGTGAAGCGACGGATCGGCCGCAAGGCCCGCGAGGCCGGCGACTACCGCGAGAAGCTGATCCGCCGGGGTGAGGCCCCGTTCCGCTGCCGCGCCGGCTCGCGCTACCTGTACGTCGACGAGGTCGGCGGCGTCCACTGGTGCAGCCAGACGCGCGACGGCTTCACGAAGAGCCTGCTCGACTACTCGCTCGGCGACCTGCGCGAGCAGTTCCACGCGCCGAAGTCGTGCAACGTGCGCTGCACGATCGGCTGCGTGCGTACGGCGTCCGCGTTCGACGGCTGGCGGCCGCAGGGCTGAGCGGCGTCCGAGAAGCGGTTCGACGGCTTCCGCGCTGCTGCGGGTCCTCGTGGTTCCCGGGCTTCAGCGGTCCTTGCCGGTGGCACGACGCGAAGTATCCTCCGGCGAGGTCGGCTCCGGCCGGAACACCGAAGCCATCTTCACGAGCACGGTGACCGGGAGGAACAGAAGCGAGATCAGCGGGCTCTCGTAGGTCTGCGCGTCTTGCTTCGTGCCTTCGCGGTCGTCTGCGCGGACGGGATCGGCCGTCAAGGCCGATGCGATCAGAGCCACTGCGGCCCAACGTCGAAGATTCCTCATACGGCACCTTTCCCGAAGATCACCGTCGGCAGGGTGCGGAGCAAGATCCGCGCATCGAGCGCCAGCGACCAGTTGTCGATGTATTCGAGGTCGAGGCGCACCCAATCGGCGAAGTCGATCGGCCGCCCGCGCCCCATCACTTGCCAGAGACCGCTGATGCCGGGCTTCATCGTCAGGCGGCGGCGCTGCCAGCCTTCGTAGCGAGCGACCTCCTGGGGCAGCGGCGGCCGCGGTCCGACGAAGCTCATCTCGCCGCGCAAGACGTTCCAGAGCTGGGGCAGCTCGTCGAGCGAAAGACGCCGGAGCCAGCGTCCGACGCGGGTCACCCGCGGATCCTCGCGGATCTTGAACGCGGGCGGCGACGATTCGTTTCGAGCCTCCAGCGCCTCACGCTGCTCCTCGGCGCCCTCGATCATGGTGCGGAACTTGTACAGCCGGAACCTCCGCTTGCGGAGGCCGAGACGTTCCTGGACGAAAAGCATCGGGCCTGGGGAGTCCACGCGGATCGCGATCGCAATCAAGGCGAGGAGCGGCGACAGCACCCCGAGCAGCGCCAGCGCGCCGACGCGATCGAACGCTTCCTTGCAGACGAGCTGCCAACCCACTCCGGGACCGATCGAGAACGTCACGATCGGAATCCCGTCGAGCTCCTCGGCGACCATGCGGGCGTTCGCCGGACGGTAGAGGTCCGCGATCACGCGCGCCTTCACGCCTTCCCGCTCGCAGAGCACGAGCAGCGCTCCGAGTCGGTCCGCGGCGAGCTCCGGCATCGCCACCGCGACCTCGTCGATCGGGTTCTCGGCGAGGAGTCGCTCGACCTCGTCGAGCGTGCCGATCACGGAAGCGTCCTCGATTTGCCGGCCCCGCTCGTCGGGATCGATCGCCACATGTCCGAGAACGCGCAGGCCCCAGTGCGGGTTCCGCCGGATCGCGCCGGCGACGCGTTGCGCCGCCGGTCCGGTACCGACCACGAGGATCGAGTTGAAGTTGAGCCCTCGCTCCCGGGCCCGGGAAAGGAGCCCCTGCACCGCCAGCCGCTCGACGACCAACAGCGCGAACGCGGTGCCCGCGAAGGCGACGAGAAGCGCGCGGCTCACCTCGACATCGAGGAGAAAGAGCGCGGCGCCGAACAGCGTCACGCCTTGGAGGATCGACTTGCCGATACCGACCACGAGATCGCGTCGCCGGATCGTGCGGTACGTGTAGTAGAGGCCGTTCGCGTCGAGGAAGAAGAGCCACACGAGCGCGAGCGATGGCGCGAGCCAAACGACCGACCCGAATGACTCGAGCTCCGTACCGGACGCGAGACGTTCCTCGAGCCGGTAGGAAGCTACGAACGACACCGCGACCAGCAGGAGGTCCGCCACCAGCTGCAGGCGCTTCAGAAGAGTCAGATGCTCCTTGTACACGTAGCGCGGGTTTACCAGCGGCCCTCCCGCGCGGCAACGACCCCATACGCGCCGACGGCGGCGTACAGGATCGCGAACGGCAGCGCGGCGGCGGCGATGACGTCGACCGTGAGCGCGGCCGAAGGCGCGAGCAACGAAGCGAGGGCGACGAACGCGAAGGCGAGGACGAGAGCTCCGCGCGCGAAACCGAGCCGGCGACGGACGAGGGTCACCAGCGCGTGCGCGAAGGCGACGCACCCGGCGGCGATCGCCCACGCGGGAAAGACACGGGCAAGCGGAGAGAGCGCGAAAGCGATCGCCACTGTGGCGGCACCCCAGGCGAGGCCCCGAGCGGAAGGCAGCGGCAGGCTGAGCGATCCGGGCGGCATCGCGGCCGCGGCGAAGCCGAGCGCGACGTAGGACACGATCTGCATCGGCGCGCTGCCGAGGGTGAAGTGCGTGAAACCGTGGACGGCGTGAGCGACGAGCGCGGCGATCCCGGCGAAGATCGCCACCCCCTGATGTCCCATACCGATTCCCCTCTCCCTCCCGGGAGGCTCGATGACCGCTTCCGATTCCCCTCTCCCATCCTGGGAGAGGGTGGCGTGCAAGCGCCGGGTGCGGGACTGCGCCGGGTGAGGGAGAGCGCCGGGTGAGGGATTCGCCCCGGTGAGGGCCGCGACGAACACCCGCAGCCCGCCGACGAGGAGATAGAACAGCGCCGCGAGTCCGAGGAATCCGCGCGTCATCAGCACCTCGAAGTAATTCGAGTGGAGGTGCGCCACCGCGAAGCTCTCGAACGGCGTGGTGAAGTCCTGGGAGAGCTCGCCCGTGGTCTCGACACCGGTGCCGGAGATCGGTCGCGCCGCGAAGCGGGCGAGGCTCTCACGCCACATCGCGAGCCGCCACAGGTTCGAGTACACCTTCTGCTCGCTCACGCTCCCCACCGTGTCGGGATCGAGCGTCAGGTACGACGCGTAGTGAGCGCGGAATCCTTCGGGCCCGATCGCGGTGACGCCACCGTGCGCGACCGCCACCACCATCGCCGCGATCAACACGCCGCGGCTCCGGCGGAGTGCCGCGAGCACCAGCACGGCAGCGAGGAACGCGAGCCAAGGTCCCCGCGCCGTGGAGACCGCGAGCGCCGCCCCGAAGAGCGCGAGGGCAGCGATCCAGGCGAGCCGCCGGCCACCGCGAGCGTCCCAGAACCGCGCCACCGCGACCGCCGCGAGAACCGCGGTCACGTGGGCGAACGGCAGATGCCCGCTGAAGAATCCCTTCGGGTGAGAGATCTGGCGCCCGCGGACGTCGAACCCGATCGTCGCCTGCACGATTGCCTGCAAAGCTCCGACGAGCCCCGATGCCAGCCACAGGTCGACGAGACTTCCGAGCTGGCGTTCCGGCTTCGCGCCCCAGGCGATCAGGTAATACATCCCCCACAACGCCGAGTTTCTCGCGACGAAGACGCTTCGCAGCGGATCGATCGAGGTGATCGCGGAGAGCGCGTCGGCGGCGACCCACGCGAGGATCGCCCCGTCGAGCGGCGTCCGCTCCGGTCGCCTCCTGCCGGCGACCCAATCGCGCGCGAAGAGCACGGCGGCCACCACCAAGGCCGTGTTCGCGAGAGCGATCGAGATCGGCGAGGCGACGGCCAGCAGCCGCACCCCGTGCTCGAACTTCGGCCGATCGGGGAGCCGCTGGGCGAGCGCGCGGAGGCGGTCTACGAGGGGCCCGCCGCCTCGCCGCCCTTCGAGCGAAGGCGACGCCACCAATGGCTCACGAACTTTC
>JAXDLK010000286.1:0-4059 GCA_034666665.1 Candidatus Binatota bacterium
TCGCGCATCGCCAGCACGCGCTCGCGCAGGATCGAGAAGCGCCGGCTGAACGGCGTGCCGTGGTTCTCCATCTCCTCCGCGTTCCAGCCGCCGCCGATGCCGAACAGCAGACGGCCGCCGGAGAGGAAGTCCAGGCTCGCGACCTCCTTGGCGAGCACGATCGGGTCCCGCTCGATCACCAGACAGATGCCGCTCGCCACCTTGAGGGTCTTGGTCGCCGCAGCCGCCATCGACAGCGAGACGAAGAGGTCGAGCGTATGCCAGTAGTCCTTCGGCAGCTCGCCGCCGGCGGGATACGGCGTCCGCCGCGAGACGGGGATGTGCGTGTGCTCGGGAAAGAAGATCGATTCGAAGCCTCGCGATTCGACCTCGCGCGCCACCTCGTCGGGCCGGATCGCGTAGTCGGTCTGGAAGATGGTCACGGCGTATTTCATGCTTTTCCTTTCCTCGAAGAGAACGTTCGTTCCGGCCACCAGGGATAGAAGTCGGGCATCTCGCTCGGCTTCAGCGTGAAGCGCGGCGGGCGCTTCTCGAAGAACGAGGCGACGCCCTCGCGCGCGTCGGCCGAGCGGCCGAGCCACCACACGCATTGCGAATCGAGCTCGTGCGCCGCCATCGGGTGATCGGCGCCGAGCATCTTCCACAGGAGCTGTCGCGACAGCGCCACCGACATCGCCGAGGTGTTCTCCGCGATCTCGAGCGCCAGCGCCCGCGCCGCCGGGAGCAGGTCCTCCGGCGGAACGATGCGGCTGACGAGGCCGCCCGCGAGCGCCTCCGACGCGGGAAACACCCGTCCGCTGAGCACCCACTCGGCGGCACGGCTGATGCCGACCACGCGAGGCAGGAACCAGCTGCTCGCCGCCTCGGGAACGATCCCGCGCCGGGCGAAGACGAAGCCCATCTTCGCCGCCGTCGACGCGAAGCGCACGTCCATCGGCAGCGTCATGGTGATGCCGATGCCGACCGCGGGACCGTTGATCGCGGCGATCAGCGGCTTCCTGGCGTCGAAGAATCGCAGCGTCACCAGACCGCCCTCGTCGCGATGATCCTCGATCGCCCGCGCGCGGCCCTGAGCCGGAGCATCGAAGCTCTCGCCGCCGCCGCCGAGGTCGGCCCCGGCACAGAAACCCCGGCCGGCGCCCGTGAAGATCACGGCGCGGACGGCGTCATCCGCATCGGCGCGCTCGATCGCGTCGATCAGCTCTTCGGCCATCCGCCGCGTGAAGGCGTTCAGCCGTTCCGGCCGGTTCAGCGTGACCGTCAGGACCGGACCGTCGAGCTCGTAACGGATCTCGCGATAGTCCACGCGAGCCGTCCCTATCCGATTCGCCAGACGGAGACCACCCGCGTCAGCGACGCTGCCGAATCGGATGAGTTCGCTGATCCGCCGCGTCGGGCTCATCCGATTCGGCAGCGTCCCCGGTCAGTGGTAACGAGTGGGCGATGGCGGAGAGCGAAGCGGAGGGGCGGCCTGCCGGCCGCGCTCCGGGCCGGGACCTGAGGGGCGCGGACCTGTCGGGGGAGGACCTCCGCGACGCGCATCTCGACGGCGCGGACCTGTCCGGCGCACGGCTCCGCGGCGCGAACCTTCACGGACTCGATCTCCGTGGCGCACGGCTCCGCGATGCGAGCCTCGACGGCGCCGACCTCCGGGACGCGCGCGTCGACGGCGCCGACCTCCGCGGAGCGGGTCTCGCGGGTACCCTCGCCAACGGCTCGTCCTTCTCCGGCGCCGACCTGACGCTCGCCCACCTCCGCGAGGCGGACCTCCGCTCCGCCGACCTCGGCGAGGCGCTGCTCACGGACGCCGATCTCACCGGCGCGCGGCTCGACCGCGCGTCGCTCCGGGACGCCGACCTGATCGGCGCCGAAGCGAGCGGCGCGAGCTTCCGCGGCGCGGTGCTTTCCGGCGCGAACTTCCGCGAGGCGCACCTCGACGGCGCCGACTTCACCGGCGCACGATTCGCGTTCACCGTGTTCGCCGCGTCCGATCTGAGCCGCACGCGCGGCCTCGAGGACGCGGTGCACGACGGTCCGAGCACGATCGGCATCGACGCGTTCCTGCTCTCGCGGGGCGAGATTCCGGACCGGTTCCTCGCGGGCACCGGTGTGTCGCCGCTCGCCGTCGAGTACCTGAAGTCGGTCGCCGCCGCGGAGGAAGGCATGCTGGTCGGCGATCTCGTGTTCCTGGTGTTCGCCGACGCGGATCGTTCGCGCGCGCGGCGCATCCGTGCGTACCTCCGACTGCACGGCCACCAGGCGTGGTACTGGCGGGATCGCTCCGATCTCTCCGGAGCGCACAATCCCGACCGCAAGCTCCGGGTCCGCTTCCACGACCGGATGGTCGTCCTCTGGTCCGCCGCGACGCCCGCAGTCGCCGACCTCGCCGGAGTGCTCGGTGCGGCGGCGGAGCAGGAGGCCCGCGAGCGACGGGACGTCGTCCTCGCGGTCCGTCTCGATGACGCGACGGTCGACTCCGGCACGATCGCTCCGGGCCGGGTGGCGGCCGATTTTCGCGGCGTCGACTGGGACGATCCGCAGGACCGCACGTTCCCGCGCGAGCTGGCCCGCCTCCTGTCGCGCCTGTAGTAACCCACTCGCAGCCCTCGGGCGGCGTCCTCAGATTGGCCGGTACTTTTTGGTCGGCCCGGGAGTCGTAGTGTACGATTCATCGAGCGCCGATGCGCCTCGATGAAAGCCCGTCCCCGATCGACATCCTGGTCTTCGAGATCGGCGGGCGCCGCTTCGCCCTGCCTGCGCCGGTCGTGCGCGAGGTCCATCGCGCGGTCGCGATCCTGCCGCTGCCCAATGCTCCGCCACTCGTCGAGGGCGTGATCGACGTGCACGGAGAGATCGTCCCCGTGCTCGACGTACGTGCCCGGGCGGGACTGTCCGCCGCTCCCGTCTCGCTCACCGACCACCTGATCCTCGTCTCGACGCACGAGCGGACCGTTGCCATCCGGGCCGATTGCGCGACCGAGCTGGTCCGCGTCGACTCCGCGGACGTGGCGCGCCTTCGCGGGGTCGCCGCGCCCGGGGACGAGCGGCCCGGCGTCGTGCGCCTCCCGGACGGTCTCCTCCTGATCGAGGACCTCGAGCGGTTCCTCGACGCCGACGGCTCGCGAGCGCTGGAGCTCGCGCTCCGCGCCGGCAGCGACGACCGGAGCGCGAATGGCTGACGCCTCGGTCGCCGTGCGCACCCCCGGCTTCGAGTCCCTGCTTCGCTGGATCGCCGAGCGAACCGGCTTGGTGTTTCCGGAGCATCGCGTCGGTTCCGTCCGAGAGACACTCGAGCGCGCGATGTCGCGGCATGGTCACACCGATCTGGGCAGCTATCAGGCACAGCTCGACCGCGATTCCTCCGCGTTCGACGCCCTCGTCGTCGAGCTCACGATCGGCGAGACCTACTTCTTCCGCGAGCCCGGCCAGTTCGCGTTCATCGCCGGAACCATTCTCCCCGACCTGCTCCGGCAGCGGCACGGCGAGCACGCGCTCCGCGTCTGGAGCGCGGCCTGCTCGAGCGGCGAGGAAGCCTATTCGCTCGCGATCCTCTTCCACGAGGAAGGTGTCGGCGAGCGCTTCCGCATCCTCGCGACCGACGTCTCGCAGACGGCGCTCGCCCGCGGGAAGGCGGCGCGATACCGCGCCTGGTCGCTTCGCGGAGCCGCAGCGTCGAGGGCGGAGCCGTACCTCGAGCGCCGCGGCGAGGAGTACGTGCTCGCCGATCCCGTCCGCCGTCGCGTCGGGTTCGAGTACTTGAACCTGGCGCTCGACGCGTATCCCTCGTTCGCCAATGGGACCTGGGCGATGGATCTGATCCTCTGCCGGAACGTCCTCATCTACTTCGATGGTGAGGTGATCCGTCGCGTCGCCGAGCGGCTGTACGCGAGCCTCGCCGAGGGCGGCTGGCTGCTGACCGCGGCCTCGGATCCTCCGCTCGAGGGGTTCGCGCCGTTCGAGAAGCTGGTGAACGGCGACGGCACGTTCTACCGCCGCACCGGTGAGGCCGGCGCGGTCGCGGAGCCGCCGGCCCGACCGCGGGCGAACTCGGCGCGGCCG
>JAXDLK010000287.1:0-3616 GCA_034666665.1 Candidatus Binatota bacterium
CACGACCCGCAGGCGCGCGTGAACCTCGGCATCCGACGCCGCCTGGCACCGCTCCTCGGCAACGACCGCAAGCGGATCGAGCTCATGTCCGGGCTCCTCTACTCGCTCCCCGGAACGCCGGTCATCTACTACGGCGACGAGATCGGCATGGGCGACAACATCTATCTCGGCGACCGCAACGGCGTGCGCACACCGATGCAGTGGAACGCCGACCGCAACGCCGGCTTCTCGCGGGCGAACCCGCAGCGTCTCTACCTGCCGTTCATCATCGACCCCGAGTACCACTACGAGTCGGTGAACGTGGAGAACCAGCAGAACAATCCGCACTCGCTCCTCTGGTGGACGAAGCGGGTGATCTCGCTGCGCAAGCGGTACAAGGCGTTCGGACGGGGATCGATCGATTTCCTGCAGCCGGAGAACCGCAAGGTGCTCGCCTTCGTGCGCCGCTGGCAGGACCAGAAGCTGCTCGTGGTCGCGAACCTCTCGCGCTTCGCCCAGCACGTCGCGCTCGACCTCTCGGCGTTCCAGGGGCAGACGCTGCTCGAGCTCTTCGGCAAGACGCGCTTCCCGGTGATCGGCGACTCGCCGTACGCGCTGACGCTCGGGGCGCACACGTTCTACTGGTTCTCGATCGAGCCGGCGCCGGCGCAGGCCGACGCGGCCGCCCGGGCGGACCTGCCACGTCTCTCCGCGAGCGGCAACTGGCGAAACCTCCTCCGCGGACGGGCCAAGGCGACGTTCGAGGCGGTGCTGCCCGCGTACCTCGGGAGCCGCCGCTGGTTTCTCGGTAAGACGCGCACGATCCTTTCGGTCGACGTCCGCGAGCTGGCGGCGATCCCGCGCGAGGAGCCGGCCGGGGTGGTGGCGCTGGTTCGTGTCGCTTACCGCGACGGCGAGCCCGAGTCGTACCTCCTGCCGCTCGCGTTCACGCCCGCGGACCGCGCCACCGCCGCGATCGACGCCGGGGTCGCGGTCGCACGGCTGGTGGTGCGAACCGCGGCTGGGGAGATCGAGGGCGTGCTGCACGACGCTCTCTGGGACCGCGCGTTCGCGAACGCGGTCCTCGCCGTCGCCGCCAGCGCCGAGCGGCTCCGCGCCGACCCAGGTGTGATCGAAGCCTCGCCGACGGCGCCGTTCCGGGAACGGCTGGAGTCGATCAGCGAGTTTCCCGAGCCGTCGGTGGTGCGCGCCGATCAGAGCAACACCTCGGTCGTCTACGGCGACGCCTTCGTGCTGAAGCTCTTCCGCCGGCTCGAGGACGGGCCGAATCCGGACGCCGAGATCGGCCGCTACCTGACCGAGAAGAGCACGTTCGCGAACGCCGCGCCGCTCGCGAGCACGCTCGAGTTCCGGCGCGGCAGGGACATGCCGTCGACGCTCGCCGTCTTGCACGCGTACGTCCCGCATCAGCTCGACGGCTGGCGCCACACGATGGATGCTCTCGGGCGGTTCTTCGAGGACGTGCTCGCCCGAACGGCGGAGCCGACGCCCTCTGCGCCCTCGGCGCACGTGCTCGACCTGGTCGGGCAGGACATCCCGCCGCTCGCCCACGAGCTCGTCGGCCTCTATCTCGAGGATGCGCGCCGCCTCGGGCGGCGGACGGCCGAGCTCCATCTCGCGCTCGCCGCGGCCGACGATCCGGCGCTCGCTCCAGAGCCCTTCACCGACTTCTACCGCCGCGGACAGTACCAGGGGATGGTGAGCCTGCTGAACCGGACGATGCCGCTGCTCCGCGAGCGTCTCGCGGAGCTCCCCGAGGCGGAGCGCGCGGACGCGGAGCGCGTGCTCGCCTCGGAAGCGGAGATCCGCAAGCGCTTCCTACCGTTCCGGGATCACCGTATCAGCACGATCCGCATCCGCTGCCACGGCGACTACCATCTCGGCCAGGTGCTCCACACCGGGAAGGACTTCGTGATCTTCGACTTCGAGGGCGAGGCCGACCGGCCGCTGTCGGTCCGGCGGCTGAAGCGCTCGGCGCTCCGCGACGTCGCCGGCATGCTGCGGTCGTTCCAGTACGCCGCCTATTCGGCGCTGATCGGACAGATCGCCGGCGTCCGTCCGGAGGACTTCGCACCGCTCGCGCCGTGGGCGAGCTGGTGGCAGGCCTGGGTGAGCTCCGCGTTCCTGAGGTCGTATCTGGAGGGTGCCGGCAACGCGCCCTTCGTGCCGACGAGCCGCGAGGAGTTCCACGTCATGCTGGACGCGTTCGTGCTCGAGAAGGCGATCCACGAGCTCGGCTACGAGCTCGCAAATCGCGCCCGGTGGGTACGGGTGGCCCTCGTCGGCCTACGCCAACTGATCGAGACCTGACCGCGAGCTAACCGCCGACTTCGATCGACTGCACGCGCACGCCGCCGGGCCCGACGACGATCGCCACCCGGGCGCGATCGGTTTCGATCGTCAGCGAGTAGCTGCCGGGAGTCCGCGGCGCGAAGGCCACGCTTCCGAGCGTCTGGCCGGCGATGCCCCGGAGGCCCTCGTTCACGGCGTCGAGCTGCTCGCGGATCTCGCGCCCTCGCCCCGTCCGCTGGAAGAGGCGGTTCGCGGCCATCTCGCCGTGCGCCAGGTGCACGCGCCGGATGCGGCCGCTCGCGAGCGAGGTCTCGAGCAGCACCTCGAGTGGGCGCTCGAGCGCTTCCGGAACCTCGCCGCGCTCGACCGCCTCGCGGAGCGCCGCGTACTCGGCGGCGATCGGAGAGCTCGCGACCTGCTCGAGCACGGCCGTCAGCTCCGCGGCGAGCAGCAGCCGCTCGTCGTCGGCGAGCACCAGGGGCTTCCTAGATGCCGCCGCCGTCTCCATGACGCTTCACGTTGCGGTTCCGCGCGTCGCCGAGAATCGCCTCGACCTCGTGCTCGAAGCCGCCGGTCTCGATCGAGCAGTGCATGCCGCATTCCTTGGGCGCGTTCTCCTCCCACCACCAGCGGCCGGAGCGCGGATCCTCCCCCGGCTTCACCATGCGCGTGCACGGCGAGCAGCTGATCGAGGTGAAGCCCTTCGCGTAGAGCGGGTGCATGGGCACGTCGTTGTCGCGGATGTAGCTCCAGACCTCTTCCTCGCTCCAGTCGGCGAGCGGGTTCAGCTTCACGATGCCGCCATGGTCGTGGTCGAGCTCGATCTTGCGGATGTTCGCCCGCGTCGCCCACTGCTCGCGGCGAAGGCCGGTGAACCAGCCGTCCAGGCCGCGGAGCGCCCGATTGAGCGGCATCACCTTGCGGAGATGGCAGCAGGTGAGACGCAGCTCGACCGCGCGGTAGAAGAGGTTCACCCCGTGGCGGCGGGTCATCGCCTCGATCGCGGAGGCCTCGGGGAAGACGACGTCGATCTCGATGCCGTACCGATCACGCACCTGGTCGATGATCTCGTAGCTCTCCTGCGGCAGGCGGCCGGTATCGATCGTGATCACGCGTACCTGGGGGTCGAGCCGCGCCGCCATGTCGAGGATCACCATGCCCTCGGCCTGGAAGCTCGTGACCAGGCCGACGCGGGAAACGCCGAAGCGGTCGAACGCCCACTCGATGACGTCCTCCGGCTCACGATCGTCGTAGACGGTGGCGAGCTCGCCCACCTCGAGGTCGTCCAGCCAGGTGTGTTCCTCTTGGGGCTCGACTTCGATCT
>JAXDLK010000288.1:0-2505 GCA_034666665.1 Candidatus Binatota bacterium
GTGGTCATGCTGCCGCACGACGACGAGCAGTGGGTCACCGACGACGGCTCCGCGATCGTGCGCGATGTGATCCACGAGGATCAGCCGGCGTTCCCGACGCCCGAGGACAAGGCCGACTACGACGCGGACGGCGCCGACCGACTGGAGCCTCGTGCTCGAATCCAACCGCCGCGACGACGCCCCGACGATCGTGCGCTGACATCCGAGGTTGCGTGAAAACGGCACGTGCGCAATTCTTTTGGCACCTACATGGTTGATCCGCCGGATAGTTAGTCAATAGCAACCGGCGGTGGGCACTTGTGCCCGCCTTACTCGGCTCTACAGCCTGGCGGCCGAAAGGCCCCGAACAGATCGGTGGTAGCCCGAACGAAGTGACAGCCGTTCGGGCTCCCCGTGTTTAAGCGGCAGCCCCCGGTGGCTTACCGCAGCGTGAAGTCGAACGCGCGGTCCACGTCGGGACGCTCTTTCACGAGCCCGATCCGCGCGTCGAAGTCGGCCCACTGCTCGAGCACGCCGCGGTCCAGTCGCAGGCCGTCCGCGAAGATCGGCAGCACCGCGTCCAGCTGTGCGCGCACGAGCGCCGTGTCGTCGGTCTCCGCCGCCTTCGCGATCACACGCACCGCCTCGTCCGGCCGGGCTCGCGCCGCGTCGAGACCGCCGGCGATCGCCTGCAGCGCGCCGGCGATCCGGTCGCGCTCCTGCGAAAGCGTCTTGCGTGCTGTGACCAGCACGACCTCCGGGTACGGCGGAGCGCCGTAGTCCTCGACGCGGAACTCGCGCGCCGCGAGCCCGCGCTGCTTGAGCGCGATGCCCTCCGCGTTCCAGAACACCGGCACGGCGTCGACCCGCTTGGTCAGCAGCCGCGAGACCGCGTTGAAGCCGATCGTGACCTGCTTGACGCGCGAGTAGTCGCCGCCGTCGTCGGAGACGATGGCCTTCACGAACGCGGGGTCCGAAGGGAGTCCGGACACGCCCACCGTGCGTCCTTCAAGATCCCGCGGCCGCCGCACGCCCGGCTGCGCGACCAGCGCGGCCAGCGGCTTGCCCACGAGCGCCGCGACGGCGACGAGGTCGCTGCCCTGCTCGCGCGCGATCGCGAGGTCGTGGATGTCGAGCACGCCGAGCTCGACCTTGCCGCTCGACACGAGCTTGAGCGAGTCGGGCCCGGACCCGGGCTTGCGGATCTTCAGCGCGTCACCGGCCATGTAGATCGGCGCGTGGACGGGATTGGGGACGAAGTCGAGCGCGATCGTGACCGGCTTCGGCGGCTTCTTCGCGGGTTCCGTCGGTGAGGATCCGCAGCCGGCGAACCCCGCGAGCAGGGTAATCAAGAGGGCGAGACGTTTCATCGCGGTCCGTCACCGTAGCCTGTCCCGATGTGCTGACCGATCGCGTCCGCCTCCACTGCGCGGGCGTGGCCGCCGCCGCGCGCCACGTCCAGATCGATCCAGACGCCGAAGTCGCGTCCGGTGGCATCAGCGGGCTGGACGAGACGCTGCACTTCCTCGAGGGCTCGCCGGCCGACGTCGCGCGCTACGTGCTGATCTTGGACGCGATCAACTTCGGCTCCGGCTGGTTCGGCGAGCTCGCCACCACCACCGACGCGCTGACGCAGCGGCTGACCGCCCACAGCCGCGCGCACGGCGCGCCCTGGAGCGCCGCCGAGCTGTGCTCGCTGGACGCCGCCGCGATCGGCGACGCGCTCGGCCTCGATCCCGCACACCAGCTCACGCGCCTTTACTCGGCCGCGCTCAACCATCTCGGGCTCTTCCTCGGCGACCGCCCGCTCCTGGAGCTCCTCGGCGACAGCGCCGAGGCCCTCGCCGAGCGGCTCGCCGAGGACATGCCGTTCTTCGACGACCGCGGCTTCTACAAGCGCGCCCAGATAACCGCCAACGACCTGCAGCTCGCGGGCGTCGTCGACTTCAAGGACATCGACCGCCTGACGATCTTCGCCGACAACCTCGTGCCCCACGTCCTGCGCCTGGACGGCGTGCTCATCTACTCCGACGAGCTCGCCGAGCAGATCGACGAGGGCGTCGAGCTGTCCGCGGGCGGAGCGTTCGAGCGCGAGCTGCGCGGTTGTGCCGTGCACGCCTGCGAAGGGCTCGCGGCGAAGCTCGGCGTCCCGGCGCGGCTGCTCGACAACTGGCTCTGGAACCGCGGCCAGCACCCGCCCTACAGCGAGCGGCCCGCGCACGTCACGCGCACGGTGTACTACTGAGGAATGGACGCCTTCGAGGGGATGGTGGGGGACCTCGAGTACCCGATGTTCATCGTCACGGCACACGCCGGCGGGGAGCGGCTCGGGTGCCTCGTCGGGTTCACCACGCAGGCCAGCATCAACCCGCCGCGCTTCATCGCCTGTCTCTCGCACAAGAACCGCACGTTCCGTGTCGGGCGCGACGCGGCGATGCTCGGCGTCCACGCCGTTCCTTCCGACGCGGAGGACCTCGCGGAGCTGTTCGGCGGCGAGACCTCCGACGAGATCGACAAGTTCGCCCG
>JAXDLK010000289.1:0-5016 GCA_034666665.1 Candidatus Binatota bacterium
GTTCGAGAGCTTGCGATATTCGCGGTTGATCTCGCCCTCGATGCCGCGGATCGCTGCTTCGAGCGCGGCCAGCGCCTCGGCGGCGCGGTCGTCGCGCACCCGTTCGACCGCGGAGGCGACGATGCGCTCGAGCTCCGCCGGAGGCGCTTCCTCCGCCGCCGGCAGTCGCACCAGGTACGTCGCGCGCCCGGCGAGCTTCATCAGGCCGATCGCGGTCTGGCGGAGGCCCTTGGCCAGCTCGTAACGGTTCGCGGGATCGTCACCCAGCCGGGCGGCGAGCTCGGACAGACCCTGGAGCGAAGCGGAGATCTGCCCGAGAGACGACCCCACCGCGCCGGTGCGCGCGATCCACATGTTCGCCACGCCCCAGGGCTTCGCCTCGGCGGGATCGAGATCTCCGTCGGACGGGGCGTAGCCGAGGTTGTCGAAGGCGAGGCGCGTGCGCCCGCCGGTCGCCAGAGCACGCGGGATCATCAGGAGCTCGTACGGGTTCCAGCTGCCGGCGGGCTCGACGCGCGCGATCGCGCGCGCCTCGGAACGGATCTCGACGCCGGAAACCGGGAGCAGGTGGAAGTAGAGGACGACGCCCTCGACGTCGCTCGGTACCTCGAAGACCGCGGCGTCCAGATGCGTCTGGTCGATCGGCAGGAACCCGATCGGACGGTTGTAGTCGATCGCCAGCGGGGCTCCCGACTGCGGCGGAAGACCGGCCGGTGCGGGCCAGAGGAGGACGCCGACGAGGACGGCGAGCAGCAGGGCGACGGTCAGCCGCTTCGCCGGCGTCGTCAGCCCGAGACGCGCGAGCGCTTCCGCGACCGGCGAGCGGTGGGGAGCGGCCGGCTCGGAGGCCGCGGCCGCCGCCTGGCGCGCGGCGGCACGCTTCTGCGCTCCCTTCTTGAGGATCACCTCGAAGCGCAGGATCGTGTCGCCGAGCTTGAACTCGTCGCCGCTCTCGAGCGGCTCGGGGTCGCGACCGACACGGAAGCCCATCTTCTCGACACCGGCGGCGCTGCCGAGGTCCGCGATCGTCGCGTGGTCCTGCTGCACCTCGACCCGGGCGTGCGCACGCGAAACCGTCGGGTCGCCGATCACGATCTCGTTGTCGCCGGCGCGCCCGATGCGGATCGATCTCGCACCGGGCGGAAAGTCGATCTCGGCGCCGCGGTTCGCGCCGCGCACGACGATGAAGCGAACTTGCTGAACCTCCTCGTGCGACCAGCTCATGGCGCTACGGAGGTCGATCGATCCGCCGAAGACTCCCGCACCCGAACCCGCAGCGAACGACGCACGACTTGCATTGCTCAGAAGCCGCCGCTCAGCTGCGAGCGGAGGTACAGAGGGACGAACAGGACGATGAACGACGCCGGAAAGATCAGCAGGATGAGCGGCGCCATCAGCTTGACGGGCACCTTGCCCGCGGCTTCCTCGGCCAGGCTCGAGCGCTTGACGCGCATCTGCTCCGCCATGATCCGCAGCACTCGGCCGACGCTCGAGCCGAGCTCGCCCGCCTGAATCAGTGCGAGCACGAACGAGGTGAGCTCCGGGACGTCGATCCGCGACGCCATCGCCCGTAACGCCTCCGTGCGCGTCTTCCCGAGCGTCACCTCCTGGTGCGCGATGCGGAACTCGTCGACGAGCGGGCCCGGCGGGCCCTTGTCGACGACCATCGCCATCGCCGAGGAGAAGTCTTGCCCGGCCTCCGTCGACAGCGTGAGGAGATCGAGCACGTAGGGGAGATCGCGAAAGATCCTCAGCTGCCGGCGGCGGATCCCCGCGTTCAAGCGCAGCTGCGGGTAGAGGGAGCCGAAGATCGCCAGCGGCACGACGTACGTGAAGTCGACCTCTCCGGTCGCGGTCGCCTGCGTCGACAGCATCCAGCCGACGAGGGCGCCGGCGGCCGCGCCGACGTAGCGCAGGCAGAGGAACTCGGCGACGGTCATGCCGAACGGGCGGCCGGCCTTGATCAGCTTCTTCTCGAGCTCGCGACCCGAAGGGGTTTCCGCCGCGCCGCGGTGGAGCGGCGCGAGCGCGCGCGCCAGCCGGAGCGCGATCCCCATGAGCGCGCCGGCTTCCCCGGCCTCGCGCCGTCCGCCAGCAACCAGCACCTCGCCCGAGGGACGCGCGCTCAGCACGAGCCAGGCGGCGCTCGCCGCGGAGAGCGCCGCGGCCGCCATGGCGGCATAGAAGAGAGCTTCCGGCGGCATCAGACGTCCACGTCCATGATCTTCCGGATCCACACGAAGGCGACGATCACGAGCACCACCGTGGCGCCGACCGATATCAGCCCGAGAGTCGTGGAGAAGAGCAGCTGCACGTGCTCCGGGTCGATGAAGAAGAGCGCGACCATCAGACCGAACGGCATCGAGGACATCACCAGCGCCTGCAGGTTGCCCGTCGCCGCCATCGCCTTGATCTTCCCCTCGATGCGGATCCGCTCGCGGATCGTGCCGGCGATCGTCTGGAACATCTCCCCGACGTTGCCGCCGGTCCGTCGCGTGATCATGATCGCGTTCACCAGCACGTCGAGATCGCGGCTGGCCATCCGCCGTGCCAGACGCAGCATCGCTTCGTCGAAGTCGGTGCCGAGGCGATACTCCTGCAGCACGCGACCGAACTCCTGCGAGATCGGCGGCTTCATCTCGCGGACGAGGAGCTCCATCGCTTGCGGCAGCGTCATGCCCGCGCGCAGCGAGTTCGAGAGCAGCTCGAGCCCGTCGACCAGCTGTTGCTCGAAGCGCGCGCGCCGCCGGTCCCGCACGATGCTGAAGATCATGCGCGGCGCGTAGAACGCAGCGGCGCCGAAGAGGATCCCGGCGATCGGATTGATCGCCAGCGTCAGCAGAAGAAAGGCGACGCCTGCCGCCATCAAGCTGAGCTCGAACACCCGCTCGGCCGGAAACGTCGAGAAGACGTCGGCGAGCGACGCCTCCGCCTCGGCGACGTACACCTTGCGGTAGTCGCCGTAGGAGGCCGCGGCGAGCCACCATACGTTCCACGCGATCGCGCCCGTCGCCGCGAACGCCAGGATCGAGATCACCAGCGCCGTCGGGACCGGACCGGTCACGCCGCCTCCTCGGTCTCGCTGCGAAAGATCGTCAGATCGGCGGCGAGGCCGCGTCCACGGAGCTCCTCGTAGAAGCGCGGAATGTAGCCCGTGGGTACGTGGCGGCCGTGCAACTTTCCGTCGGGTCCGAAGCCTTCCTGCTTGAAGACGAAGACGTCCTGGAGCTGGACCTGATCGGTGTCGATCCCGGTCACCTCCGAGATGCACGTGACGCGACGGCTGCCGTCGCTGAAACGCGTCTGTTGCAGGATCAGGTGGACGGCGGCAGCGATCTGCTCGCGGATCGCGCGCACCGGCAGGTCCATGCCCGCCATCAACACCAGCGTCTCGAGCCGCGCGACCGCGTCTCGCGGAGAGTTCGCGTGCAGCGTCGTCATCGAGCCGTCGTGTCCCGTGTTCATCGCCTGCAGCATGTCGAGCGCTTCGCCGCCGCGGCACTCGCCGACGACGATCCGGTCGGGCCGCATGCGGAGCGCGTTCCGCACCAGGTCGCGGATCGTGATCGCGCCGGTGCCCTCGAGGTTCGGCGGCCGCGTCTCGAGCGTGACCACGTGGTCCTGGGCGAGGCGGAGCTCCGCGGAATCCTCCACGGTGACGATGCGCTCCGTCGACGGGATGAACGAGGAGAGCACGTTCAGGAGCGTCGTCTTTCCCGATCCCGTACCGCCGGAAACCACCACGTTCTGCCGGAGCCCGACGCAGAGGTCGAGGAACTTCGCCATGCCGCGCGTCATCGCGCCGAAGCGCACCAGATCGTCGACCACCAGCGGCGTCTTGTTGAACTTGCGGATCGTCACCGCCGGTCCCTTCAGCGCGAGCGGCGGGATGATCGCGTTCACGCGCGATCCGTCCTTGAGCCGCGCGTCGACCATCGGCGAGCTCTCGTCGATGCGCCGTCCGATCGGCGCGACGATCCGCTCGATCGCCGCCAGCACCGCCTGGTTGCTGGTGAACGTTCGCTCCGAGAGCTCGAGCCGCCCCTTCCGCTCGACGTAGATCTGGTCGCAGCGGTTGACCATGATCTCCGATACCTCGGGATCGGCGAGCAGATCCTCGAGCGGACCGAGGCCGAGCGCCTCGTCGAGCACCTGCTTGATCAATGCCTCGCGATCGAGGCCGCTCGGGATCTCCCAGGCGAGCTCGCGGAGGACGTTCTCGATCGCCGCTCTCGTCTGCGCGCGGATCTCCGCTTCCGGGAGCTTGCTCAGGTCGACCCAGCGGAGGTCGAGGAACTCGATCAGCTTCCGATGGATCTTCTGCTTGACGTCGCGTACGGCTGCTTCGGCATCGACCGGAGCGGCCGTCGGCGCCGCGGCCGCGCCCGCCTTGGTGTCCTCGTCATCGGCGACGAGCCGCACCTTCAGCCGGTATTCGCCGATCTCGATGCGATCGCCGGCCGCCAGGCGTACGGGGGCTGCGACGTCGGCGCCGTTGACCAGAGTGCCGTTCGTGCTCTCCTCGTCGGTGACGGTCCACGTGTCCGCGTCTCGGGTGAGGCGCGCGTGGCGCGACGACACCGTCGGACCACGCAGCGCCAGATCGTTCGACGACGCGCGCCCGATCGTCACCTGGTCCTGGTCGAGCTTCACCGTCCGCACGGAGCGGCCCTGATCGTCCTCGACCGCCAGCTCGATCGCGCTCACTGCGGACGCGCCTTGTCGATCACGTCCTTGACCTTCATCTCGTAGCGCCCGAGCGCCTGCAGATCCGCCGGCCGGCCCTTCAGGAACGCCCGGTCCGTCAGCTCGACGTCCTTCGGATTGCGGAGCAGGATCGAGAGCTCGCCGAGCCCGGTCGACCAGACGAGGAGCTTGGCCTCGTCCGGGCCGACGAGCACGGTGATCGTGTTGTAGCCACGCGCCGTCACCTGCGCCCCGTAGAAGCCGGTGAAGAGCACGTAGACGTTCTCGAGCAGCGGCGTGGTGACGAGCTGCGCGACGCCCTCGGTGGTG
>JAXDLK010000290.1:0-9319 GCA_034666665.1 Candidatus Binatota bacterium
TAGGGCGAACGAACGGTTGGCGAGAGAGTATCTCGCGTGGAACCTGGTTGACCACGACGGCACCGAAACGATGCTGAGAGACGTTTCCCGCCTTCCGGCCGCACATCTTCTCCGCGTACGACCGGGCGAACGCCCATCGATCGAGCGCTACTGGGACGTGAAGTTCAGCGACCGGTTGGATACGGCCCCCTCCGACCGGGAGCAAACGATCGCCCAGTTCCGGAGTCTCCTCGAAGAGACCGTGGCGTTGCATCTCCGCTCCGACGTGCCGGTCGGAAGCTCACTGAGCGGTGGCCTCGACTCTTCCGCGATCGTTTGTCTGGCCAGTCGCGAGCTCCAACGGAGGAACGCCTGGCGTGAAGACTGGCAGCATACCTTCACGGCGTGCTTCGACGATCCGGCCCTCGACGAACGGCAATACGCCGAGCTGGTCGCACGACGCGCCGGCTGCCATCCGCACTTCGTATGGCCCCGCGGCGAACGACTCCGCGAGGATCTCGAGCGCTGGGTGTGGCATCAGGAAGAGCCGGTCGGGGGTGCCGGGGTGTACAGCCAGTACTGCGTGGCACGGCTCGCGAGCGAGACGGGGGTCAAAGTCCTGCTCGACGGCCAGGGCGCAGATGAGCAGCTCGCGGGATACCGCAAGTTCGGTGTCGTACACGTTCGTGATCTCCTGAGGCGAGGCCGGTACGGAAACGCGCTCGCCGCGGCCGCGGGTCTTCTCGGCCGGGAGCTCCTGCAACCGAAGATCCTCGACGACGCATGGCGATACCTTGGCGGGACCACGGCCGGAGTGTCCCAGCTGTGGCCGCGCGGGGATATGCCGGAGCGGCCCGCGGCATTCCTGCTGCGGGGTTCGCTCGCCGAGCGGTTGGAGCAAGATCTCCGGCGGTTCAGCTTGCCGGCGCTTCTCCGCTACGAGGACCGAAACTCGATGGCGTTCGGCATCGAGGCTCGGGTTCCTTTCGTCGACCACGTCGTCGTCGAATCGATCGCTGCGCTCGCGGCCGACATGAAAATCCGGAACGGCTGGACCAAGCGAATACTTCGCGATGCCCTCGTCCGCGTGGTCCCCGACGAGATCCGCCTTCGCAAGAGAAAGGTCTATTTCGACGCCCCAGAGGCCGCATGGCTCCGCGGACCGTTGTCGGAGTGGCTTGCCGATACGCTGCAGGAAACGCGCCACCTCCCGCAGATCGTCGATGCTGGAGCGGTACGACACCTGCATCTTCGCTTCACCAGCTCGCGACGGGAGGACAGTCTCGCTGCCCTCCTCTTTCGCCTCGGGATGTACGAGGCGTGGGCGCGGCGTTTTCTCGAGGATGGCGCTTCCGTACGTCTCGACTGTCCCGCCATCGCTCCCAACCTTTGACTCGTATTGCGGGATAGGTTCCCGGATGGCACGTTGCCGAGCGGCATGAGCTCCCGCGCGATCGTTTCGCTTAGGTTCGATCTCTGAGCGTTTCCCTCTCCAAGCGACCGGTGAGCGAACGCCCCGATGCGGCGGACGGAGAGTCGTTCGAAGCCTTCCTCTCGCGGTCCACGCGGTATGCACCACTGATCGGCGCCGGGTTGGCCGCCTTTATCACTCTCCGAGCCTTCGGCCTTCGCGCCGGTCCGATCCTGCTGATCACGCTCGCCATCCCGACCCTTCCGCTTTCCATGCTGCACCCGGAGTTGGGCCTTCACGCTCTGGTTTTGAACTTCGTGAACGAGTTCGACGCCTACTACCATCTGCAGGAGTATTTTCCGTTTTCCCTCCCTGCTCTGCTCGACATCGCGGTCGTGATCGGCATCTATCACCGATTCGGCCGCGCCCGACGCTTGCCGCGCCTTCGCAGCGCGACGACGGTCCTCCTTCTCCTGTACGTCGGATGGGTCACGCTTTCGGTTCTGCTTTCCGACGTGACCGTGCCGGGCCTCTGGGAGCGCTTTCGAACCGGCTTCCTCATCCGGCCCGTTCTCTTCCTCTTCCTGATCGTCATCGTTCAACGCCCCGAACAGCTGCATCGGCTGCTGCTCGTGCTGTTCGTGGCGCTGACGATGCTGATGGCGGGTGGGCTCTCGGATTTCATCCAGAAGGGGGGCAGCGCGTATCGCGTGCGGGGGACACTCGGCGCGATCAATTACCTGTCCTACGTATGCATCGTGACGCTCCCGATCCTCATTTCCGTGTCCCTGTACCTGCGGGAACGACGGACGAAAGCGCTCCTGTTCGCACTCTCGCTGGCCACTTTGTTCGTCGGGCTGCAAACGTTGTCCCGGTCGGGCTATTACTCGTTGATCATCACTCTGGGCTTCCTCGCGTTTCGGTTCACCCGACAGCCGGCTGCCCTGATGGCGACTCTAGTCTTCGCCGGCGTGTTCTACTTCCTCGTGCCCTCCGAGCTCGGGCAGCGTCTCGAGGAGGTTCAGTCGATCGAGCAGACGGACCGGTATCACCTCTCACAGCTCGGCTACCGCATGGCCGCCGCGAATCCGCTGCTCGGCGTAGGGTGGCACGCATACGAAGCCAAGTTCCTCGAATACGACGCGGAAGGCATCTTCCGCCGGCCGCAAGGGCCGCATAGCCTGTACTTCGCGATCGCTGCCAGCTGCGGCTTTCCCGCCCTCGCGATGTATCTCGCCATGTACGGCATGACGTTCGCACGTTCTTTCGTCATTCAACGGCGGTACCGGAGGATGCGGGACTCGCGCAGCCTCGGCTACTATTTGGCGGTCGGCATCGAAGGCGGTCTGCTCGGACACTTCGTGTTCGGACTGGCCGGCAGCTATGGAGACAGTTACTACGCCTACTTGCTTCTGGCACTGGCCGTGATCGTCATCCGATTTCACCAAGAACACCCGCCGCCTGCGGCACTGGCTTGAAGGGTCTGCCGCCTCCCAGTGACACTCGGTCGACGCGGCGAACCTTCGACGCCGAGTACAGCCGGTATCACGACGACCCCGGTTATCGTGCGCGCGACTCTTCGGCATACGACCGCCTGAACGTGGAGGATCTCTGGCGCCGAGTGCGCCAAGTGCTCTCACGCCTTCCCGGCTCGCCCGCGCGAGTCCTCGAGATCGGCTGCTCCGGCGGAGCCAGCTTGGACCGAATGAGGCGGGAGACTGCGGCCCCCGTTGTCATAGGTGTCGACATACGGAGAAGCGCCCTCGCGACTGCACGCGAGGCGGCGATCGGTTCGACTCTCATCGAAACGGATTGCCTGCCGATTCCATTTCGCGACGGCTCCTTCGACGTCATCTTTCAATTCACCACCTTCTCGTCCATTCCCGAAACCGACGCGAAGGTGCGCATCGCGCGTGAGATTCTGCGAGTGCTCGCGACCGGCGGTGTCTTTCTCTGGTACGACATGCGCTATCCGAATCCAGGGAACCGGTTCACGAGGTGCGAGACACGAGCAACGATCGGCCATTACTTTCCCGGCACGGACTTCCACCTCGAGAGCATGACCTTGATTCCGCAGATCGGTCGCTGGATCTATCCGAGCCGCCCGCGTCTGGGCGGCCTTCTCGGCCGTCTTGCCGGATTGCATTCACACTATTTTGGGTGGTTCCTCAAAGGTTGAGCTGCCCGCCGCGTGAGAGGCGAGAGGGCTACCGCACTTCGCAAGACCGAGCACATCTACCCACTGCGGCGCAACTCGATCCCACGAGTAATCCTGAGCGCGTTCATAGCCGCTGCGCGACAGCCGCTCCGCGAGAACCCCATCACCCAAGAGATCCAAGCATGCGGCGGCGAATCGCCCCTCGTCCTCGGCGACGAGTAAGCCATCCATGCGATCGCGGATCAGATGAGGAGTTCCGCCGACGTTCGTGGCGATGACGGGTACGCCGGAAGCCCACATCTCGAGCACGGTGACGGGCATGTTCTCGACTCGGTTCGATTGCACGTAGATGTCATGTGTCGCAGCCAACCGCGGGATGTCTTCCTTGGGAACCAATCCGAGGAAGGTCACGTTGCGGAGACCGAGCTGTCGTGCGAGGTCGGCAAGCTGCACTCCAGCATATGGTTTGCCGGCCATGGTCAACTCCGTGTCCGGCTGCTGCTGTTGGACGCGAGCAAAGGCACGCAACGTCAGCTCCGGGTTGTAGATTGGATGCTCTCCCCGAAGGTACAAGAACCGACGGCGAATCGGCGAGGGCGGGCGATATCGGTACTGCGAGAGATCGATCGCATTCGGGATGATGCGGTCGACGCGAATACCGAGAGCTCGCACGCCCTCGTAGAGGAACCGATGCGGCGCCACGAGCACATCCGCGAGTCCGAGAATCGTGCGGCTGGAGGCCGGCCAGCGGCGAACGAAATCGGGGATCCACCCGCCGCGCAATACGCCAACCACGCGTCTGCGAAATGCGCGTCCGTAAACGATCCCTATCGACTCCGGCACGAATGATCGGCCGGCGAAGATGTCGACCAGGACGACGTCGCTCGCCGCGATCTCGTGCAATCCGCGTACGGCCACGTCGGCGAAGCGATTTCGTGCGCTCTGACCGCGGCCAATCACCGCGACCGGAACGCCCTCTCGACGAAGCCCGGCGGCGATGAGACTGCCTTGTGTCGGCAGCCCTCCGACGACACAAGGCGTGAGGATCACGAGCCTCTTAACCTGGTCGCAATCAGCCATTCCGCCCGGAGCTTACCAAACACCCCGGGGGGAGCCGACCCAGAAGGGATTGCCGGTGGATTATTTACACCGGGTCAGCGGAGAATACGGGAAGGCGCCGACGTCGGAGCCTGATGCACCTTTGCCGATCGCAGCGGATCCAGAGCAGAGATTGAAGTTGCCGGTCGCAGAGCTGACGAACCTCGGATTTGCTACGAAGGAGTGGACGTCGAGCCCGAGGGCCTGGAGCGAACTCGGTGCCGCAACGGAGCTCCGACTCTGGAATAGGTTGTAATCGCCGTCATAGCCGAAGACGTTGATCAACGTGTCGAAGCCGTAGAGCTCGCTTCCGCTCGTGGAGAAAATGTTGTTGGTCAGGTGTTGCCTGGGCGGGATCGAACGGGTGCTTTCTCTTCGCGGATCGTAGTACGGATCCATACTGGCGCCGAGTTCCCGGAAGACGATCAAGGCCCCCGTACCGCCGTGATAGAAGGTGTTGTGATCGAAGACGTTGTTTGCCTCGGGCAACCAACAGACGTTACCGCTGCACACGGTGTAGGCGCCCTGGTTCGCCGCAGGCACGGCGTCGAAATATAGTCCGTCCGCGATGCGCACGCTCTCCGTCGTGCCACCGACCGTCCAGAAGACGTTTCGCTGGAACTGATTCCCCCAAGCGTTGTTCGCTTGGTAGTTCATTGCCCTTCCCGACCCGACCTTGAAGCGATTGTTGTAGAAGACGTTTCGCCGCGGGTGAAAGTATCCTTCACTTCCCGACTGGATCAGCAGGTTCCCCGCCTGCGACTCCTTCAGGTCGAAGATGTTGTCGGCGATGTAGTTGTCGTCGGCTTCATCCCTCATGAGGAGCCCGATCGCCCGGCCACTCGGCGACTGGACGGTGTTTCCACGAATCTCCAACTTACGCCCGCAGCTGATCCAGAGAAGACGCGCTTCCGCCTCGGGATCGCTCGCGGCGACGGAGGCACTGATGGCGCCCACGAGGGTATTGTTGATCACGCGATGACGCCCCTCTGCGCAGAGGTGTGTCGCGTCGCTTCCCGTGCTCAAGCGGAATAGCTTCTCCTTGCTGGAGGGTATCGTCGTCCATTGCAGGAGGTTGTCCTGGACGAGCGCATCCTGCACGGGATCGTTGTACAACCCGGCGAGAAGAAGACTCTGCATGGTGTTTTTCAGGATCTTGATTCGATCCCCTTGATACACCGCCACCGGCCCGAGCTTCGAGTTCTGGATGACGTTGTCGTTCGCGTTCGGGCCGTACACCTGAACGCCCTGAGAGCTCACGACGTTCTTGATCGTGACCTTCGACTGCTCCGTCACGAGGATCGCGAACGTGCCAGCCGTGATTCGGTAATTGGCGCCGTCGATCGTGATCCCGCTCTGCTGGACGTCCAAGCAGGACTCTGCTGTCGTGGAGAGGTTCGCGCCCAGCCGTACGCTGCCGTACACCTTCCCGCAGGTCTTGATGATGGTTTGCGCGCCCGCAGGTGCCGGGACGATAGCCGCCAAGGCGATCGCGATCACGAGCGAGATCCAACGTGGCATCGAGTCCTCCGTAGCTTCTGCGGTCATGCGACAGGAGTCAGCACGATCCATGCCCGCGCCACGGTCAACAGAAACGCCCGCCAAACAGCGGCTTTCTCGAGCCCGCAGCGGTTTGCAGCCCGCAACGGACGACGCGCTACGCAACAAATCGTGCGGACCTGAAGACGAAGGGGCATGGCAGGGGCTCCGTCGCGATCGGATGCGCATCGGTGGCCGAACCTTCGAGCTCGCGATCTCGACACCGAAGTCCCGCCAAGCGAGTAAGTGCGACGAGTCGTGGCGGCATCGTCCGCCGCCGCACTACGAGCTTTAGAACTCCATCGGACCGTTCTACAGTTCGGTGTGGTGCTGCAGCCGTCAGATGACGTGTCGTGGCCGAGAGGTACCGTTGGTTTGATCACTTCTCGGGACTGGTGGATCGCTGCTGCGATTTCGGGTGCCGCCCTAGCCATCCGCATCGCGGTCGGTTTCGCTCACGCTCCATGGGCCAGCCCTCCCGCAGGCGACGCCGTCGACTACTGGGGCCTGGCGCAAACGCTTCACGCTACGGGGACCTATGGATTCGGCGGAGCGCCGTCGGCGTATCGGATGCCCGGGCTACCTTCGATGTACGCCGCTTACCTGACTCTCGGCGGCACATCGTTCGGCGGGGCTCGTTTGGTGGTCATGACGTTGTCCGCGATCTCGGCGGGAATCTCGTTTCTCGCGGCGCTCCGATTCCTTCCTAGGCGGAGGGCACGGTTCGTCGGGACGATCATGGCGCTGGAGCCTTACGGGGTTCTGTTCGCGTCGCTCGGCGTCGCCGATCCCGTCGCCTCGACGTTTCTCCTCATCGGGTTGTGGGCGCTCGCCGAAGGACGGGATGCCTCAGCTGGGCTCGCGGTAGGCATCGCGATGCTCGTCCATCCGTTCTTCGCGTTCTTCGTGGTCACCCTATGTGTCGCACTCCTCGCTGGTTCGCTCGAAAGAACACATCCCATACGCGCGAGCACCCGTTTTGCCCTCACGGCAGCTGCGGTCCTCGTCCCTTGGATGCTTCGCAACGCCTACCAACTCGACTCGTTCGTGCCGTTGAGCACCGGCGGGGGAGAGGTCCTCTACGGAGCACACAACGAGAAGACTTTCGGCTCGCCGGAGTGGATGGGGGATTGGGCGGGAATGCCGCTGGTCCGGCCCCGCGAACACGGTCGTCTCGTCGGAGGTCGGAAAGAAGTCGACGCAGACCAGGAACGGCGCCGCCTCGCGTTTCAGGAAATCGCCCGAAATCTCGAGAGGATGCCCTCGATGATCGCGGCCAAGCTCGGTCGCTTCCTCGGAATTTGGGCGCCGAAAGCAAGCGTGACCGGGAAAGGGACGTACAACGTACTCTATTGGATCGCGTGTCTGGCCGGGCTCATCGTCATCGCGTGCGAGAAATCGCGCGCGAACCCTCTGTTCGTCGCGTCGGCATACTCCTTCGCCGGGACGTTGGCTGCGACCGTGGTGCTGTACGGCAATCCGCGCTTCCGGCTACCAGTGACGCTGTTCTCGGCGATCGCTTTGGCGGCGCTGATCGATCGGGCGTTCGCCGCGGTTGCGGAGTCGGCGAGCAACGTTCGACGCGGCTCGGCGCGTGTCAATCGTCACTGACATCGATGCACACCGGGGACCGGGGTCGAACCGCCCTTTCGAAACCCTGAGCTCGGTCTCACGGAGTTGGCCGGCTCGGATCATCCTGCTCGCCGGCTTGGTCGTTCTGCCGGGGCCTTCCGCTCGGTCCGCAACTTTGTCCGTCGTCGCGCACCTGCACACCGAGACCAGCCAGGGCGAGTACACCGCCGACGAGCTCGCCGGCATCCTCGCCTCCCGCGGCATCGACGTCGGCATCGTCAGCGACCACCCGCGGCTCGAGATCCAGGTCGGCATGCCGCTCCTCGAGAGGCTTTTCTGGGTCATCTATCGCCAGCGGTCGATCGCCAGCGACGGCGCCGCCCGGTACGCCGCCGCCGTCCGCACCGCCGGCACGCGTCATCCACCGCTGGTGCTGATCCCGGGAGTCGAGGCGAATCCGTACTACTGGATCGATTACGACTGGCGGGGCCTGTCGCTCGACGTACGCGGCCTCCACGAGCATGTCCTGGCCTTCGGTCTCGAGCCCGCCGAGATCGCGCGCATGCCGTCGGTCGAGAATGGATTCCACCCGTCGGCGGCACGCCTGGCGTCCGCGACGGCAGCCGCCCTGCTGGCGCTGGTCCTCGTCGTGCTCGTGCTTCGGCGAGTGATGTCGGCCGGAACGAAGCTACCGCTTGCTCGATCGGCGCCGCGCGCTCGGTCGGCGCCGCGCGCCGCCGCCGCGATCGTCCTCGCTCTCGCGTTCATCGGATTGAACCGGCTGGCTCTCGAGCTCGACCGCTTGAACCAGTACGACGGCGACCAAGGCAGCCTGCCCTATCAGCTCTTCATCGACGCGGTGAATCGCGCCGGCGGCCTCACCTTCTGGGCGCACCCGGACATCGACGAGAGCATCGGCCGCGGTCCGGTGAAGGTGATCACGCGGCCCTACGTGCAGCACCTCGCGCAAACCGATCACTACACGGGACTCGAAGGCTTCGAGTCCCGTGTCGCCGGTCCCGGCCAGCTGTGGGATCGCATCCTGCTCGACTACTGCGCCGGTCTCCGCGCCCGACCGGTCTGGAACCTCGCGCAGGCGGACTTCCGGTCGGGCAACCCGGATCATCTTCTCTCCGTCGTCAACTTCGTGGACGCGGAGGAACGAAGCGAGGCCGCCGTCGTCGACGCCATCCGAGCGGGGCGGTTCTACGCCACGGGATATGGCCTCGGCGCGAAGTGGAGACTCGCCGACTTCCGTCTCGCGAACGCCGGAGGAAGCGCGCGCAGCGGCGACCATCTGCAAGGCGGGGAGACGGTCACGCTGACGGCGAGCTTCTCGAGAATCGATTCGGGCGCAGCCCCGCTCCGGGTATCCGTCATTCGCGCAGGCGAGACGGTCGACGAACGCACGCTCGTGGCATCCGGCGAGATCGTGCTCGACGAGCCGGCGCCGGCGGGCCGCCGGACCTACTACCGGCTGATCGCCGGCATCGACGCCCGGATCGAGCTCGCGACCAACCCGATCTTCGTCGACCGCCGCCGGTGACGGGAGCCCTCCGGCA
>JAXDLK010000291.1:0-15664 GCA_034666665.1 Candidatus Binatota bacterium
GATTTTCTTCATAGTTGCTGCCATGTGTATCGCAGAACTCCGATTCGACGAAACGAGTCGTCAGCAACCGGAAAGCACGGGTGCACGTCCCTTCGCACGGCGGCGACCGAGCCCGACGGCAGGAGGCTGTAGCGCGCGCCGGAACCGGGTGAGAGAAGCCGCGATGTCACGATGCGCGCCATGGGCGGCGAATCCTTGATCGCGCGATTTCGTTTCGGCTCGCCACGCCGCGTCGAGCCGGACTCGGCGTCCGTCGCTCGCGGCCGTGGCGGCGACGTCCCGACCGTCGCGCGCCTCGTCGCCGCGGGTCTCTATCTGGCGTTCACCTTGCAGGCGGGCATCGCGTGTCTCCGCGATTCGGTCACCATCGACGAGTTCGTCCACCTGCCGGTCGGCCTCTTCATGCTGCGGCACGGAGCGTTCGACGCGGATCCGATCAATCCGCCGCTGTCGCGCATGCTTCCCGCGCTGCCGCTTCTCCTGCAGCGCGAACGTGTGGAGACGCCGCCGGCGGTTCCTCATTGGACGATGGGTCACTTCTTCATGGTGCAGAATGCCGAGCGTTATCAGGAGCTCTTCGTCCAGGCGCGCTGCGTCGTGATCCTGATGACGGTGGCGCTGGCGGCGCTGGTGCAGCTCTGGACGCGTCAGCTGTACGGCTGGCGGGCGTCGATCGCCGCGCTCGCGGTGTTCGCGTTCTCGCCGTCGCTCCTCGCCCACGGCCATCTGGTGACGGCGGACGCGCCGGGTGCTCTCGGGTTCGTCGCCGTCCTCTACGCGACCTGGTGGCTCCTCGAACACCTTTCGGTCGGACGCGCGGCGCTGGTGGGAATCCTGCTCGGACTGACGATCCTGTTGAAGCTCTCGGGAGCGATCCTGATCCTGGTGATCACCGCCCTCGTCGTGTTCTCCGCGTTGCGCGCTGCCGGGACCGGCGCCGCTGCGGCCTTCCGCGCCGCGGCGCTGCTCGCGGTCGTCGTGATCGTCGCGATCGCGGTGATGAACCTCGGCTATGGCTTTCAGGGCACCGGCCGGAGATTGTCGGAGATCTCGCTTGCGCCCGGCGGCATCGGGAGCAGGATCGCGGCGAGCGCGCCGTGGATCCGCCTTCCGCTGCCGGCCGCGCTGGTTCGGGGCTTCGACCTCGCCGGCGCCGGCGAGAAGCCCTCCCCCGGCGAGTACTTCTTCGCCGGAGAGCGCTCGAGCAAGGGCTGGTGGTACTACCACCTCGCCGCCTACGGCCTGAAGACTCCGCTCGGCTTCCTCGCGCTCGTGGTCGTCGCGCTCGCGGCGCGGTCGGCGCGCTTCGTTCACGGCCCGCGGGACTACTGCGTGTACGCGGGGATCGCCGCGGTGTTCCTGGCGAACTCGTTCCTGAACCCGCTGAACTTCGGCGTTCGTCACGTGCTCGCGGCCGATCCCCTGCTGGCGATCGTCGTGTCGCCCGTGATCGCGGGGGCGATCTCTCGAGCGTGGCGCGCACCGCGGCGGATGGCGCTCGCACGCGCGGCCGCCGTCGTGCTCGCCGTCGGCTGGAGCGCCGCATCGTGCCTCGCGATCTCGCCGCGTTATCTGGAATACTTCAACGAGATCGCCGGCGGCCCTTCCCGCGGTCACGAGTGGCTGGTCGACTCGAACCTCGACTGGGGACAGGACCTGATCCGGCTGCGGGAGTACCTGGATCGGCGCGGACTCGACACCGTCCATCTCGCCTATTTCGGGCGGGCTCATCCGGGGGTGTACGGCGTGCGGTTCAGCCCGCTCGAACCGGGCGTCACGGAGGGAGTCGGCGTGATCTCGGCTTCCTTCTTGATGGGCCGGCCGTACTGGGCGTGGATGCGCCCGGACCGGCCCGTGTGGATCGATTCCGGAGCATTCGACTGGCTCGCTCGCCTTCAACCGATCGATCGCGTCGGATCCATGTTCGTCTTCGATCTGGGGTCGAGTCGCCCGAGACAGGACGCGCAGCGCGGCGGCGGGTGAGAGCCCGGCGGGTGAGAGCCCGCAGCCCATGCGGGTCCCGGACGCGATCGGTCGCCGCCGGTCCCGCTCCCCCGCAAGCATTTGAGATGGCGCGCGCCGCCCCTGTATCAATGAGGCAAGGAAGCCCTCGAACGTGCGCGTCGCCACCAAGCTCGGAGCGGGCATCGGAATCGGTCTCGTCGCGCTGCTGATCATCGGCGCCGTCGCGCAACGAAGCACCCAGGATCTGATCGCGACGAACGACTGGGTCGTTCACAGCCACCAGGCGATCGAGTCGCTGCAGGAGATCCTGGCGCTCGTCACCGAATCCGAAGCGTCGAGCCGAGGCTACGTCATCACCGGAGACGCGGATCACGCAGCACGATACCGCGCGGCGGCGACGCGCCTCCGCGATGCGATCCCGCGGTTCGCCGTGCTCGTGCGCGACAATCCCATCCAGGAGCGGCGGGCCCGCGAGCTCGATGCGATCGTTCGCAGGCGTGTCGAGTTCGCCCGCCGCGTCATCGAAGTTCGAGATCGGAGCGGCTTCGAAGCGGGCGCCGACCTCGTCCGGACGGGCGAAGGCGAGCGGCTGATGGACGAGGTCCGGCGCCTGGTCGCGCGCATGATCGCGGAGGAGCAACGGCTGCTCGGCGAGCGGATCGAAGCCTCGGTGCGCTCCGCCGACGCCGCGCACCACGCGAGCGTCGTGACGACCGCGGTGGCCATCGGCGTGACGGTGCTCTTCTGGGTCGTTCTCACGGGCGGCCTCGGTCGGGCCGTACGCGGGCTCGCCGAAGGCGCCGAGAAGGTCGGCAGCGGGGATCTCGGCCACCGGATCGAGAGTCACCGGCGGGACGAGCTCGGCCTGCTCGCGACGACATTCAACCGCATGGCGGAAGATCTCCAGGAGCGGGACCGCTTGCTCGATCTGGCGAACCGGCGCCTGTCCGAAGAGCTGGCACGGCGCCAGCGCGTCGAGGAGGAGCTTCGCGACAGCGAGACCAAGTTCCGCAAGATCTTCGAGAACGCGCCGACGATCGTCTCGATCAACGCGCTCGACGACGGGCGCTATCTCGAGGTCAACCCGCAGTTCGAGAAGACGCTCGGGTATCCGGGGAACGAGGTGCTCGGGCGGACGGCGGGGGAGCTCGGACTGTGGACGGATGCTCCGGTCCTGCGGCGCATCCTGGAACGGCTGAAGGCCGACGGCACCGTGCAGGGATACGAGGCACGGTTTCGCGCTCGCTCCGGAGACGTCGTCGAAGGCGTGTTCTCGGCCGAGGTGCTGCCGGTCGGCGGCCGGCCGTGCATCGTCTCCTTCGTTCACGACGTGTCGGCGGAGAGACGCGCGCAGGTGGATCTGGCCCGCGCGCGCGACCAGGCGCTCGACGCGTCCCGCGCGAAGGCCGACTTCCTCGCCAGCATGAGCCACGAGATCCGCACGCCGTTGAACGGAGTCATCGGCATGATCGGGCTCCTGATGGACACGCCGATGTCCCGGGAGCAGATGGAGTTCGCGGGCACCGCCCGGGCGTCCGCCGAGGCGCTCCTCGCCATCATCAACGACATCCTCGATTTCTCCAAGGTCGAGGCCGGGAAGCTCGAGCTCGAGCCGATCGCGTTCGACCTGCGAGCGGTCGTCGAGAGCCTGGTGGAGATCTTCTCGCCGGCCGCGGAGGCCAAGGACGTGGAGCTCGTCATCCGCTTCGCCCCGGATACCCCGCAGTGGGTGATCGCGGATCCCGGACGAATCCGGCAGGTGCTGACGAATCTGCTCGGGAACGCGCTCAAGTTCACGCACGCGGGACACGTGCTCGTGGACGTGCAGGCCGAATCCACGGCGGACGGCGAGGCGACGATCCGCTTCGCGGTCGAGGACACCGGCATCGGCATTCCTCGCGCGAAGCTCGCTGCGATCTTCGACCGATTCACGCAGGCGGATTCGTCGACGACGCGGCACTACGGCGGTACCGGGCTCGGCCTGGCGATCTCCAAGCAGCTCGTCGAGCGGATGGGTGGCGACATCGGTGTGGAGAGCGAGCCGGGGCGAGGCTCCACGTTCCACTTCCGCCTGCGCGTGCCGCTGACGCGATCCCCGGTAGCGACGCCGGTCTCCCCGGGGGAGCTGAACGGCGCGCGGGTGCTGGTCGTCGACGACAACGAGGTGAATCGCCGGATCCTGACGGAGCAGCTGCTCCGCTGGGGAATGCGTGTCGAGAGCGCCGCCTCCGGGCGGGAGGCGCTGGCGGCGGCGTCGCGGGGGCATCGCGAGGGGGATCCCTTCCGGCTCGCGCTCCTCGATCACCAGATGCCGGAAATGGACGGCGAGACCCTGGCGCGAGCGATCAAGAGCGATGGGCGACTCGGGGCGATGGTGCTGCTGCTGCTGACCTCTGCCGGTCGAAAGGGCGCAGCGGAGCAGATGGCGGACGCGGGGCTCGCCGCGTATCTCCTGAAGCCGGTTCGCCCGTCGGCGCTGCTCGATGCGATCGCCACGGCGTGTGGGGCGGCCGAGCCGCCTGCGGCCGTGCCAGAGGTCGGGCTGCCTCCGCCGAGCGCGTCCGACGGCGCGCCGCGCGCGCGCGTGCTGCTGGTCGAGGACAACCTCGTCAACCAGAAGGTCGCGAAGAAGATGCTCGAGAAGATCGGCTGTCGTGTCGACCTCGCGGCGGACGGCCACGAAGGCGTCGAGATGGCGATGCGGTTTCCCTACGACGTGGTGTTCATGGACTGTCAGATGCCGGTGATGGACGGCTACGACGCGACTCGCCAGATCCGGCGGGAGGAGCCGCCGGGCCGGCGCGTGCCGATCGTGGCGATGACGGCTCATGCGATGACAGGCGAACGCAAGCGCTGCATCGACGCGGGTATGGACGATTACCTGGCGAAGCCGATCGACGTGTCCGAGCTACGGAAGACGGTCGACGCCTGGGCAGGGAGGTCGGGGATCGCACCGTCCGACGATTCCATGCCCGTCGATCTCGAGCGCCTGCGCAAGGTGATCGACGATCCGCAGGTGCTGCGGGAGCTTTTCGACACCTACCTCGGAGAGATCGACCGCTTCGGGCGGGATCTACGCGTCGCGCTCGCGGCGGGCTCCGCGGTGGACGTGGCGCGGCTCGCGCACGGGTGCCTCGGGGCGAGCGCGACGCTCGGCGCGCAAGCGGCCGCGCGGCTGCTCGCGGACCTCGAGACGGCGTCCCGTGCCGGCCGTCTCGACGAAGCCGCGCGGATCGCTGCCGACGTCGAGCGTGCGCTCGAACGTACCGGCGAGTACCTGCGGACGATCCGCTGAGGTTCCGTCGCCGCTCGGTCGGGTCGGCAACGAGGTGACGGCGATCGGATCCTCCTGGGCGGCGTCGCCGATCGGGGACGAACGCGGGTTGAGGGGGCGGAGGCACCGCTGTAAGAAGCCCGGCGGGAGGGCTCGCCGATGCCGGACGTTCCCAGAGACTTCGCCGTCTATCTCGACGAAGACCGCGCGATGGTCGATCGCGAGATCCGGCCGCGCGTCACGCGCGAGATCGTCGACGAGCACCGGCGGGACCCGTTCGGGAAGCACAGCGACGCCCTCCAGGTGGTGCTGCACTATCTGAGGAAGCACCACCTTCTGCTCGACGGCAAGGCGGTGGTGATCTGTACCCGTCCTGACGAGGAATGGTGCCTCGGCGAGCTCACCGGCGTTCGCGGCCAGCCGCCGCGGGTCGACCGGAGCGTCGGCTACCGCTCGCGCGCGGAGGCCGAGCACGCCGTTTTTCGCAAGCGGCTGCACGCGCTCGGGCTGTGGGAGGAATGACCATGGCCCTCGTCGGCTACTGCGACCCGATCAGCGCCGCGCCCGGCGAAACCGTCCGCTTCTTCGTGAGCGCCGACGGAGCGGGGAGCTACCGCGCCGATCTCGTCCGCCTGATCAACGGCGACACGAACCCTGCCGGCCCCGGGTTCAAGGAGGAGCTCGTCGAGGTCGCCGCGAACCGCGAGTACGCGGCGCGCTCTCAGCCCGTGCATCCGGGATCGTACGGCATCGTGCGGATCCGGGGCGCGCTCGCGCGCCGCGACAGCTTCACCCTGCAGGCCATGATCTGGCCGACCACGCCGGAGAAGGGGCTGCAGGGGATTCTGACGCGCTGGTCGGGGCCGCGCCAGGCGGGCTTCGGTCTCTTCGTCGACGAGCAAGGCTGCCTCGCGCTCCGGATCGGCGACGGTCAGGGCGGCGTCGAGACGTTGAGCTCCGGGAAGCCGCTGGTCGGGCGGTGCTGGTATCTCGCATCGGCGTCGTTCGATGCCGAATCGGGGGAGGCGCGCGTCCGGCAGGACCCACTGGTCGGCGCCGCGAACGGCAGGTTCTCGTTGCCGTACGCGCTCGAGGCGACGACCGCGTCGGTATCGCGTCGACTGGGCGTGCGACCGGCGGCAGGCGAGGACGTCCCGCTGCTGATCGCCGCCTTCTTCGACGGCGGCGACGGCGGGCGCAAGGTCGCCGGCGGCTGTTACAACGGCAAGATCGATCGGCCGCGCGTCGCCAGCCGCGTGCTCCCGCCGGAGCGGATCGCGTCCGCGGTCGAGAACCCCGCCGGTGAGGAAGTGCTGGCCGCGTGGGACTTCGCCGCCGAGGGCGCGGCGGGCTCGCCGAGACGCATCGTCGACGCGTCGCCGAACCTGCTTCACGGAGAGCTCGTGAATGCGCCGTCGCGGGCGATGACCGGCTACAACTGGCGCTCCGAGGAGTTCCGCTTCACGCGCGCGCCGGGGGAATACGGCGCGATCCACTTCCACGACGACGACGTGGCCGACGCCGGCTGGCAGGTCGATTTCGAGGTGCAGGTGCCGGGGGACCTGCGGAGCGGCGTCTACGCCGCACGACTCCGGCAGGGCGACGAGGAGGACTACATCCCGTTCTACGTGCGGCCGCCCCGCGGCACCGCGACGGCGCCCCTCCTCTTCCTGATCCCGACGGCGAGCTACTTGGCGTACGCCAACGATCACCTGTCGACGAACGGCGCGTTCACGCAGCTGATCATCGGGCATGCTCCCGTTCTCGGGCGGCTCGATCTGCTGCTCGCCGAGCGCCGCGAGTACGGCCTCTCGACGTACGATCTCCATTCGGACGGCAGCGGCGTGTCGATCTCGTCGCGCCTGAGGCCGATCCTCAACATGCGCCCGAAATACGCGCACCCGGCGTCGCCGTCGCTCTGGCAATTCAACGCCGACCTGCACCTCGTCGACTGGCTGACCGCCAAGGGCTTCGCGTTCGACGTGCTCACCGACGAGGACCTTCACCGCGAAGGCGTCGAGTGCCTGGGCCGCTACCAGGCGGTGATGACCGGTACGCATCCCGAGTACTACTCGGGCGCGATGCTCGACGCGGTCGAGGCGTACCAGCGTCGCGGCGGCCGCTTCATGTACATGGGCGCGAACGGCTTCTACTGGGTGACCGCGTTCGATCCCGAGAACCCGGCGATCATCGAGGTGCGGAAGGGCGGCGCATCGCAGGCCTGGAAGGCGCAGCCCGGGGAGCAGTACCTGTCGCTCACCGGCGAGATGGGCGGCGCGTGGAAGAACCGCGGGCGCGCGCCGCAGAAGATCGCCGGCACCGGGTTCGTCGCGCAGGGGCTCGACGCATCGTCGTACTTCCGCCGCCGGCCGGACAGCTTCGATCCGCGCGCCGCGTGGATCTTCGACGGCGTCGGCGACGGCGAGAAGATCGGGGACTTCGGCCTCGTCGGCGACGGCGCCGCCGGGCTCGAGCTCGACGTCTACGACATCGACCTCGGCACGCCGCCGCACGCGCTCCTGGTCGCGTCTTCCGTGAATCATACGAACTCGTACCTGCAGGTGCTCGAGGAGCTCTACTTCAACGTGCCGGGAATCGGCGGCGCCGAGAACCCGCGGGTGCGCGCGGACGTGGTCTTCTACGAGACGCCGAACGGTGGCGCCGTGTTCTCGGTGAGCTCGATCGCCTGGTGCGGCAGCCTGTCGCACCGAGGGTACGACAACAACGTCTCGCGGATCACCGAGAACGTCGTCCGGAGATTCCTCGACGAGCGGCCGTTCTGAAATCTCCCACGAAAAAGGGGTCGGGAGTCTTTTTCCAGTGGTCAGCGCTCGCTGGTTCGCCTGACCGAATGAAAAAGACTCCCGACCCCTTTTTGCTCGCGCCCGCGGTACGCGGCCGCGGCGTGTAGCCACTCCCGCGGGGCGGCGGTGCTCGCCGGCGGCCGTGCTGCGAGAATCCCGGTGATGCGCGCGGCGGCGATGCTCGCGCCGAGGAGCTTGCCGTCGGCTCCGCGGGGACAGGCGCCGAAGTCGGCGGGCTCGCCGCCGAGCGAGGAGATCTCGCCGGGGCCGCAGCGAGCGTCGCCTGAAACCCGGATCACTCCCAGGTAAGAGGCAGGGTATGCCGGCGCCCCGCGGGCCGGCGCCGCGGCCACGAGGATCGCACCGGCACGCCCCGCCGCGTCGCAGGCGTCGCGCAGGAGCTGCCGGTCGGCGGCGACGCCGAAGCTCAGGTTGACCAGGTGGCAGCCCATCTCCGTCAGCCAGCGAAGGCCGGCGGCGACGATCGCCGGCGCCGCGACCATCCTGTCGTGGAAGACCTGGGCCGACACGATCCGTGCCTCTGGCGCAGCCTCGAGGATCACCCGCACGATCGCCGTGCCGTGCCCGAGCCGATCCGCGGCCGCTTCGCCGCGCAAGACGTTTCCCGCCGGGCCGGCGGCGAACGAGCATGTCGCCGCGACGGACGCGCCGAGCTCCGGAGCGACGCCGCTGTCGACGATTCCGACGAGCACCGTCATGGATGCGGCTCGATGGCGGCGAAGCCGCCGGTGCGCCTGGTCAGCGGCGGACGATGCGCAGCGACGCCATTCCCTGGTCGGCGCCTCCCGGCATCTCGATCGTGGCGAGCTTCTCGAGCGTCTTCGTGGAGTAGACGGCGATGTCGTTCATCGTGCCGCCGAGGTAGATCTCCTCGCCGTCCGTCGACACGTTCACCGCGTAGTAGGTGTGGTCGACCTCGATCCGCTTGACGATCTCGTGCTTCGCGCGATCGAGCTTCGTCAGCGTGGAGTACACCATGTAGACCTCGTCCTTGCGGACGGGATTCACCACCGAGGAGAAGATCACCGTGCCGGTGTTCTCGAAGTCGTCCATGGCGAAGTCGCCGGTGGCGAGGTCGATCGTCATCAGGCCGGTGCGGAACGCCCCCGGATCCGTCGACGGCACGTTCGACTTCGGCGCGACGTAGGGCGTCGAGAAGATCCCCGCCTGCTCCCACTGCGGCCAGAGCGCGAGCACGTCGGGCTCGCCGTAGCCCGAGCGGTCCCAGTGACGCACGCCGTGCGTGCCGAGCACCTCCCCGGTCTTGGGGTCGAGGATCTGCACGTCCCAGCTGATCGCGTAGAGCTTGGCGCCGTCGCGGGAGAACGCGAGCACCGCGGTCCGGCGGGGCGCGGGGATCGTTCGCACCGGCTTCGCACCGATTCCCGCCGAAGTATCGTAGACCGCGATGCGCGTGTCCTCGACGACGTACTCGTCGAGGCCGAGCTTGACCGGCGACTGGAAGACGAAGAGCTCCTTGCCGTCCGGGCTGGGCTCGACCGCGTACATGCCTTTGACGCGCATCCCGGGCGAGGAGAAGTCCGCGCGGAAGACCTGCTTGCCGCTCTCGAGGTCTATGCCCGACACGCTCTCCTGCCGGTTCGCCAGCACGTAGGCGACCTTGCCGTCCGGCGACGGCACGATGGTCGCCGGTGCGGGTCCGCCTCCCGGGATCGTGAAGGTGCGCGCAACCTTGCGAGCCGCCGCATCGACGATCACGAGCTTGTCCGGCTTGACCGCCGTCAGCAGGAAGTCCTTGGCGCGCGCCTCCTCGGCGACGAGCGCCAGCGCGCACAGGGAGAGAACGACTCGCCGCATCGCCTTCACTTCTTCGGAAAGACCTCGGCGAGCTTTCGCCAGTCACGCTGCGCGGAGGTCGCCCCCTTGTTCCAGTCGGGATACGTGTTCATCGTGTCCGGCACCTGCGCGGGCCACCAGCACGGATCCGAGCAGCCGTAGAGGTCCGCCTCCATCGGCTGACAGAGGCTGGCGACGCCGCCGAACGGGTCCACCTCCCACCCGGGATCGAAGGTCGCGGAGCATCCCGCGGGGACCACCTGCATCAGCCGCACTTCCTCGAGCTGGCCGCCATCCGCGGCGGCGGCGAGCCGGCGTGCCTTCTCGTTCAACGGTTTCAAATGCTTCATCAGGCAGCCCTCCGCGGCTCCAGGTGCCGGGCGAAGAATCCGGGGTTGGCTTCGGCGATGCGGGCGTAGACGCCGATCCCGAAGTCGATCCAGTCGCGCAGGATGTCGCAGTAGTGGGCGACCGGTGCGAGCGGATCGCCGAAGCGCGCGTACGATTCGTGATAGCAGCCGCCCGCGCAGAGGTTGCGGATGCGGCAGGTCTCGCACGGCCGGCCGCTGCGGTCCTGCGCGGCTTCGAGGAACTTCCCGAGGCGGTCGCGGTCGACGCCTTCCCGCACGTCGCCGAACGTCGGCATCGTCGAGCCGGTGAACCGGTGGCAGAGATGCAGGGATCCGGCCCCGTCGACGGCCAGCATGCCGACGCCGGCGCCGCAGGGCAGCGACTTTCGCCGGCCCTCGGCGAGGTCCGTCAGCACCTGATGCAGGTTCGAGAAGCCGATGTTCTCGTCGCGGAGCGCGGCCTCGAGATAGTCTTCGCCGAGCCGCTTCATGCCGCGGAAGACGTCGCCGAGCTCCTCGGGCGTCAGCGCGAAGCCCGCCGACGTGCCGGACGTCACCGGTGAGAAGCCGACCTCGAAGAAGCCGATCTCATCGCGGAGATGGCGATGGATCGCGACCACGTCGGTGACCCCGCCCGCGAGCGTTACGCGCGCGCCGATCGGGCGCGAGCGATACCGCTCGAGCAAGCGGCGAGCGTTCCGCGCGACCACGTCGTAGGTGCCTTCGCCGCCGACCGTCCGGCGGTGCCGGTCGTGAAGCGCCTTCGGGCCGTCCATGCTGACCGTGAGGCCGAAGCGGTGCGCGTCGAGCCACTCGATCGTCGCGTCGGTGAGCAGCGTGGCGTTCGTGGTCAGGCTGAAGTCCACCTGTTTGCCCGCGGCGGTGACTCGTTCCTCGGCATGCTCGACCACCCGCCGCACGAGCGGCAAGTTCGACAGCGGCTCGCCGCCGAAGAAGACCACGTTCACGCGCGGCCGGGATGCCGCCTGCACGAGCAGCAGCTCGATCGCCTGCACGGCGGTCTCGAACGTCATCCGCTCGCCGCGCGCCGGAGTCGCGAGGTCCTCCTTGTAGCAGTAGCCACAGCTCAGATTGCAGCCGGTGGTGACGTTGAGCACGATCGTCGAGAGTGGCACGTCGGTGACCGCCACCGGCGCGCGCTCGGGTGCGCGGCCGCCGTCGCTGACGACGTTCAGATCGAGGAGCTCGCGGAGCGCCGTGACGACGTCGCCGGCGGGAAAGCGGCCGTCGAAGCGCGAGCGGACATCCTCCGCTTCGACGGTGGAGCGCTCGCGGAAGAGATCGAGGAGCTCGCCGGAGAGCTCGTCCAGCTCGAGCAGGCTCGTCGTCGGCACGTGGAAGAGAATCCGGCGCCCGCCGACCCGCACCTCGTGTGCGTTGTCCGTGATCAGTGACAGGGTCATCGGATCGGGGGATCCACCCACCGCTGTACGCTGACGATCAGGTGCGACGTGGCCTCGAGCTTGGTGCCGCCGTCGTTCGCGCGGGCCGTGATCGTCAGGTCCCCGGCGTTGTTCGTCGAGAACTTCCGTTTCCGGTTCGGGCCGGCGGCAGCCGGGACGAAGAGTCCGCCGGCCTTCATCTCGCCGGCGAACTCCGAATCCTTCATGGCGCGCGCCGCCTCGTTGTAATCGGTCACCGACCAATCCGCCGGGAGGACGCCGACGCGGAGGTCGTCGTCGGTGCCGGGCTCGCCGTCGGCTCCGTTCAGGTATCCGACCGCCTCGAACTGGACGGGCACCGCCGGGATCGGGCCGCCGCCGCCGCCGACGCGGCCGATCGCGAAATCGGGCTCCACCCGCAGCGCGTCGATCTCGGAATAGACGGTGAAGAGCGCCTCCGTCTTCGCCTCGCCGACGCTCACGTCTCGCGATCCCTCGGTGGCATTGGGCTCGACCTGGATCACCGCGGTGATCGTGTCGCCGGCGCCCTCGGGATGTCCGAGCACGCGGATGCCGTCGCCGAGCGCGGGAGCACCGGAGAGGCCGATACCGTGAATCGCCACCTTGGCCTGGCTGCCAGCCTTCAGGAACGGTGGCTCGACCGCGAGCACCTGCGTGTCGGCCGCCGTGACGCGCACGGCCTCGATGTCCGCGCCGAGGGAGTCGTGATCCTCCAGGAACCAGCGGCCGGAGAGACTGTCTCCGTCCTCGTCCGCGGCGAGCACCTGGCGGACCTTCTCGCCGCCGAGGTCGAGCGACCCACGCCACTCGTAGCCGGTGTACACGACCGCGGTCCCGCGGCCTGTGGCGGTTTCCCCACCCGCGTAGCGGATCTTCATCGCGATGCGGTACTCGTCGGTGCCCGAGCGCACGACGTCCGCGCGTCCCTCGTAGCCGCCTTTCCCCGGGTGATGGCCCGTCACGCGCCAGGTGCCGGCCAGGTCCGCCTTCGCGTTCTTCCGCCACTCCGTCCATTCGTCGGTATCGAAGGGGTAGAGCTCCGCCAGGCGAGCGGGGATCTCGCCCGAGGCAATCTCCCACCAGTTCCGGTCGCGGCCGCGCGAGTGGTACTCGAGGCTCGGGTACTGCCCGAGGTGGAAGTGCGAAAGCCGTCGCCACTCCGCCTCGTCGCGGCGCTGGAGCGCGATCTGCGCGTAGCTGTGGCAGCGCGCGCACATCACGGTCATCTCCTCGTCCTCGTGCTCGACGGCCGGCGGCCGCCGCTCGAGGATGTAGCGGTACTCGCGGGCTTCGTCGGGCGCGAGCCCTTGGGTGTCTGCGAGGTGCTTGACGATCGCGCGACGGTCATCGTCGGAAAGACGGACGCCGTGGATGCGCATCATGCGCATCACGGTCATGCCCCAGGCCTCCGGCGTCTTTCGCGCGGCGGAGATGCGGCGGAGCCCGCCCTCCGGGAGCCGCTGGTGACAGGCGCCGCACCGGCTTTCCAGCAGAGCCTTGGAGTCGCCCGCCGGCGAGACGACCGGCAGCGCGAGCGCCGCCAGCGCCAGCCAGAGCCACCACGATGCCCGAGTCTTTCGATGATCGCTGCGCAACGACTCGACCCGGCGCCTGTCTATCGTCGGCTGCTTCTCTCGCGCAAGGGGATCGGCGATTCTCCTCGCCGTGGCGGCACCGCAACTGGCGCTCTCCGCGTTCTGGTTCCTCTACATGGGCGCGATGGGGATCTTCTATCCGTTCCTCGCGCTCTACTTGAAGGAGAACGCCGGCCTTTCGGGGAGCGAGGTCGGGGTGGTGCTCGCCGTGTTTCCGCTGGTCAGCATGGTGGCGCCGACCGCGTGGGGCATCGTCGCCGATCGCACCGGCGCCGCCACGCGCGTCCTCGGCTGCGTGACGCTCGTCGCGTCGATTGCGCAGGCGGCGCTCGGCACGGTCCGGGGGTTCCCGGCGCTCGTCGCCGGTGCCGCCGTTCTCGCCGCGTTCTCAACGGCCGTTCTCCCGCTCGGAATCTCCGTCAGCCTGGCGGCACTCGGGGCCGACGGCAGCTCACGTTTCGGACGCGTCCGCGTGTGGGGAACCATCGGCTACCTGGTGTGCGTCGTCGGTTATCCCTGGATGCTCGATCGATTCCAGTCGGCGGTACCCGTCGTGCCCGGTGGCGGGGTCTCCGAGCCGGCGCTCGGGTCTCTCTTCGCGGTGGCGGCGGGGCTCGGGGTGCTCGCAGCGGCTTCGACGTTGGCGCTCCCGCGCGCCCGCGCCGTTCCCGTCTCCGTCGCGCGGCGCGAATGGCTGGACCTCCGCCGCCATCCGCCGATCGCCGGCATCCTGACGTTCTCGTTTCTCGCCTACCTGTTCCTCCAGGGCCCGATGAGCCTCTTCCCGGTGTATCTCCGCGCGCGCGGCGGCGACCTGGACGCGCTCAGTCTCATGTGGGTGGTGATGCTTCTCCCCGAGATCCCTCTCGTGGCGCTCTCCGGCGCCGGCCTGCGGAAGTTCGGCGCGCGGACGCTGCTGGCCGTCGGCACGCTCGCCGGCGGCCTCCGGTGGCTCGTCTGCGGATTTTCTCACGATCTCGGCGTCGTCTATGCAGTCCAGGCGCTGCACGGCGTCGTGGTCGCGGGTCTCCTCGTCGGCAGTCCTCTGTACCTCGAGGCGGCGCTCGCCGACCGCCTGCGCTCGACGGGGCAGGGCCTTCTGGCGATGGCGGGCGTGGGCGTCGGGGGGATCGCTTCGAACGTGATCACGGGGTGGTTGTTCGAGCATCTGGGACCGGACCAGCCGTACGTCATCGGTGGCATCGGCGCGCTGCTGCTGGGGCTGGCCCTGCCGGCGATCCTGCCGCCGCCGTCGCGTCCGGCGCATGCGGTTCGAGCCGAAACGACATCGAGATGACGCGAAGCCGTCCGCTCGGAGCCGTCATTCTTCCGACGAGGCTCCCGGGGGCATCAGAGGCGTTGCTCGGTCGACGGTCTGCTCGATGATCGATTGACGCATATTTCATGATTGATTAACCATGTTGCTCATGATGAAGCCGCTGCAGGTTTACCTCGACGAAGAGGATCTCGGGCGGCTCGAGGAGTGGGCGCGCACGCGAGGATGGACCAAGTCGCAGGCGGTGCGGGCCGCGATCAGGGCTCTCACGCGGCCACGGGGGGCGGACCCGATCCTCGCGCTCAGTGGGATGATCGACGGATTGCCTGAAGACGCGAGTGAGCACTTCGACCGCTATCTGGACGAGACGTACGTCGTCGCCGAAGGGTCTGCACGCTACGGCGGGACGAAGCGGCGTGAGCGTCCCCGTGTACGTCGATAGCGGCGGGTGGATCGCGCTCCTCAGCCGGCGCGACCGGCATCATTCGGAAGCCGCCAAACTGTTTCGCGAAGTGGCGCGCAGGCGTACGGCCCTGGTGACGTCGAACCTCGTGCTGGCCGAGGTCCACCGGCTGCTCCTCTTTCGCGCCGGGATCGCCGCGGCGTTCGCCGCCGTCGAGCGAATCACGGCACTCGACCGCTTGTCCTTCGAGTTCGTGGCGCGCACCCATCATGACGCCGCCATGGAGTGGATACGTCGTTTCGCGGACCAATCGGTCACGTATACGGACGCCACGAGCTTCGCGATCATGGCGGCGCGCCGTGATCGTCAGGTGATCGGCTTCGACCGGCATTTCGAGATCGCGGGTTTCGAGTGTTGGCGGGGAGGTTGATGCGGCCCGCCGACGGCATACAGGCGGTTCTCACGGAGATTCAGCCCGGGAGGTAGAGGCCGCCGTTCACGTGGATCGTCTGGCCAGTCACGTACGCGGCGGCGTCCGAGAGCAGGAAGGCGATGACGCCGGCGATCTCCTCCGGGCGGCCTGCGCGCTTCATCGGGATTCCGCGGATCATTTCCTCGAACGTGCTTTCGGGAAAAAGCGCCCGCAGGCCCTCGTGCAGGATCAGGCCGGGAGCGATCACGTTGACGGTGACACCGTGCTCGGCGAGCTCCAGCGCCGTCGCGTGGGTGAAGCCGACGATCCCGGCCTTCGCCGC
>JAXDLK010000292.1:0-9393 GCA_034666665.1 Candidatus Binatota bacterium
AAGATCGCGGCGCCGGTGGTCGAGATGATCGTGGAGATCCTCTGGAAACGGCTCCGCCGGGACGCCGCGGGCCCGCTCGCGCTCGACGGGGGCGAAACCACCGACGGTTTGACAGCTCCCGAGAAAACCGCGAGGGTCCTTCGAGCGCTCCGGGCGCTCGAAGCCGCGGTCGAAGCGCGCTCCGACCTCGAGCGAAACGCGAACAGATCGCTCGCGATGGAGCGGTTGCTCTTCCGGATCGCGAGACTCCGGCCCCCGGACGGTGAACTCGATGACGCCCGATAGCGAGCCGCTGGCGCCGACCGTCCGCGTGCAGTTCCGCACCGCGGGACCGCTGCTCGCGTGCGATGCCGGCGGCCTTCCGCTGGCAGCCGGCGATCGCGTGGTCGTCGACACGGACCGCGGGCCGGAGCTCGCGACCGTGGTGCTCGCCGCTGGCGCCGCCGCGGATCCGGGCAAGCTCGCGCGCGTCGTCCGCAAGGCAGACGAGCAGGACCTCGCGCGTGAGGATGCCGCCCAGAGCCGCGAGGCGGAGAGTCACCGCACCGCCGTTTCGCTCGTGCGAGCGAAGCGTCTGGAGATGAAGCTGGTGAAGGTCGAGCACTCGCTCGACGGCGGCAAGGCGACCTTCTTCTTCTTCGCCGAGCGCCGCGTCGACTTTCGCGAGCTCGTCCGCGACCTCGCGAACCGCCTGCGCATGCGCATCGAGATGCGCCAGATCGGCGCCCGCGACGAGACCAAGCTCATCGGCGGCATGGGGCCGTGCGGCCGCGAGCTCTGCTGTTCCTCGTGGCTGCGCGAGTTCCACGCCGTCTCGGTGAAGATGGCGAAGGAGCAGGACCTGTCGCTGAACCCGTCGAAGCTCGCGGGGATGTGCGGCCGCCTCAAGTGTTGCCTGCGCTACGAGTACGACACGTACCTCGAGCTCAAGCGCGAGCTCCCGCGCCCGGGGACGCGCGTCGTCTGCGTGAAAGGCGACGGGACCGTCGTGCGGCAGCAGCCGATCCGGCAGTCGGTCGTCGTGCGCCGCGACGAGGACGGCGCCGAGGTCGAGGTCACGCTCGAGGACCTCGTCCAGCCGAAGAATGCCCCCGCCGGTCCCGAGGCCCGCTGACCGCCGTTCTCGCGCCGCCGTGGACCGCATCTACCTGACGACGCCGATCTTCTACATCAATGCCGAGCCTCACCTCGGCCACACGTACACGATGGTGGTCGTCGATACGCTCGCGCGATACTGGCGGAGCCGCGGCGCGGACACGTTCTTCCTGACCGGTACCGACGAGCACGGCGAGAAGATCGCCGAGGCCGCCGCGGCCGCCGGCGAGAGCCCGAAGCAGTTCGCCGACCGCTTGTCGGCGCTCTTCCGCTCCACCTGGGACGAATGCGGCATCACCTACGACCACTTCATCCGCACCACGGATCCCGAGCACGTGCGACACGTCCAGGAAGTCGTCGCGCGCGTGCACGAGCGCGGCGACATCTACTTCGGCGAGTACGAGGGGCTCTACTGCACCGGTTGCGAGCGCTACTACACGGAGAAGGAGCTGGTCGACGGGCGCTGTCCGGACCACCGCACGGTGCCCGATCTCCGGCGCGAGCAGAACTACTTCTTCCGCATGAGCCGCTATCAGAAGCAGCTGGTGGCGCACATCGAAGCGAACCCCGACTGGATCCGGCCCGAACGCTTTCGCAACGAGGTGCTCGGTTTTCTCCGCGAGCCCCTCGAGGACCTCTCGATCTCGCGTCCGAAGAGCCGTCTCACGTGGGGCATCGAGCTGCCGTTCGACGCCGCGTTCGTGCTCTACGTGTGGATCGACGCGCTGCTCAACTACACGAGCGCCGCCGCCGTTCGCGGGGGCGAGTTCTTCGCGCGCATGTGGCCCGCCGCGGAGCACGTGATCGCCAAGGACATCCTCAAGACGCACGCGATCTACTGGCCGACCTTCCTGATGTCCGCCGGTTTTCCGCTCTACCGGCACTTGAACGTCCACGGATACTGGACGGTCGAGGGACAGAAGATGTCGAAGAGCCTCGGCAACGTGGTGGCGCCGCGCGACATGATCGCCCGCTACGGCCGGGACTCGTTTCGTTACTTCCTGCTCCGCGAGAGCGTCTTCGGTCTCGACGCCGACTTCCGCGAGGAAGCGCTCGTCGGCCGCTACAACGGGGATCTCGCGAACAACCTGGGGAACCTCGTCAGCCGCACGCTCTCGATGGTGCACCGCTACTTCGGCGGCGAGGTGCCGCCCGCCTCATGCCCGGAGTCGATCGACCGCGAGGTCGAGGATGCGTTCCGTTCCGCGGAGGCGGAGATCGACGGACACATGTCGAAGCTCGCCTTCGGCCGCGCGCTCGAGAGCCTCTTCCGGGCCACCGACCGCGCGAACAAGTACATCGTCGAGACGGCGCCGTTCACGCTCGCGAAGTCGAAGAGCGAGATGCCGCGCGTCGGCACGATCCTTCGCGTGCTCGTGGACGCGCTGGCGAGAAGCGCCTCGCTCGCGGCCCCGTTCCTGCCGGACACCGCCGACCGGATGGTCCAGCTGCTCGGGCTCCCCGCCGACGCGACCGAGCGGTACGGCGCGGATGCGGCGTCTCGGATCCCACCCGGCCACCGGGTGAACGCACCCGTGCCGCTCTTCCCGCGGCTCGACGCCCCTCCCGCGTGACGCTAGATCTCTTCGACTCCCACTGCCACGTCGCCGAACCGGAGTTCGACGAAGACCGGGACGAGGTGCTCGCACGGGCCCGCGCCACGGGCGTGCGCGGCTTCCTGGTGGTCGCGGCGGGCGGCGATTCCGAGACCAGCCGCCGGGCGATCTCGCTCGCCGAGCGGGAGTCCGACTGCCGTGCGGTCGTCGGCATCCACCCGCACCACGCGGCGGGCCTCGACGAGGCGCTCTGGCGCGAAGTGGCCGAGCTCTCTCTCCGGCCGGAGGTCGTCGCCATCGGCGAGACCGGCCTGGATTTCCATTACGACTTCTCGCCGCGGGATCGGCAGCGGGACGCGTTCCGTCGCTTCGTCGTGCTCGCGCGCGAGCGCGAGCGGCCGCTGGTGATCCACAGCCGGAACGCGGCGTCCGAGACCGCGGCGATCCTCCGCGAGGAAGCGCCGGGTGGGATCGAGGGCGTGATGCACTGCTTCACCTACGGACCCGAAGACGTGCAGCCGTTTCTCGATCTCGGGCTGCACGTCTCCTTCAGCGGCATCGTCACCTTTCGGAACGCCGCGGACGTGCGCGCGGCGGCGCGGCGCGTTCCGCTCGATCGCCTGCTCGTCGAGACCGACTCGCCCTATCTGGCGCCGGAGCCGCGGCGCGGCGGACGGAACGAGCCGGCACGCGTCGCGGACGTGGTCCGCGTCCTCGCCGGCGCGCTCGAGCGGCCGGTCGAGGAGATCGCCGCCGTCACCACCGCGAACGCCCGCCGCCTCTTTCGCATTTGAGGGGACGTTTCACACATTGAGCACATTTCCCTCCCGACGGGATCGGCGCCCATCTAATTGTGCTCATTGTGTGAAACGTCCCCCAATTCTATGCTCCTTCGCGGCACTCGCGGCAGATCCCGTAGAGCTCGAGGCGATGCCGCGTGATGACGAAGCCCTGCTTCCGCGCCACGGCCTCCTGGAGACTTTCGATCTCGAGGTCTGCGAACTCGACGATGCGGCCGCAGCGCTCGCAGATGAGATGGTCGTGGTGCTGTGCCTCGCCTTCGGCTCGCTCGTACCGCGCCTCCCCGTCGTTGAAGTGGCGCTCCGCCGCGAGGCCGCATTCCTTCAGCAGACGAAGGGTCCGGTAGACGGTGGCGTAGCCCACGCGTGGGCTGACCTTGCGGACGTCGTGGTACAGCTCCTCGACGCTGATGTGGCGGCCGGAGCCGAAGAACACGCGCGCGATCTCGTCCCGCTGGGACGTCGCCTTGAGCCCACGCTCCTTCAGCCAGCGCTGAAACTCGACGAGGCGCTCGGCGTCGTCACGCGACCGGCGGCTCGTCTCCGAGGCGCGGCTCACCGCGAATCGGTCTCGGCCGGCCGCTCCTCCTTGCCGAGCAGGCGGCGGAGCTCCGGTGAGACGTACACGTCGCCGAGGTCGCAGGCGGACAGCTCCTCGATCAGCACCTCGAGCCGGCTCGAGGGCTCGAGCTCGCGGTCGACGAAGATCACCTTCTCGTCCCGCACGCGGCAGACGCCGCTGCGAACGCGGTAGCCGACCTCGCGCAGCAACCGTTCCTCACGGACGCGAAAGCCGAGCCGCACGGCGAGCTCCCGGAGCTCCTCGAGCATCGCCTCGATCTTCCAGCGCCGCTCGGGGGCCCGTCGTGCACCCGTCGCACGGCGTCTCTGCACGCGACGAGTCTTAATGGCGGCGCTCCGCTTTGTCCAGGCGCCGGCGTCCTTGCAGGCGCCCGCGTCCTTGCAGGCGCCCGCGTTCCCGGCTAACGGTGCAGGCAGGAGCCACCCCGCTCCTCGAGGTCGCGATGATCAAGAACATCCTCGTCGGCATCGACGGGTCGGAGCACGCGCGTTCGGCGGTCGAGCACGCGATCTGGTTCGCGCAGCGCTTCGACGCCACGATCAGCGGGCTCCACGTGATCGACATCGTGTCGATCGAGGGCTCGTTCCTCCACGACATCTCCGGCTCGCTCGGCTTCGAGCCCTATCTCGACTTCTCGTCACGCATGCGCGAGGTGCTCCAGGAGCGCGGTCGGGCGATGCTGAACGAGTTCGTCGACCGTGCCACCGAGGCCGGCGTCCGGGCGGAGACGGCGATGGACATGGGCATCATCGCCAACGAGATCTGCGAACGCGCACGGACCGCGGACCTGGTGGTGATCGGCCGGCGAGGCATCAACGAAAAGTTCTCGACCGGTCTCCTCGGCGGCACCTCCGAGAGCGTCACGCGGAAATGTCCGAAGCCGCTTCTCGTCTGTCCATTGCAGTGGTCGGGAATCCAGAAGCCGATGCTCGCCTACGACGGCAGCTCGCGATCCGCCGCGGCGATGCAGCTGGCCGCGGAGTTCTGCGCGTCGGCGAAGCTACCGCTCACCGTCGTGCACGTGGCCAAGGACGAGGCCGCCGGAGACAAGGTGCTCGACGAAGCGCGCCGCTACTTCGAGCCCTACCCGGTCGAGGTCACGTTCTCGCGCCTCACGGGCACCGCGCCCGAGCCGATCGTCGAGGCGATCCGCGACCGCGGGCACGACCTCCTGCTGATCGGCGCCTACGGACATTCCAGAATCGTCGAGATGGTGCTCGGCAGCACCACCGAGTTCGTTCTCCGAAATGCGCCCTGCCCGGTGTTCCTGAGCCGCTGAGCGCGCGCCCGCGGGCCTCACCTTTCCTCTGGTTCTTTCCGCTCCGCAGGCGCGTCGTTCGCGTCGGCAGCGTTCCGCGCCCGGCCGAGGATCTGCTCGAGCCGCTGGATCGATCGCTCGATCCGGCGGAGCTCCCGCTCGACGGCGGGGACCGATCGGAACCGATCGATCGATTGGCGGACGCCGTCGTCGACCCGCTTCTGCAGCTCCTCGAGCCGACGCTGCGGCACGGCGAGCAGCTCGTCGAGCAGCCCCTTGCCTCCGGGGGCGCCGCGGCCGACGATCTCCTGCACGCGCTTGCCCGCGCGCTCGCCGATCGAGCGGATCACCTCGACCTCCTTGTCGACTCGCTGCGCGAGGCCGTGGATCGCCGCTTCGCCCTGCTCGATCATGCGACGCAGCACCGCCGCGGGAAGAAAGCCGCTGGCACGACGCTCTTGCTCGAGGATGATCTGCGCGAAGGTGATCGCCGTCAGGTCCTCGGCGGTGTCGTTGTCGACCACACGGACGTCCTCGCCCGCCCGAACGAACGAGGCGATGTCGTCGAGCGTGACGTACCGGCTCTCCTCGCTGTCGTAGAGCTTGCGGTTGCCGTATCGCTTGATCTGCCGGGGCATGGCCCGCTCAGCCCGGGATGATCTTGATCAGCACCGTTCGCATGCGCGGCCCGTCGAACTCGCAGAGGTAGAGCGCCTGCCAGGCTCCGAGAACGAGCTTCCCGTTCTCGACGAAGGCGGTCTCCGAGCTACCCACCAGCGTCGCGAGCAGATGCGCCGGAGAGTTCCCTTCCGCGTGCAGGTATTCCGCTTCCTGCGGAACCATGCGGTCGAGGGCGCCGAGCATGTCGTGCCGGACGTTCGGATCCGTGTTCTCGTTGAGCGTGACCGCCGCGGTCGTATGGGGCACGAACACGTGGCAGATGCCCTTCATCACCCCGATCTCGCGGACGACGCGACTCACGAGCGCGGTGATGTCGGTGATCTCCCGACGGTTCGTGGTCTGGACCTTGATCTTGTGCATGCGCTCGCCGTGAGAGGAGGAAACCCCGCGGAGTTAACACGCGCTCGCGCCGGGGTTCAAGGCGCGGCCCCTCAGGCGGGCCGCTGCGCTCGCCGCGGGAGGAACACGGCGGCTCCGGCGTAGAGCGCGAGCGCCACCAGGTAGAGTGCGTTCAGTCCCCATGCGTTGCTCAGGTATTCGAGCCCGCCGCCGACGACCGTTCCGAGGAGGTTCGAACCGAACGCTCTGCCGAGCTCCGTCTGATCGCGGAACGACTGCGAGAAGACGAACGCCGCCCAGAGGACCGGGAATCCGACCACCGAGACCGCCGCGCCGAGCCGTGCCGGCACCGAGAGTCCGAGCAGGCCTTCGAGCGGCAGGAAGTACGCGAGAGCGAGGAACGGCAGGAGGATCGCGAAGCACGTCCGCGGACGCGGCGCTTTCCCGGCGAGGACCAAGCCGTTGGCGATCAGGATCGTGACGAGAATCGAGGCGAAGACCACCGCGTTCACGCTCCACGTCGAGCCGAAGAGCAGCGCCATCTGCGTCACGCTGCGGGTCTCGAGCAACATGAAGCCCGCCCCGAGAAAGAAGAAGTGCAGGTTCGGGCGGCGGACCGCGGGCTCGATGCCGAGCACGGTCGCCGTGCTCACCAGCACGAGGATGCCGAGCACGATCCGGTAGAGCGGCGGCACCGATCGATCGCGCAGGTAGAGGTGCGGCCAGTCGTCGGTCGCGAGCGTCACGCCTTCCCGCGAATCGCCGGGGCGTTCGGCGATCGGCCGCGTACCGGCGAGAAGATCCCGCTGGAAGACCTCGTCGGGCCCGTACACGTACGACACCGACTGGAACGGACTGTTCACCGACGTGAACACGCGCGGCGGCCGGCCGAACGCCTCGGCGAGGCTCCAGAAGACGCGCGGACCCATCCACGGACGCGCCGAGCTCAAGCTCAGGCAGAAGACACCGCCCGGTGCGAGCAGCTCGCGGATGCGCGCGAACGACTCGACCGTGTAGACGAAGCTCTCGAGGCGAAGGCTCGAGCCGCCGGCGATCTGTTTGTGAGAATCGAGCGCCGACATCAGGATCAGATCGTAGCGCTCCGACGTCCGCGACACGTACGAGCGGGCATCGTCGACGATCACCTGCACGTTCGGCGAGGCGTACGGGCGGTACGGGTGCAGCGTCTTGCCGTAGCCGGCGATCACCGGATCGATCTCGACGGCATGAATGTTCCTCGCTCCGAGAAGATAGGCCATCGCCGCCTCGTTGCCGGACCCGGCCCCGAGCACCAGCACCTTGTTCGGCCGGATGAAGTGATAGGGCAGCTCGTAGTACGGGAGCCATCCCCAGAGCGGCGTGTTCTCGAGCTCCGGACCCACTTTCAGTGCGTCCTGGATGCGCAGGTTGTCGACCAGGATCGCGTAACCGAAATCGCGGTCCTCGGCGCGCTGATACGGCCGCGCTTCCACCTTGTAGTACGGCGACCAGTCCGCTCCGGCGTACGTCGAGAGCATCGCGAGCACCGCGACGATGCCGAGCACGGCGCTGCCGAGCAGCCACCTCGGCCGATCCTGCAGGAAGACCAGGAGGACGAGAAGCGCGACGCCGTACCAGACGTGCGGCGGCGTCTGCAGACCGGCGAGCGCCGCATAGGCGACGACGCCGGCGAGACTCCCGCCGATGTCGTAGGCGTATGCGATCAAGGGGGCGCCGGCGTTCTCGAGCTGCTTTCCGAGCTCCTGTCCGAGGATCACGAAGAAGCAGACGTTGAGCAGCACGCCGGCGAGCGCAGAGGCGGAAACCTCGAGCAGGCTCGTCTGGTAGTAGTCCTGGTTGCCCGCGAAGATCACGTCGCCCGTGTAGCTGATCTGGATGCCGTAGCGCTGGAGGAGCACCACCGCGACCACCATCAGCAGAAAGGCGGGTGCGAACCAGACGATCAGCGAACGCCGCGCGCGCGCGAGCATGCACCCCACTCCGAGCCCGAAGAAGGTGGAGACGAGGATCAGGTTGTTGAAGTACGAGAGGACGCCGACCGAAGCGTTCAGCCAGCGGATCGCGGCCATCTCGAGAAACAGGATCGAGAAGCTGACCAGGAAGAGCTTCCACGGCGAGAAGCGCCGGCTCGTGCTGCTGGTGGCGGCGGGAACGGCCGGCTCGGACGAAATCGCGGGAGAGGCCACGTTCGGGTCGGCGCACCGGACGAGCAACCCTCGCTCCCGGCGCGACACTTCGAGGTTATCTGGTGGACGCGCTCTGCCGAAATGCGCCGCGGACCGCCGCTACCCGGCGGCCATCATGGTGAAGATCCACGAAACGACCGTGGTTGCAGGAGAGGCGGTCTCGCAGCCCCATTTCATCCCGCATCCGCGAGCGCGATCGACCGACCACTCGATCCATTGGCGGTACCTTCGTACCCGATTCGCAGTCGCGCCCGCACCGCTTCCGGGTCCATGCCGAGGAAATCGCAGACATTGACGAAGGCGAAGGGCCATTCGCGGCCGTTGGACGCGATCCATTCGAAGGCTTCCGCGGACTGCTCCGGCGTCACTCCCCGCCTGGCTTGCAGGACGCAGCCGACTGCGTCCTCGAAGATCGCCACCACGAGAGATACCTCGGGAAGGCAGACCGGAACTCTGCGGGGCAGGAAGCTCGCGGTGAATGCGATACAGTCATCGGCCATCGTGGAGGCGTCCCTCGTGGCCTCCGGGTATGTCGGTCGGTCTTTGTCTCTGAACATTCGGTCACCTCTCGTGCTGGAACCGCTTTCAGCAGCCCGGAGGATTTCGCGCCATCAGGAAAGACCCGTATTTGAAGCAGGGCGAAGACGAGTCGGGGTCATCCCCGACTGTGTCTCGATGCGAAAATGCTTGCAAAACCCGCCGCCCCGACGAAAATGTTTGGCAGTGGCTGAACCAGCCGCAAGACCCCCGTCCCGAACGAAGAAGAGCCAGTCATGAACGAGAGGGCCCCGACGGTCTTCATCGTCGACGACGATGCCGATCTTCGGGAATCGCTCAGATGGCTGTTCGAATCCGCCGGCCTTCGCGTCAAGAGCTACTCGACGGCACGGGAATT
>JAXDLK010000293.1:0-5498 GCA_034666665.1 Candidatus Binatota bacterium
ACTGCTCCCAGAAGAGACCGGAGCCGCGGAAGGTGTCCGTCGCGGGATCTCCGTTCCAGTACGGGATGAGGAACGTCAGCGCGCTCCCCGCTGCCGCGGGAAACGCCGCCGCCTGCTCGTACGGGAAACCGCCGCGGCGATGGCTGAGGGCCGCCAGCTCGAGACCGGGCAAGAGCTGTATCGCCGCGATCACGGTGCCGAGCGCGACGCCGAGAACGACCGCCAGGACCGAGCGGTCGGTGACGAAGACGCGGACCCAGTCGAGCAGGCCGAGGCCGCGGCCGGTCTCGCCCGCACGTACGATCCGCCAGCGAGCGACCGTATAGGGGACCAGAGCCAGCGCGGTGAAGTACGAGATCTGCGGATGGCCGGCGAGACACTGGACCGCCCAGACGAGCGCCAGCATCGCCAGCGCGGGAGCCCGCGGCGTTGCGAGCAGCTTCTCGACCCCCAGGAGCACGAACGGAATCCAGCATGCCGCGTCGATCATGTTCAGCTGCCGCAGGTGACAGACGAAGAAGCCCGAGAGCGCGAACGCGCCGGAGGCGAGCAGCGATCCGCCACGCCCGATGCCGAGCCGTCGCGCGAGCAGGTGGACGCCGAGGCCGGCGAGGAAGAGCGGCAGCAGCTGCGCGTAGGCGAAGGCGACGTAGGGAGGAAGGCTGCCGAAGAGCAGCAGGTTCGAGGGATAGAGCGCGCCGAACTCGACGTCCGCGAGCGCCGGGAAGCCGGTGTAGATCCCCGGTGTCCACAGCGGCAGCTCCCCGCGGGCGATGGTCCGGCCGACGAACGCACGCGCCGGCAACCGGTCGTTCCACAGGTCGCTCGCGTAGATGTCGTCCTGGATGTTGACCGCGCGGAGCGTCGCGATCCGCCAGAACGGCGCGCCGATCCACACCACCAGGAAGAGCGCCGCGAAGGCGAGCTCCCGCCGTTGCCCGCTCAGTGCCAACGGTCGTGCCACGCCTGGAACATGAGCACGTTCCACAGGGCGTATTGCCAGTTACGCCGTCCGGCGAGGTGCTCCGCCCAGCGACGGCGGACGGGAGCGGGATCGATCATTCCCTCGCCCGCCAGGCGGCGCTCGTCGAGGAGCGCCTCCGCCCAATCGCGAAGCGGCCCGCGCAGCCAGCGATCGAGCGGCACGCCGAATCCCATCTTCGGGCGGTCGACCAGCGCTCGCGGCACGTGTCGCTCGAGAACCTGGCGGAGGATCCACTTCGTCACACCGCCCTGCACCTTGAAGGCGAAGGGTAGCCGCCAGGCGAGCTCGACGACCCGGTGGTCGAGAAGCGGAACACGGACCTCGAGGCTGACCGCCATGCTCGCGCGGTCCACTTTCGCGAGGATGTCGTCCGGCAGGTAGCTCGAGAGATCGATCGCCTGCATGCGGCCGATGAGCTCGGGAATCCGCTCGCGGCCGATCTCGTTCCACGGGATCGCTGCCGGCTCCTCGGCGCCGCCCACGACTGGCGGCCCGTTCCAGTGACTGAGGAGCCGCCGGTACGTCGCATCCGGGGTCGGCGCTTCGATGACCTCGGCGAGCTTGTGAGCGCGATCGCCGAGGAGCGGCGGCCGGACGCTTCGCGGCAGCAGGCGCGCGGCGCCGTCGTAGGCGTCGAGCGGGACCCCCTGGATCGCTCGCTTGGCGATCGGCCGCAGCCACGCGGGCAGGGGCCGGAGCCGCCGGATCAGCAGATCGCCCCAGAAGTACCGTGAGTACCCGGCGAAGAGCTCGTCGCCGCCGTCGCCCGACAGCGCGACGGTGGCGTGCGTGCGCGCCATCTCGCAGACGACGAACGTCGGGATCGCGGACGGGTCGCCGAACGGCTCGTCGTACCACTCGGCCAGGCGGGGCACGACGGCGAGCACGCTCTCGGGCGAGACCCGAAGCTCGGTGTGATCGGTGCCGAGGTGCGCGGCGACGGCACTCGCGTGCGCCGACTCGTCGTGCGTACTTTCCGGGAAGCCGACGGTGAAGGTCTTCACGCGCCGGCTCGACTGCGACTGCATGAGCGCGACGACCGTGCTCGAGTCGACGCCACCCGAGAGGAACGCGCCGAGCGGTACGTCCGACTCCATCTGCATGCGCACCGCGTCCGCGAGCAGCGCCGCGAGCTCGTCGACCGCTTCTCCCGGAGTGCCGCGAAAAGGATCCGCGAGCCCGCGCTCGATCGCGGCTTCCGCAGACCAGTACGCGACCGGCGCCGCCGCCGTCCGCGCCGCCGCGGCATCGATCTCGAGGAACGTGCCCGGCGGCAGCTTGAACACGCCGCGGTAGATCGAGTGCGGCGCCGGCACGTAGTCGTGGCGCAGGTAGAGCGACAGCACGCCGCGATCGATCTCACCGCGAAATCCCGGATGAGCCCGGATCGCCTTCAGCTCGGACGCGAACACCAGGGTGTCGCCGGCCCAGCCGTAGTAGAGCGGCTTGATGCCCAGGCGGTCCCGGGCGAGCACGAGCCGCCGCTCCCTCCGATCCCAGAGCGCGAAGGCGAACATGCCGTTCACGCGTTCGAGCGCGGCCCGCGGCCCCCATTCGCGGATCGCCGCGAGCAGGACCTCGGTGTCCGAGTGGCCGCGAAACGAATGTCCTCGCGACTCGAGCTCGGTCCGCTGCGCGCGGAAATCGTAGATCTCGCCGTTGAACGCGATCACCCATCGCCCGCACGCGGAGGACATCGGCTGGTGTCCCTCGGGCGAGAGATCGAGGATCGCGAGCCGCCGGAGCGCGAGGGCGGCGCCGGCTCGCGGGTCGACCCAGATGCCGGAGTCGTCCGGGCCGCGGTGGCGGAGCGTATCGCTCATCGCGCGCACGGTGGCCTCGAGCGCCGCCCGCTCCGATGTGCTGCCGCCCGGCTGCAGGAACCCGCTAACCCCGCACACGGTCCACGCCCGCATCTCCCGAGGCGAGCTCGCGGTAGAGCGCCTCGTAGCGCGAAGCCACGGCAGGAAGGTCGAACTCGCGCCGGATGCGCTCGCGGGCGGCGGCGCCGAGCGCCCGGCGCTGCTCTGCCGGGAGCTCGAGCAGCCGGAGGACGCCGGCGGCGAACGCTTCCGGCGCCTCGGGCGGCACGACGACACCGGTGTCGCCGATCGTCGCTGCGGCGTCGCCGACGGCGGTGGCGACGCAGGGTACGGCCGAGGCCATCGCCTCGCCGATCGTGTTCGAGAAGCCCTCGCCGAAGGACGACGAGCAGGCGACGTCGAGCGCGGCGGTGATGCGCGTGACGTCCTCCCGCCAGCCGAGGAGGTGGCAGCGGCCCGCGATTCCGGCCTCGGCCACTAGGCGTCGAAGCGACGGCTCGCCTTGCGACACGCCCTCGCCGCAGGCGACGAAGTGGACCGCCGGCCGCTCCCGCGCGACGAGCCCGGCGGCGCGGAAGAACGTGCGATGGTCCTTGACCGCGTCCAGACGTCCGACGAGCCCGACCAGCGGAGTCGATTCCTCGACGCCGAGCTCCGCACGCACGCCGGCGCGGGCCGCGGGATCGGGGCGAAAGCTCTCGAGGTCGAAGCCGTTCTGGATCACGACCATCTTCTCGCGCGAGTAGCCGAGGTCCGCGTGGGCTCTCCGCGCGGCATCGGAGCAGCACACGATGCGGCGCGGGAGCACCCGCGAGAGCCGCGCGCAGAGACGCGCGACGCGGATCGTCCTCGGCCGCGTGGCGCGGGCGTCGAGGTTCGTCTGGCGAATGCCCCAGGCGACGGGAATACGCCCCGAGAGGTAGGCCGCGACGCCGCCCATCAGGTCCGCGTGGTACATCCAGGTCTGCACCACGTGGACCCGCTCCGCCCGCAGGCACGACACCAGCCGCAGCAACCGCGCGGCGTCGGCAGGTGCGCTCGTCATGCCGAGACAGCGTACGCGAAACCCCATCGACGCGATCCTCTCGCCCGCGCGCCCCGGGCCGGTCAGGCAGAGGACTTCGGAGGCGAAGGACCGGCGATCCATCGCGCGGAGCAGCCGGCAGAGCATCAGCTGCGCGCCGTCGGCGTCGAGGGTGGTGATCACGTGCACGATGCGCAAGGTCATCTCGTCGGACGCTATCATTCCGCGGATCCGCAGCGCCGTACGTCGTCCGGCGGCAGCGTTCCCGGCGCCTCCGCGATGCAACGTCCGGGATCGGCGGCGTCGATGCAGTGCGGCGCGCCGTTCAGCGCCTCGTTCTCGTGGAGGGCGCTCCGGATGCTCGCCAAATCGAACCCGCTGGCGAGCGCGCGGCAGAGGCGCTCGGCCGCCGCATCCGCATGGCCGGTATGGGCGAGCGCGCGGCCGGAAAGGTAGGCGACGTAGGTCGACGTGCGGTTCAGGTCGTCGGCGATCCGGAAGTTCGTGTGCTGCATCTCGCGAAGGCGGGCGTCGGCCGGTGACTGCCACGGCTCGAGTACCTCGGCGACGTCGGACCACCTGCCGGCCGCCGCGAGCACGTTCGACAGCGCCACCGCCGGCATCGGCGAATCCGGCGCGAGACGCACCGCGGCTCGCGTCCGTTCTTCCGCGTCCGCGAGCTCGCCGCGGGGCATGGACACCATCTGCGCGTACAGGATCAGCTGGTTCACGCGGTCGAGCCGGGTGAGGCGCTCCTCGGGAACGAGCGCATACTGCTTGAGGAGCGCGAGCCAGCTGTCCGCGGACAGCGCGTGCACCGATGCCATGCGCGCGAGCGCCACGAGCAGCGCCAGGCCCGCCGCTGCGTACAGGATCCGGCGCCGGCGGCCCGCCGCGCCGTGGAGGGCAGCGCCACCGGCCGCGATCAGCAGGAAGATGCCGATGCTCGGCAGGTAGGCGAATCGCTCCTGGGCGGGGATGTGAGTTACGCTGATCGCGCCGGCGATGTTCTCCACTCGGGCGAGCGGGGCGAGCGACACCAGGAAGAAGGCGATGCCGAACGCCACCACCGGCGCGCGCTCGCGGAGCGCCACGGCGACGCCGATCAGCAGCACGATCAGCGCGATCGAGAGATGAATCTGCGGGTCGTGAAGCGTCGGGTCGATGACGTTGGAGAGCGTCGGGAAGAGCTCGGGATAGTCGGCGCCGTGCGGCACCAGCATGCGCAGCAGATGGATGGTCACGTTCTTGGTGAGGTTCAGGTAGAGGACCGGCGCCGAGTACACGTCGCCGTAGCCGACCCGAGCGGGCCAGAGCCCGAGCGCGCCGAAGCGGAAGGCCGCATAGCCGGCGAGCACCATCCAGAAGGGAGCCGTCCAGACGACGGCACGCACCGGCATCCCGTCCCGCACGATCCACAGGGCGTGCAGCACGAGGAGAGCCAGCGGCAAGGTCACGCCCATCTCCTTGCTGAGAACGGAGAGGAGGGAGAGGCCCGCCGCGAGCGCCAGTGCGCCTGGATGCGGGGCGTCCCGCCGCCCGCGCCAGGCGTGTTCGTACGCGAGCAGCGCGAGCAGGTAGAAGCACGCGAACAGCACGTCGCTCCGTGCCTTCACCTGCGTCGCGGCGAACGCGTGCATCGGGTGAAAGGCGAAGAGCGCCGCGG
>JAXDLK010000294.1:0-9607 GCA_034666665.1 Candidatus Binatota bacterium
CGGGTGAGGTCTACAGGAACCCGAGGTCGAGCTTCGCGGCTTCCGACATCATCTGCGGGTTCCACGTCGGCTCCCACACCACCTCGACCTCGGCACGGGTGACGCCGGGGATCGCGCGGATCTTGCCCTCGACCTCGGGCGGCAGCGAGCCGGCCACCGGACAGGCGGGTGACGTCAGCGTCATCTTCACGTCGACCGCGCCCGCGTCGTCGACCTTGATCTCGTAGATCAGGCCGAGCTCGTAGATGTTCGTCGGAATCTCCGGGTCGTAGCAGGTCTTCAGGGCCTCGACCACTTTCTCCTCGAGAGGATTACCTGTCGCCGCGGCAGGCTCCGCCGCCTCGTCCGGAGTGTCTTCGATGTCCATGGCTTGCTCCTATTCGGTCGATACGGGGTCGTCGCAGCCCTCGAGCGCCGCGCGCAGCGTATGCCATGCGAGGGTGGCGCACTTCACGCGGACGGGGAATTCGCTCACGCCCGAGAAGACGGCCAGCTTGCCGACGGACTCGGCGCTCGCCTCGGGGTCGGCGTTGCCGGTGACGAGCGCATGGAATTTTTCGAAGAGCTCCTCGGCTTCGGCAGGCGCCTTTCCCTTGAGCGCCTCCGTCATCATCGATGCCGATGCGGTGGAGATCGCACACCCGGACCCCTGGAAGGCGAGATCACGGATCCGTCCTCCCTCGACGTCCGCGTAGACCGTCACCTTGTCGCCGCAGAGGGGGTTGAACCCTTCCGCGTGCTTCGCGGTGTCGAGCTTGCGAAAGTTCCGCGGCCGCCGCCCATGGTCGAGGATCACCTCCTGATAGAGCTCACGTAGCTCGGAGCTCACGCGAACACCTCCAGCACGTTCTCGATGCCGCGCACGAGCGCCTCGACCTCGCCGCGTGTGTTGTAGAGGCCGAACGAAGCCCGTGCCGTCGCCGCCACGCCGAGCCTCTGCATCAGCGGCTGCGTGCAGTGGTGGCCGACGCGGATGGCCACACCGCTCTGGTCGAGGATCGTACCGACGTCGTGCGCGTGAACTCCCTCGACCAGGAACGAAAGAACGCCCGCCTTGTCCTGAGCGTTGCCGATGAGCCGCACCTCGGGAATCCGACGCACCCGTTCGGTGGCGAATTCCAGGAGCTCGTGCTCGTGCCGGGCCACTGCCTCGCGTCCGAGACCATCGAGGTAGTCGGCGGCCGCACCGAGACCGACGGCACCGGTGATGTTCGGCGTTCCCGCCTCGAAGCGTGCCGGCGGCTTCGCATAGAGCGTCTGCTCGAAGCTGACGGAGCGAATCATGCCGCCACCGCTCTGATACGGAGGCATCGACTCGAGGTGCTCCCGGCGGCCGTAGAGGACACCGATCCCCGTCGGGCCATAGAGCTTGTGGCCGGAGAACACGTAGAAGTCGCAGCCGAGAGCGGTCACGTCGACTGCCAGATGCGGCGCCGACTGCGCGCCGTCGACGAGCACCAATGCGCCGCGCTCGTGCGCCATCTCGACGATCCGGGCGACGGGATTCACCGTCCCGAGCGCGTTCGACAGGTGCACGACCGAGACTAGCCGCGTCCGCGGTCCGAGCATGCGCTCGAACTCGTCGAGCAGGAGCTCGCCGTCGTCGTTCACCGGCACGACCCGGAGGACGATCCCGATCTCGTCCCTCAAGATCTGCCAGGGAACGATGTTCGAGTGGTGCTCCATCGTGGTGATCACGACCTCGTCGCCGGCCTGCAGGAACTTGCGTCCCCAGCTCGAGGCCACGAGGTTGATCCCCTCGGTCGTGCCGCGCACGAACACCACCTCGCTCGGATCGGCGGCGCCGAGAAATCTCTGCAGCGTGCCCCGAGCTTGCTCGTACGCGTCGGTCGCGCGCTCGCTCAGCAGGTGCACGCCGCGGTGAATGTTCGAGTAGCTCTCGGCATCGAACCGGCGGACGGCGTCGAGCACCGCGGTCGGCTTCTGCGCGCTCGCGGCGCTGTCCAGATAGACCAGCGGCTTCCCGTGAACCGTTTCGGTAAGGATCGGGAAATCGCCGCGGACCCTTTCGACGTCGAATGCGGGCGCGCTCGCAGAGCCGGCGATACGCGGAGAGGCGCTCATCGCGCTTCCTCCGGGTCGGCGTCGTCGCGGAAGCGGTTCCACAGCATCTCCTCGAGACGAACCCGGAGCGGCTCGACGCGGATGCGGTTCACGACCTCGTTGGCGAAGCCGTAGACCAGGAGATCGCGCGCGCTGCGCTCCCCGATGCCTCGCGAGCGAAGATAGTAGACGGCGTCCTCGTCGAGCTGGCCGACGGTGGCACCGTGACTGCAGCGCACGTCGTCGGCGAGGATCTCGAGCTCCGGCTTGGTGTCGACCTCGGCGTCGTCCGACAGCAGGAGGTTCCGGTTCACCTGGTGCGCGTCCGACTGCTGCGCGTCGAGCCGTATCCAGACCTTGCCGTTGAAGACTCCGCTCGCTCGCCCGTCGAGGATCCCCTTGTAGAGCTCCCGGCTCCGGCATCGAGGCTGCCGGTGATCGATGGCCGTATGGTGATCGACGTGCTGCCTGCCCGCGGCCAGATAGAGGCCGTCGAGCACGCACTCGGCATCCTCCGCCGCGAGCGTGGTCTCGACGTCGATGCGGGCGAGCTTCGCGCCGAGAGAGACGGAGCTCGAGAGCAGCTTCGAGCGGGCGCCCTGCCGGGCGACGACACGGGCCACGTGAAAGGCCTCCGGCGTTTCGACCTGCAGGCGGTAGTGCTCGACCGTCGCCCCCTCCTCGAGCCGGATCTCCGTGACCGCGTTCGTGAAGTACGTATCACCGTCGAAGCCGAGATGCGTCTCGACGATCGCGGCGCGACTTTCCGGTCCGGCGAGGATCAGCACGCGGGGATGCGACGCGATCGGAGCTCCACCCCCGGTGACGGAGACGAAGAGCAGGTGGATCGCGCCCGGCACGACCGCCCCGTCGTCGAGGACCACGACGGCCCCGTCGGCGAACGAGGCCGTGTTCAATGCCGTGAACGCGTGACCCTCGAGCGCGGCGACGCTGCCGAGCTCCGACTCGAGCGCGGACGGCGCCTCGGCGACGGCGACCGCGAGGCTCTTCGCATGAACTCCGTTCGGCAGCGGCCGGAGAGTCGAAAGATCCTCCCGCCATTTCCCGTTGACGAACACGAGCTCGAGCGCCGACTCGAGGTGAAACGGCCGCAAACGGTCGCGAGCCACGTCCGCACCCGCGGTCTCCGCGAGAGGGAGCTCGGCGATCGGAGACACGTCCGTGTACTTCCAGTCTTCGTGCCGCGTGGTCGGCAGACCGAGCTCGCGAAACGCGGCGCGTCCCCGCTGACGGACGTCCGCCAGCCATCGCGGCTCGTGATCGGCCCCGCCGACGACTTCGGGCGGACCGTCGAGGACGCTCGGAGCCGCACTCATGATGCCCGCGCCTCCGCCGCTCGTTCCGGTCGTTCGAACTCGGCGTACCCCTTCTCCTCGAGCTCGAGAGCGAGCCCTTTGCCCCCCGAGCGGACGATCCGCCCCTCGACGAGCACGTGCACGGAATCAGGAACGAGATAGTTCAAGAGCCGCTGATAGTGCGTGACGACGATCACCGCGTGCTCCTCGTCGCGAAGCTGGTTCACGCCACTCGCGACCACGCGCAGCGCATCGATGTCGAGCCCCGAGTCGGTCTCGTCGAGGATCGCGAGCGTGGGATCGAGCACCGCCATCTGCAGGATCTCGTTGCGCTTCTTCTCGCCGCCCGAGAACCCCTCGTTGACCGAACGGTTCACCAGCGCCTGGTCCATGTCGACGAACTTCATCTTGTCTTTGAGGAGCTTCAGGAAGTCCATCGCGTCCATCGGGTCGAGGCCCTGGTGCTTGCGGATCGCGTTGAGCGCGCTCCTCAGGAAGTAGGTGTTGCTCACCCCGGGGATCTCGACGGGGTACTGAAAAGCGAGGAACACGCCTTCCCGCGCACGGTCCTCCGGGGGCATCGCCAGCAGGTCCTTGCCGCGATAGCGGACCTCGCCCCCCGTCACCGTGTACGGCTCGCGCCCGGCGAGGACGTGCGCGAGCGTACTCTTGCCGGAGCCGTTCGGGCCCATGATCGCGTGGATTTCTCCTTCGCGCACGACGAGGTCGACGCCGCGGAGGATCTCCTTCTCACCGACGGTGGCGTGAAGGCCGCGGACTTCGAGAATCACGTCCCGCGCCATCAGCCGACGCTCCCTTCGAGGCTCACGCCGAGGAGCTTTTGCGCCTCGACCGCGAACTCCATCGGCAGCTCCTTGAAGACCTGCTTGCAGAAGCCGCTGACGATCATCGACACCGCGTCCTCGAGGGCGATGCCGCGCTGCGTGCAGTAGAAGAGCTGGTCCTCGCTGATCTTCGACGTCGACGCCTCGTGCTCGACCACCGCGGAACGGTTCCGCACCTCCATGTAGGGAAACGTGTGCGCGCCGCAGCGATCCCCGATCAGCATCGAGTCGCACTGCGTGTAGTTGCGGGCGCGCTCCGCGCTCCGCTGCACCTTCACCAGACCGCGGTAGGTGTTCTGGCCGTGGCCCGCGGAGATCGCCTTCGAGAGGATCGTGGACCGGGTATTCCGGCCCATGTGGATCATCTTCGTTCCGGTGTCCGCCTGCTGGAAGTTGTTCGTCAACGCGACGGAATAGAATTCCCCGATCGAATCGTCGCCCTGCAGGATGACGGAAGGATACTTCCAGGTGATCGCCGAGCCGGTCTCGACCTGCGTCCACGAGATCTTCGATCGCGCGCCGCGGCAGGCGCCCCGCTTGGTGACGAAGTTGTAGATGCCGCCCTTCCCTTCCCGGTCGCCGGGGTACCAGTTCTGTACCGTCGAGTACTTGATCTGCGCGCCCTCGAGCGCGACCAGCTCGACGACCGCCGCATGGAGCTGGTTCTCGTCGCGCTGCGGAGCGGTGCAACCTTCCAAATACGAGACGTAGGAGCCCTCGTCGGCGATGATCAGCGTGCGCTCGAACTGGCCGGTGTCCCGCGCATTGATGCGGAAGTAGGTCGACAGCTCCATCGGACAGCGAACGCCCTTGGGGATGTAACAAAAAGACCCGTCGCTGAAGACGGCGGAGTTCAGCGACGCGAAGAAGTTATCGGTGTACGGCACCACCGAGCCCAGGTACTTCTTCACCAGCTCGGAATGCTCGCGGACCGCCTCGGAAAACGAGCAGAAGAGGATGCCGAGCTCGCCGAGCTTCGCCTTGAACGTCGTCGCCACCGAGACGCTGTCGAAGACCGCGTCGACGGCGACGCCGGCGAGAACGGCCCGCTCGTTCAGCGGAATGCCGAGCTTCTCGTAGGTCGCGAGCAGCTCCGGATCGACCTCGTCGAGGCTCTTCGGCTGCTGCTTGGGCGCCGCGTAATAGATGATCTTCTGATAGTCGATCGGCGGGTAGTGGACCTTCTGCCAGTGAGGCTCCTTCATCTGCAGCCAGTACCGGTACGCCTTGAGCCGCCACTCGAGCATGAACTCGGGCTCGTTCTTCTTGGCCGAGATCGTGCGAATGACGTTCTCGTCGAGACCGGGCGGAACCGCGTCCGACTCGATGTCGGTGTAGAAGCCTTCCTTGTATTCTCGATTGACGAGATCCTGAATTCTCGTCGCCGCTGCTGTCGCCATCGAATCCCTTCCTTCCGAGTGTCCGGTCAGACGCCGACTCGCGCGAGGCCGTCTCCCGCGACCGCAGGCGGCGCGGGAGCGGCCAGCTGCGCGATCGATACCCCGTCGAGCGCGTCGCGGATCGCACGGTTGATCTTCTGCCAGTGCCCACGAACCGGACAGGTGGGCTCGAACTCGCATTCTCCCGGAGAATCGATCGTGCAGGCGGTCAGCCCGATCGGACCTTCGAGGGCGCGGATCACCTCGGCGACCGAGATCGCCTGCGGTGGGCGCGCCAAGCTGTACCCGCCGTTGATGCCGCGGTGCGAGGTGAGGAGTCCCGTCCGAGCCAGGATGCGCAGCAGCTTACTCACCGTCGGGAGCTTGAGATGCGCCGCGCGCGCGACCTCGTGGGCGTTGTGAACACGTCCGGGGTCATGCGCGAGATGCGTCATCACGATGATGCCGTAGTCCGTGAGTCGTCCGATGCGGATCATATAAAATGAGACCAGTTCGGTCTGGTTTCAGAAGGTATCAGGGATCGGGGCTATTTCAAGCCCTCGTCACCCTGCCGAGCCATCTCCTCGAGCAGCTGGCGGGCCGCCTCCGCGCGGTGGCTGCGCACCGCTTTCTCGGCGGAGCTCATCTCCGCAAAAGTCCGGTGCTCTCCGGTGGGAACGAACACCGGGTCGTAGCCGAACCCATGACGACCGCGCGGTGCGAAGGCGATCTCCCCCTCGCACCTGCCCTCGACGACGATCTCCCGTCCGTCGGGAAATACCAGCGCGATGGCGCAGCGGAAGCGAGCCGCGCGCCCCGGCGCAGGGCCGAGCTCCTCCAGCAGGCGGGCGATTCTCGCTTCGTCGGACGCGGCGTACCGGGAGGAATGGACGCCGGGTCGCCCGCCCAGCGCATCGACTTCCAGACCCGAATCGTCGGCGAGCGCTGCCCCAGGGAGCCTCACCGAGAGAGCACGCGCCTTCAGGAGCGCGTTCTCGGCGAACGTTTGGCCGGTTTCCTCGGGCGCGACGAGCGCCGACGGCAGCCGGAGATCCAGTGCCGAGCCGAGGAGATCCGCGAGCTCCGACAGCTTTCCCGGGTTTGTGCTCGCCAGGTGAACGACCGGGTTCACCCGGCCGCGGTCGCCGCCGCCCGTTGCTGCTCCTCGAGCAGCGCGCGGATGCCGTCCCACGCGAGGTCCGTCAGACGAGTGAGCTGGGCTCGCGAAAAGGCGCGTCCTTCCGCGGTCCCCTGAACCTCGACGAACTCGCCGCCGTCGTTCATCACGAAGTTCATGTCGACCTCGGCCGTGGAGTCCTCGGCGTAACAGAGGTCGACGCACTCGACGCCGCTGACGACTCCCGCGCTGATCGCCGCGACCGCGCCGCGAAGCGGGTCGGCCGCGAGCACCCCCTTCGCCTGGAGGCTCTTGACCGCGAGCGCCAGCGCCACCCAGGCGCCGGTGATCGACGCCGTCCTCGTACCGCCGTCCGCCTGGATGACGTCGCAGTCGATCCACAGGCTGCGTTCGCCGAGGGCGGAGAGATCGGTCACGGCGCGAAGGCTTCGACCGATCAGCCGCTGGATCTCGTGCGTGCGCCCGCCGATGCGGCCGCGCGAGGCCTCGCGCTCCATGCGGGTGTGCGTCGAGCGCGGCAGCATGCCGTATTCCGCCGTCACCCAACCTTTCCCGCTATCTTTGAGGAACTGCGGCACGCGATCCTCGACCGACGCGGTGCAGATCACGCGGGTTTCGCCCATCTCCACCAGCACCGACCCTTCCGCGTGGCTGATGAAGCCCGTGGTCATGCGCACGGGACGGATTTGGCCGGGCGCGCGGCCGTCGGGCCGCGCGAATGCGTCGCGCGTGGACGGTCGTTCCGCCATGGTTCCTTGCTTTCGCCCGTAGCGGCCTGTTACCGTTTTTCAAGCCGCATCGAGGCTTCCGCGAGTTGGACAGCGCTAATATCGAGAGACTACTGATCGGGCAACATCCCCTGATGCATCGCATCCATTCGCTCGTCCGCAAGGTGGCGGCGACGGATGCGACGGTGCTGATCATGGGAGAGAGCGGAACCGGCAAGGAGCTGATCGCGCGCGCCGTCCACAGCTGGAGCCCTCGGGAGTCGGGCGCCTTCATCCCGGTGAACTGCGGAGCGATTCCCGCGGAGTTGCTCGAATCGGAGCTCTTCGGGCACGAGAAGGGCGCGTTCACGGGGGCGGTACGCACCCGTCCGGGCATGTTCTCCCTGGCGAACGGGGGCACGATCTTCCTCGACGAGATCGGCGAGATGAGCGCCCCCCTGCAAGTGAAACTGCTGCGCGTCCTCCAGGAGCGCCAGGTCCGCCCCGTCGGCTCGGATCGAGAGATCAAGATCGACGTCCGGGTGATTGCCGCGACGAACAAGGATCTCGGCGAGGAAGTACGGCAGGGGCGGTTTCGCGAGGATCTCTATTACCGATTGCACGTGATTCCGCTCCACGTGCCGTCGCTCCGCGAGCGGCGTTCCGACATTCCGCTCCTCGTCGAGCACTTCCTCGCCAAGCTCAACTTGAGGCAGGGCAATGCGGGCCAGTCGAACTCCGTACGCATCAGCGAGGAGGCGATGGTCCAGCTCTGGGAGTACGACTGGCCGGGAAACGTCCGCGAGCTCGAGAACCTGCTCGAGCGGCTGGTGATCCTCACGGACAAGGACACGATCGAGGTCGACAGCCTGCCGTCGAACGTCCGCTCGTTCGTATCGAGCCGCCACGGCGGGGTGCAGCCGACGCTCGGCGAGGACGGTCTCGATTTCAACCGCGCCGTCGAAGCGTTCGAGGACCGCCTGATCGGCGAGGCGCTCCGGCGCACGAACGGCAACAAGCAAGCGGCGGCGAAGCTCCTCGGTCTCAAGCGAACGACGCTGGTCGCGAAGCTCCGCCGGCGGCGATCGCCCGCGACCTCGGACCTGGTGGTGTGAACCTGTGGCTGTAGACGGAGAAAGCCTCGAAGAAGGCGCGGTGCTCATCGTCGACGATCAGGCGGCGGCCCGCGAGATCCTCACCCGCAAGCTCTCCCGGGAGAGCATCCGAACGGTGACCGCCGACAGCGGGCGCGAGTGCCTGAAGATCGTGCGCTCCGCCGAGCACGTCGACGTGATCCTGCTCGACGTGTCGATGCCGGAGATGGACGGCATCGAGGTCTGTCGCGAGCTGGCAAAGGAGGACCGCACCCGGTCGATCCCGGTGATCCTGCTGACGGCGCTCGACGATCACGACTACCAGATCCGTTTTCAGGGCATGAACCTCGGCGTCTCCGAGTTCATGACGAAACCGGTGAACTGGAAAGAGCTCTTCACGCGCGTCCGCGGCCACTTGCGGTCGCGGGCCCTCGCTCGCCAGATCGATCAGACGCTCGCAGGGCTCCCCGAACGCGGCGGGGAGTAGTGGTGGAGGCCGCCTCAGGCGTGGGGGCCTTCGACTCCGACCGCCTCCCGCCCCTCGACCTCGCGGCGCGCGCGGAGTAAGGGCGACGAAGCCGCGTGGATGCCGCAGACGACAAGACCGGCGCCGACGAGCCGCTCACGGGAACGGTGCTCGTCATCGATGACGAGAAACACAGCCTCGACATCCTCACTCGCTTCCTCGCCCTCGCCGACTTTTCCACGATCACCGCCGCGAGTGGTGAGGAGGGCCTCACCCTCGCCCGGTCGCAGCCGATCGACGTCATCGTCCTCGACGTCGCCATGCCGGGGATGGATGGCCTCGCAGTTTGCGAGGAGCTCCGTCAGGACGAGCGCACGAGCGGAATCCCGGTGATCCTGCTCACCGGGCACGACGACACCCGCACGCGCGCCGCGGGAATGCGGCTCGGCGTCATGGAATACCTGACGAAGCCCGTGAGCCGGCCGGAGCTCCTCGCGCGGGTACGCGCGCAGCTCCACGCCCGCCACCTCGCACGCCGAATCGACGAGACGCTGGCGAAGCTGTAAGCGGGGCGACGCACCCGCTCGATTCTCACCGT
>JAXDLK010000295.1:0-2800 GCA_034666665.1 Candidatus Binatota bacterium
ATGTCGGGCCGGTCGTCGTCGAGCCGCCGTTGCCACTCGTCGACCGAGCTCCCGTCGCGCGCGGCGCGGTAGCGCTCGAACGGATCTTGCTTGAAGGGCTGCGCGGGCGCGTCCCTCGCGAGCAACATGGCCGATGCGACGGCGAGGATCGCCGCATGTCGGAGCGTCTTCCCATCGGCGCCATGGCTCATCGGCTGGTGAAATCTGCCGTGTTTCGCGCGCGAAAGACAGTGCTTCCCTATTGCATCCGAAGTCTCGCCGAGCGTAGAAGCAGTGCGCAATGTACGAGACGACCTTCATGCACTCCTGGACGAAGTCGATCGACCTCATGCGCGCGCAGCGCCGCCAGGAGGGGGCGGAGGTCGTCTCGACGTAGCCCGATCAACGACCGATTTCGAACCCCTCCCGCGCCGGCGCCGGAGGGGTTCTTTTTTGGGCTCCTCCGGCTCCGGGCGGCTGGAGAGAGCGAATGGACAGCGAGAGAAAGCTCGAAGCGAAGCGCACCGGTAGCCCGGTAGAACCGGGCCGTACCTCTGCGTTCGCCGGCCCGCTCTCGGTGGTCCCGGGCGGCAAGGCATTGCCGCGGCCGGATCTCCAGCGGCACGAGCTCTCGGTCGTCGCCTGCGACCTCCGCGGCTTCACCGCGTTCCTCGAGGCGGTCGTTCCCGAGCGCGTGATCGATCTCCTCCGTGACTATTACGCGGCGGTCGCGGTCGAGGTCGCGCGCTTCGACGCGATCATCAAGGACCGCGCCGGAGACGGTGTCCTGGTGCTCGTCGGCGCCGGACGACCGGAGCCCGGCCATGCGCGGCAGGCGGTGGAGATGGCGCTCGCGATCCTCGACAGAACGAGCGTCGCGCTCGAGCGGCGAAAGAGCATGGCGGGCGGGGTCGGTCTCGGGATCGGAGTCGCGAGCGGAGCGGTGACCATCGGAGTCATCGAGGCGGGGGCGCGTCTCGAACCGGTGGCCGTCGGCAGCGCGGTGAACCTCGCCGCGCGCCTCTGTGCCCAGGCGAAGGCCGGACAGGTCCTGGTCGGCGAGCGCACGGCGGAGCTGCTCGCCGGCTTCGCGGGTGGTCTCGTCGCACCGGTCGCATCGCTCTCTCTGAAGGGGTTCTCGCAGCCGGTTCGCGTCTACGAGGCGCGCGGCGGATGTCGCGCGCACGATTGACCCGGCTCGCCCGCCCTCTAATAGATGATGGAGGAGGCCTGCCATGGCACTCTTTCTGAGGAAGCTCGCGGTCCCTTCTCCGGAGCAAGCGCTCCCTGGACGCTCGGTGACGATGCCGGTTCCCGAGCAACACTTCGTGAACGGCAACCCGATCGCGCCGCCGTTCCCGGCCGGCATGGAGCTCGCGACCTTCGGCATGGGCTGCTTCTGGGGCGAGGAGCGGAAGTTCTGGCAAGCGGACGGGGTCTACTCCACGGCCGTCGGCTACGCTGGCGGACAGACGCCGAACCCGACGTACGAGGAGGTGTGCTCCGGGCTGACCGGCCATGCCGAGGTCGTCCGCGTGGTCTTCGACCCGCGAGTCACCAGCTACGACGCGATGCTGAGGATCTTCTGGGAGAGCCACGACCCGACGCAGGGGATGCGCCAGGGAAACGACGTCGGCACGCAGTACCGATCGGCGATCTACGCGCACTCGCCGGCCCAGCTCGAAGCGGCGGAGCGCTCGCGCGATGCCTACCAGGCAGGTCTCGCCGCGGCCGGGTACGGCAAGATCACCACCGAGATCCGCGAGGCGGCCGAGTTCTACTACGCCGAGGAATACCACCAGCAATATCTGGCAAAGAACCCGGGCGGTTACTGTGGCATCGGCGGTACCGGCGTATCCTGCCCCGTGGGCATCGAAGCCCGCGCGTAGCCTTGACAACCGGTTCGCCGCCGTCGTTGCATCGCTCATGACGCGCATGATCGATGCCGACGGGCACGTGGCGGAGCCGAAGGTCCTCTGGGAGGAGTACGTCGAGCCGCGCTTCCGCGAACGCGTGATCCAGGTCCGGCGAAACGACGAAGGTCTCGACGACCTCTGGATCGGCGGCGAGAACCGCACGCGCGGTTCGGGGCTGAACGTCGCCGCGACCTGCGTTCCCGGCGGCATGTCCGACGCCGAGCGCGCGCGCACCCTCACCTGGGACGACGTACCGCGCGGCGGCTGGGATCCCGGGGCGCGTCTCGCCGACATGGATTCGGAGGGGATCGACGTCGCGGTACTCTTCCCGACCTTGTGGCTCCTCTACGGTGACCTCGACGACCCGGAGCTCGCGGCGGCGGCGTGTCGTGCCTACGACGACTGGATCGCCGACTTCTGCCGCACCGCTCCGAAGCGACTCTACGCGGTGGCGCCGATGGCGCTGCAGAATGTCCCGGCGGCGATCGCCGAGATGCGCCGCGTGGTCCGGGATCTCGGATTCAAGGCCGTGTTCGTGCGGCCGAACCCCTTCGGCGGCCGCCGGTTGAACGACGCGGCGTACGATCCGTTCTGGCGCGAGGCGCAGGAGCTCGACGTCGCGGTCGCGGTGCACTCGAGCTTCGGCACGCGAATGCCGACGCTCGGCGACGATCGCTATCGCGATCCCTTCTTCTTCCACATGGTCTGCCACCCCTTCGAGCTGCAGGCCGCCTGCATGGACCTCGTCTGCGGTGGCGTGCTCGAGAAGTTTCCACGGCTCAGGATCGCGTTCCTCGAGTCCGGCGTCGGCTGGCTCGGCTACTGGCTCGATCGGATGGACGGCCACTACGACAAGATGCGGCCGTACGTCCCGTGGCTGCGGAAGCGCCCGAGCGAGTACTTCA
>JAXDLK010000296.1:0-7050 GCA_034666665.1 Candidatus Binatota bacterium
CCGCTGCGCCGTGACCGGCTTCGAAACGTAGTCGTCCATGCCCGCTTCGAGGCAGTGCTCGCGATCTTCTTGCAGGGCCCGCGCGGTCACCGCGATGATCGGCACGCGCCGCCCGTGGTCCTCTCTCCGGCGGATCTCGCGTGTCGCCTCGAACCCGTCCATTTCCGGCATCTGGCAGTCCATCAGCACGGCGTCGTAGGGGAGGCGGAGGATGGCGTCGACGGCTTCCCTGCCGTTCGCCACGATGTCGACCCGATAGCCGAGCCGCTCGAGGATCAGCGCCGCGACTTTCTGGTTCGTGACGTTGTCTTCCGCGACCAGGATGCGCGGCCGGGCGCGAGCCTGCTGCTCGGCGAGCGTATGGCGGGTCACGAGCGGAGCCGCGCCCGGCTTCGCCGGTCGCTCGCCGCTCAACACCTCCTTGATGCAGGCAAGAAGCTGCGATGGGCGCACCGGCTTGAGGAGATAGGCGAAGACGCCGGCGGAGCGAGCTTTGGCCGCCTGGCCGCGCTGGCCGGCGGAGGTGAGAAGGATGAGCGGAAGGCGGGCGAGCTTCGGCTGGCTCCGGATCGCGCGCGCGAGGCCGATGCCGTCCAGGCCCGGCATGAGGTAGTCGAGAATCGCGAGCGCGTAGGGCCGCTCGGCGGGTGCCGACACCGCCATCTCGAGGGCGGGCGCCGCGCCCTCGGCGGTATCCACTTCGAGCCCCCAGCCGGAAAGCTGGAGACGCAGGATCTCCCGGTTCGTCGCGTTATCGTCGACGACCAGCGCTCTCAGCCCGGCGAGCTCGACGGGAGGCTCCGGCGCGACTTCCGGCGCGAGAGACTTGCCGAGGCGGATCGTGAACCAGAAGGTCGATCCCTTGCCGAGCTCGCTCCGGACGCCGATCTCGCCTCCCATCATTTCGCACAGGCGCTTCGAGATCGAGAGACCGAGACCCGTTCCTCCGAACTTCCGCGTCGTCGATGCGTCCACCTGAGTGAACGGCGTGAACAGGCGCTCCTGGTCCGCGGGCGAGATGCCGAGGCCGGTGTCCTCGACCTCGATTCGCACGAGCACGTCGCGATCGTCTTCGCAGGCCACCCGGGCGCGAACGACGACCTCTCCGGCCTGCGTGAATTTGAGCGCGTTGCTCACCAGATTGACGAGGACCTGGCGCAAGCGACCCGGATCGCCGTTCACGCAGGCGGGCAGACTCGGGTGGAGGAGGTAGGCGAGCTCCAGGTCCTTCCCGTGCGCCTTGTCCGCGAGCAGCTCCAGCGCCTCCGCGATCGACGTCGGGAGATCGAAATCGATCATCTCGAGGTCCATCCGGCCGGATTCGATCTTCGAGAAGTCGAGGATGTCGTTGATGATCGTGAGCAGCGCCTCTCCGGAGGAGCGGATGATGCTCACGAATTCCCGCTGCTGCGGCGGGAGATCCATGTCGAGGAGCAAGCCGGTCATGCCGATGACACCGTTCATCGGCGTGCGAATCTCGTGGCTCATGTTCGCCAGGAATTCGGACTTCAGCCGCGAGGCCTCGAGCGCGGCCTCGCGAGCCTGCCGGAGATCCTCCAAGATCTCCTTCCGCTCGCTGATGTCGCGCGTGAAGGAGAGGATGAGCCGGCGGCCGGCGAGCTCCACCATCGCCGCCGAGAAGAGCGTGTCGCGAATGGTCCCGTCCCGCATGCGAAACGCGATCTCGACGTTGTGTACCGTTCCCTTCTCGGCGAGCTCGCGCAGGAACCTCGTGAGCGATTCGCGATCGGGGAAGAAACCGAGGTCCGCAGGTCGCCGGCCGAGCACCTCCTCGCGTGTGAAGCCGCTCCACTGCTCGAACGCACGATTGATGTCGAGGTAGACGCCTTCGGGATGGGAGTTGATCGCGATCGGATCGAGGCTCGCCTCGACCACGGTCTTGAAGTAGGTCTCGCTCTTGCTGAGCTCGTCCTCGGCGCGTTTGCGTTCGCTGACGTCGATCATTACGCCGACGAGCTCTCGAGGCTCGTCGTTCTCGACGACCACTTGGACGACGTCGTGCAGCCACACCGTCCGGCCGTCGGCGGCGATCATCCGGTACTCGAACTCGTGGCGCTCCTTCCCACGCGTCGCCTGGTCGCACCGCTCGAGGACCCAGGCGCGGTCGTCGGCATGGATGTGATCTCTCCAGAAGTGCGGCTTCTCGAGCCAGTGTTCGACGGGATAGCCGAGGATCGTCTCGGCCTCGTGGCTGACGAACGTGAAGCGAAGCGTCGCCGCATCGGCCCGCCAGACGATCGCGCGCACCGTCCCGACGAGCTGCGAATACCGGCGGTTCGCGTCTCCGAGGGACGCTTGCTGTCGCTCGATGATCGCGCGCGAGCCCTCGAGCTCGTGCGCGACGTACACGGAAGCGGCGAAGGTGCCGGCCGTCATGATTGCGGGGTATGCCATCTCCGCCCAGCCGCCCGGCGCCGAGGCCGCGTTCGCGGCGAGGCAGAGCGCCCCGAAGATCACGCTCGCGAGCTGCGCGGAGGCTCCCCAGGGAAACAGGGCCGCCGTCAAGAACGCGATGACGACGTACACGATGACCGCCGTCATCACGTCTCCCGTGAGGAACGAGGCGACGGCGTTCTGGACGTAGTTGGCGCCGGCTCCGAGAACGAGGACCGGCACGACGAACGGGCGGACCTCGCGACGACCGAGAATCCACCAAACGAGCCCCATCAGCGCCACGACGAGCCCGTCGGAGAGTCCCAAGGCGGGATACGCCCCGGGGTAGAACCAAAAATCGAGGACGCCGTAGGTCGCGGTCGCGAGGAACGCGATCGCCGCGCCGAGCCGGCCGCGCCCCAAGAGCTCCTCTTCCCGACTCCTCGGCCCGTCGTCGGGGACGCCCCGAGGAGCGGAGCTACGGGCGCGTTCGCCGGTCTCTTCCGCGTTCCGTCCGGACGCCCACGCGGGAGGAATTCCGTTCACGTCTCACGGGCGCGGAGGCGACCACCACGACACGATCTCCCAGCGGCGGCCCCCGTCGTTTCGAACGATCAGTGTATGCTCGCCGGGTCCGCGGAACCAAACCGGAGAGGGCTCCTCGGGAAGCAGGTGGCTTCGCTCGACGACCTAGCTCCAGCGCGCCCGCGGCGTCAGATCTCGCGCGCCGCGATCGAGCGCGTGGCGGACGGCGAGCGCGTTGACCCGATTCGGCGGCGAGTGCTACGCGCTCGCGCCAGGAGGAAACCCGTGGAGATAGACGTGAAAAGCATCGACCACGTGCTCACGACCACTCGCTCCGTGCGCCGCCGCCTGGACCTTTCGCGCCCCGTGCCCACCGACGTCCTCGAGGAGGCGATCGAGCTCGCGCTCCAGGCGCCGACCGGCGCAAACTCGCAGAGCTGGCGATTCGTCATCGTGACGGATCCGGAAAAGCGCGCCCGTATCGCCGACTGCTACCGCAGAGGCTCGGAAATCTACGCTCGGGGCGAGACGGGCCTCTCCAGGATCGGCATGACGGCGGCCGACGCGCTCGAGGGACCGCGACGCTCGCAAATGGAGCGCATCGTCCCCTCGGCGGTGCACCTGATGGAGCGCCTGCAGGACGTCCCCGTGCTCGTGATCCTCTGCATCGAGGGGCGCGTGGAGCGCGAGGACGTCTTCACGCAGGCCTCCGCCTATGGCTCGATCCTGCCAGCCGCCTGGTCGCTGATGCTCGCCCTCCGCTCTCGCGGTCTCGCATCCGCATGGACGACGCTCCATCTCCTCTTCGAGCGAGAGGTCGCGGAGGTCATCGGCATTCCCCCGGAATACACCCAGGCGGTGCTGCTGCCGGTCGCCTACGCGGTCGGCACCGATTTCCGTCCCGCGAAACGGCTGCCCGCTCGGGAGGTGACGTACTGGGACCGGTGGGGAGAGCGCCGATAGCCGGGGGCGGAGCTTCCGCTCGCCAAAGCCGTTCAAGTAGAGGAACCCCGCGCCGGGTTTGCCGAGGTTTCCCGCCGTGCGCCCCGGAATTGGCGACGATCTGCGTGAACCGTTCGGCAATCGTCGTCAACGCGGCATCCCGGGACACCGGTTCGAACTTGCCCTCTCCCTTTCGACCGATCCGTCGTAACGGCCGAGTGAGCCGAACGTCTGGATGACCTCGTCGCGTTCATGAACGAGCTCTGGCGAATCCTGCGGCCGGGCGCGGCCGCCGAGCTCGTCGCGCCGTATTACACGTCCGTGCGGGCCGTGCAGGATCCGACGCACAAGAGGTTCGTCTCGGAGCCTCTGTTCTGGTACTTCGATCGCGAGTGGCGGGAGGCGAATCGCCTCGGCCACTACCCGATGACGTGTGATTTCACCGTCGAGCGCGTGGAGCTCACCGTCGATCCGGCCTTCGCTCGCCTCTCGCCGCGGGCTTTCGAAGAGGCCAAGCGCCATCAGTGGAACGTCGTCGAGGACATCTTCGTCACGCTGAGGAAGCCCCGGGTGATCGCTCTTCCCCGGGCGAGCGATTGACCGCACGCGAGAAAACCGCGTGCTCCGACAAGGACCTGCTGCGCCAGATCGCGGCAGGGGACGAACGATCTCTCGGCGAGCTCTACGATCGACACGCCGCAATCCTCTTGGGCCTCGTGCTGCGTATTCTACGCAGCCGCAGCGAGGCGGAGGATGTCCTGCAAGAGACGTTTTTACAGATCTGGCGCCGTGCGGCGGACTTCGACGAGCACCGTGGCCAGCCTTTTTCCTGGATGGCGCTGCTCGCCCGCAGCCGTGCCCTCGATCGGGTGCGCGCGCTCGAGGTGCGCGAGCGGGTTGCGCTCGAAGCCCGCCGGGAGCCCACCGAGGCGGCCGTCGACCTGGTCGATCATGCCGCCGCGGGCGAGACCGGACGGATCGTTCGCCAGGCGCTCCAGCGGATTCCCGACAGCCAGCGCGAGGTTCTGCTGCTCGCCTACTTCGACGGTCTGACGCAGTCGGAGATCGCCGCACGGCTCGCGCGCCCGCTCGGCACCGTGAAGACGCAGGCCCGGGCGGGCCTCGCGAAGCTCCGGGAGCTCCTCCAACGATGACTCACGAGGAGTGTCGGGACGAGCTCGCCCTCGCCGCCCTCGGGCTGCTCGATGCCGCCGATGCGAGTGCCGTCGGGGACCACGTCGCCGGCTGCGGCGAATGCTCCCGCGAGCTCGCCGCGCTGCGGGAAACCGCCGCCGCGCTCACCTGGGTGGCGGCTCCGGCGGAGCCGCCGTCCGCGATGCGTGAGCGGCTGCTCGCCGCGGCGCGGAGCTCCTCCCCGCCCCCCGGGCGCGCCGAGGTCGCCAAGCTTCGCCGGCGGCCGCGCACCGGTACGTTCGCCGGTGGCCTGGCGATCGCCGCTGCCGTCGCGGGGCTGGTTCTCGTGGATCTCCGCCTCTCCAACCGTCTGGTCGAGGTGGAATCGGAGCTCTCTCGCGTACGCGAGCGGAGCGACTTCCTGTCGTCGCCGGAGGTCGCCACGTCGCCGCTCGCCGGCACGTCGTCCGCCCCCTCGGCGCGCGGCAAGGTCGTGCTTCATCGCGACAGCGGCCGCACGATGCTGATCTGCTCGAGCCTTCCGCAGGCTCCGGACGGCAAGGCGTACCAGCTCTGGTTCGTGGGGGAGGGGCACCCGTATCCCGGTCCCGTGTTCCGGCCGGATCCGCGCGGCCGGGTCGTTCTCGACGATCGGGTACCGCCCGAGAGCCGGGCCGCGACGCGCTTCGCCGTCACCCTCGAGCCCGCTCGGGGCACCGCCGCACCGACGGGCGAGACCATCCTCGCGGGCGGCGAACGCTGACCAGCCACCGCCAACACCACCTCTCCGAAAGATCGCAGAAGGGCTCGGGGGCCCGAGATGCTCCAGCCCTCGCAGAAGAGCTCGGGGGCCCGAGATGCTCCGGCCCTCGCAGAAGGGCTCGGGGGCCCGAGATGCTCCTCGCCAGCTCGGAGCGGGCCTGCACAGCTCGGAGCGGGCCTGCACGGCTCGGACCGCGCTAACGCGCAGCCGCGACCTTGGCGGAGAGAATCCTCGGCGGCGGGGGCCACGGCGCGACGGTTTCGTCGGCTCCGTGCAACCGGAAGAAGTTCACCGAATCGCGCATCACCGGGGCTCGTCCCTCGAATCCCGGCGCGAGCGCGGTGACGATGCCGATGTGGCCGAGCGCGGGATAGACGACGTGCCGCACCCAGCCGCCCTTCTCGCGGATTCGTGATGCGAGCTGGCTCGCGCTTCGCGGATCGACGACGTCATCGAGAGCCCCGGAGAGCAGCAGCATCGGCGGCTCGTCCCCGTCGACGAAGTGGATCGGCTGCGTCGTCGACCAGGCCTGCGAGCCATCGAAGACCGCCCGGATCGCACGGCTGACGGAGCGGAACTGGTACGGTCCCGCGAGGCCGACGGTCGCGCGGATGACGCCCTTCGGCGCTCCCGCCTTCTCGAGATAACGCTCGTCGAGCGTCAGCAGCGCTGCGATGTGCGCCCCTGCCGAGTGGCCCATGAGGAAGATCCGCTCGGGATCCCCGCCGTAGTCTCGGGCATGCTCGGCCGCCCAGCGGACCGCGTGCGCCCCGTCGTCGATGAATGCCGGGAACCGCACCGACGGATACAGACGGTAATCGGGAATGATCGTGACGAACCCGGCGGCGCTGAACGCCTCGCCGACGAACCGGTAGTTCCGGCGATCCCCCGACTGCCAGGACCCTCCGTAGAAGAAGACGAGCACGGGCGCGAGACGCCCTCTGGCAACGGGCCGGTACACGTCGAGCCGCTGGCGCGGGTCGGTCCCGTAAGGGAGGTCGCGCTGGCTCCGGTTCAGGAACGGGGACGATACGGTGTTCACGACCGTGACCGTGGAGCAGGCGGCAAGGAGCGCCCCTCCCAGGGTCGCGACCACCAGACCTCGGACGCGCATGGCGACCATACCTCTTGCGAGAAAGCGGCTTCGGAGTAAATCGCGCCGCCCACTTTTTGTTGCCGGTGGGCGCGGATCCGCGAGGGAGCACCCGGCGGAGAGCGCCGGTCGCCGTCCGGAACGGAGCCGCGGCGTACGCGAGCCCCTTCCTTGGATACGGGGTGGACAGGTAGGGAGC
>JAXDLK010000297.1:0-28750 GCA_034666665.1 Candidatus Binatota bacterium
CTCTCTCGATTCCGTCACGGACCCGGCTGCCGAGGGCGGCGACCACCCCGGCGCCGGTCCAGCTCCGGTCGATCCGGCCGACGAGCGGCAATCGCTTCGCGAACGTCAGCAGCACGTCCTGCATCACCGGTGCGACCAGCTTGCGAATCAGCGCAGGATCGATGGCGTCGCGGAGCCAGCCGGCAGGGGGCGGCTTGGTCTCGGCGACGAGGTCGCGCAGGCGAGCGCGGATGGCGGCGGGGAGGAGCGCACCGACCGTGACCTCGGCCTTGCGGCTTCGACGCCGGTGCCGGCGCCAGGCCGCCGGCGCGCGTTCGCGGATGATCTCGCCGATCGCCTCCGTTCGCAGCGCTTGCGTCGCCAGTGCGACGAGCTCGTCACGATCCACGAAGTCCCGCACGGGGCGACCCAGGGCACAGTCGACGACCAGGTCGAGGGCGCGGCGGCGGAGCGGGCTCGCCTCCGCCGTCAACGCGCCGACGATTGCGTCGACGTGGGGATCGACTCGCGAAGCCATCGCTCGCCCATATCGCAGCAGGTGGGGGAGAGGAATGCCGCGCCCTCGCCGAACACCTCGCGTCGGGCATGTGCGCCGCCGACGCGGGAGGAACCGCGCTGCGAGGAACCGCGCGTTGACTGCCCGGAACCTGCCCGTTATAGGCTCGCGTCTTCGGCGATGACGGCGTTCGATACGATCGACGGGCGCTGGCGCGTGCGCGTGCGCCGACCCCCCAACGCTCCAGGAGGTCGATGAAGGAAGTCGTCGACCTGCTCCTGAGGGCAGCCTTCGAGAAGGCGAAGAAGGGGGGAGAGCTGAGAACGTCGGATCTCCCCCCTTTTGTTCTCGAGGTTCCGCGCGAGGCCGAGCACGGCGACCTCGCCTCGAACCTGGCACTCGCCCTCGCACGCTCGGAGCGCCGATCGCCGCGAGAGGTGGCGGAGTGTCTGCTCCGCCATTTCGACGGCGGCGACGACGTGCAGGATGCGTGGATCGCGGGACCGGGTTTTCTGAACTTCCGCTTCCGGCGGGAGTTCTGGCACGCCCGCCTGGCCGAGGCGCGCCAGCAGGGCGAGGACTACGGCTTCCTGCCCGCGCTCCGGACCGAGACCGTCCAGGTCGAGTTCGTCAGTGCGAACCCGACGGGGCCGCTGACTGTCGGCCACGGACGGAACGCCGTCCTCGGGGACACGATCGCGCGCCTGCTCGAGGCGCGCGGGCACACGGTCACGCGCGAGTACTACTTCAACAACGCCGGGCGTCAGATGAAGGTGCTCGCCGAATCCGTCCGCGCTCGGTACCTCGAGCGCATCGGGCGCGAAGGCGCCTTTCCCGAGGACGGGTACCAGGGAGAGTACATCCGCGAGATCGCCGAGGCGCTCGAGCGGGAGCAGGGCGCGTCGCTCGCGGACGGCGACCTCCGGCCGTTCCAGGAGGCCGCCGAGAAGACCATCTTCGGCGAGATTCTCCGCTCGCTCGAGAGCATGCGTATCGGCTTCGACGTCTTCTTCAACGAGGACTCCCTCTACGCGGATGGCTCGATCGAGCGAACGCTCGCGGACCTGCGAGCGCGCGGCCACGTCTACGAGCGGGACGGGGCCGTCTGGCTCGGCCTCGAGCGCCTGGGGCTTCCCGCCGACAAGGTGCTGATCAAGAGCTCCGGCGAGCCGGCGTACCGCATGCCGGACATCGCCTACCACCGGAACAAGCTCGAGCGCGGCTTCGATCTCGTGATCGACGTCCTTGGCGCCGATCACATCGCCGAGAGCGAGGAGGTGAGGGCGGCGCTCCGTGCGCTCGGTCTCGAGGCCGAGCGTGTGCAGCCGATCATCTATCAGTTCGTCACGCTCGTCCGGGGCGGCAAGCCGGTGAAGATGTCGACGCGGCGCGCGGAGTACGTCACCCTCGACGAGCTCGTGTCCGAAGTGGGCGTCGACGTCGTCCGCTTCCTCTTCCTCACGCGGAAGTCCGACAGCCACCTGGAATTCGACCTGGATCTCGCGAAGAGCCAGTCGATGGAGAACCCGGTCTATTACGTGCAATATGCACACGCGCGGATCGCGAACATCCGCAAGAAGGCCGCGGCGGTCGGTCTCGAGGAGGCTCCCCTTCTCGGCGGTCAGCTCGAGCGACTCGTCCAGGACGACGAGATGCGGCTCGTCCGGCGCGTCGTCGGGTTCCCCGACGTGATCGCGGCCGCGGCCGATGGCCTCGAGCCGCATCGCCTCACCTTCTATCTCCTCGAACTCGCCGCGGAGTTCCATTCGTACTACAACCGGCCGGAGAACCGGGTCGTGAGCGAGGACGTCGACTTGAGCCGTGCGCGCCTGGCGCTGGTCGAGAGCGTCGGCCAGGTGATCCGGCGAGGGCTCGGGCTACTCGGCGTCGGTGCCCCGGATCAGATGTGAGCGAAGCACCCGAATCCAAAGAGCGGACGTAAAGGACCGACGATGGACCGAAAGTTCGAGGTATCCATGACCAGCCTGCTCGCGCTCGCGGGTTCGACCCTGCTCGCCACGGTGGTGGTGTTCTTCTTCGGTTACTACGTGGGCAAGGGCGTCGCCGAGCAGCGGCTGACCGAGGAGCAGCGGGTCGTCCGCTTGCCGGTCACCGCGGCGGGCGAGCAGCCCAAGGGCGAGGTCGACGTCACGTTCTACGACACGCTCGGCAAGAGCGGAGCGGAAGCCGCCCCGCTGCCGGAGCCGACCGGTCCAGCGGAGGCGGAGGAGAAGGACGACGAGGAAGTCGCGTTCGTCGATCGCCCGGTGAGCCGGGCCGAACCACTTGCCGAGCCCACCGCGGCTGCGGAGCCGACGCCCGCAGCGGCGGCGGCGGAGCCGGAGAGGGTGCCCGCCGTCGCGAAAAAGGGGCAGGCGGCGGCGCCGACACCGGCGGCAGGCGCACAGAGCTATCTCGTGCAGGTGAACGCCATGGGCGATCGCACGCGGGCCGACCAGCTCGCCGACAAGCTCAAGAAGTCGGGGTACAGGACCTACGTCTCGCCGGCGGTAATCGGTGGCCGCACGCTCTACCGGGTACGTGTCGGCGACTTCACCAAGGAAGCGCAGGCCCGCGACGTCGTCGGCAAGCTTCGCGGCGACGGGTACAAGCAGGCGTTCCTGGTCGCCGCGGAGTGACGGCGGGGCCGTGTTCACCCCGAGCTACGAGGAGTTCGTCGATCTCGCGCGCCGCGGCAACGTCGTTCCGGTCTACCGCGACCTCTTCGCCGACCTCGAGACGCCGGTCTCGGCATTCCTGAAGATCCATCGCGGCGACCACGGCTTCCTCCTCGAGAGCGTCGTCGGCGGGGAAAAATGGGGTCGCTACAGCTTCCTCGGCACCGAGCCGGAGCGGACGTGGGTGGCGCGTGACCATCGCATCACCATCCGCAACCGCGAGGGCGCGGAGGAGCGCTTCCATGCCCCCGACGTGCTCTCCGCGCTCCGCGAGTGGCTGCGGGCCTACCGGCCGGTGCCGCTTCCGGGCCTGCCGCGCTTCGCGGGTGGGGCCGTGGGATACATCGGCTACGACGTGGTGCGCGACTTCGAGCGCCTACCGGAGCTGGCGCGTGACGACCTGGGTCTCCCCGAGGCGTACTTCCTGCTCGCCGATCGGCTGCTGATCTTCGACAACGTCACGCAGCGGATCCGTCTGGTCGCGAACGCGATCCTGGAGGAGGGGGTGCCGCTTCGCGATGCATACGACCGCGCCGTGGCGTCGATCGAGGAATGGCTGGAGCGCCTGAACGGAAGCGTGTCGATGCAGCGTCGTGCGATCGAGCCCGGTCGGCCGTTTCCTCCCCTCTCGTCGAACTTGTCTCCGGAGGAGTACCAGGCATGCGTCGCCCGCGCCCGCGAATACATCCATGCGGGGGACGTCATCCAGGTCGTGCTGGCGCAGCGGTTCGAGACCGCGCTCCGTGCCGCGCCGTTCGACGTCTATCGGAGCCTCCGCTCGGTGAACCCCTCGCCCTACATGTTCTATCTCGCGCTCGGCGAGCAGGCGCTCGCGGGCGCGTCCCCGGAGGTGATGGTTCGCGTCGAGGGTCGCGAGGTGACGGTCCGCCCGATCGCCGGCACCCGGCCACGGGGGTCTCTCGAGCGCGACGACGCGGAGCTCGAGCGGGAGCTCTGCGGCGATCCCAAGGAGGTCGCGGAGCACATCATGCTCCTCGACCTCGGCCGGAACGACGTCGGACGGGTGGCGGCGATCGGCTCCGTCGCCGTCACCGAGCGGCTCGCGGTCGAGCGCTACTCGCACGTCATGCACTTGGTCTCGAACGTCCGCGGCACGCTCGCGCCCGAGCACGACGCCTTCGACGCCTTTCGCGCGACCTTTCCCGCGGGAACGCTGTCGGGCGCGCCGAAGATCCGCGCGATGGAGATCATCGAGGAGCTCGAGCCGGTTCGCCGAGGGGTCTACGGCGGGGCCGTCGGCTACTTCTCGTTCAACGGCAACATGGACACGGGCATCGCGATCCGCACGGTGCTGATCAAGGACGGACGCGTGTACGTGCAGGCGGGCGCGGGCATCGTCGCCGACTCGATCCCGGAGCAGGAGCACCTCGAGTGCGTGAACAAGGCGCGCGGCATGATCCAGGCGCTGAAGCTCGCCGAGACGCTGTGAGGCGAGGCGTCGCGTGCTCCTGATGATCGATAACTACGACTCCTTCACCTACAACCTCGTGCAGTATCTGGGCGAGCTCGGCGCGGAGGTGAGGGTCGCGCGCAACGACGCGATCACGCTCGACGAGATCGCTGCGCTCGCTCCTGCCGCGATCGTCATCTCCCCGGGGCCGTGTACCCCTCGCGAGGCCGGCATCTCGGTGCCGGCGCTCGAGCGCTTCGCGGCGAGCCTGCCGATCCTCGGCGTCTGCCTCGGGCACCAGTCGATCGCCGCCGCGTTCGGCGGCGAGGTCGTGCGTGCCGAGCGGATCATGCACGGCAAGACCTCGCCGATCGAGCACGACGGCCGGACGGTGTTCGCCGGGTTGTCGAATCCGTTCGAGGCCACGCGGTACCATTCGCTGCTCGTCCGCCGCGAGACCTTGCCGGCCTGCCTCGAGGTGAGCGCCTGGACCCGCGAGGGCGAGATCATGGGGCTCCGCCACCGTGATCTGCCGGTCGAGGGAGTCCAGTTCCATCCCGAATCCATCCTCACGCTCGAAGGCAAGCGCCTGCTCGAGAATTTTCTCCGCCGCTCGGGGGCGGGGTGACCGTTCGGGAGGCGATCGCCAGGCTCGCCGACGGCGAGAGCCTCGGCGAGAGCGACATGGAAGCGGCGATCGGCGAGATCATGGAAGGCTCGGCGACGCCGGCCCAGATCGGCGCGTTCCTGGCGCTGCTCCGGCGAAAGGGCGAGACCATCGACGAGATCAGCGGGGCGGCGCGGGCGATGCGCCGCTGCGTGACGGCGATCCGCGGCAATGACGACGTGCTCGATACCTGCGGCACGGGCGGCGACGACCGGCACACGTTCAACATCTCGACGGCGGCGGCGCTGGTGGCCGCGGCGGCGGGGTGTCGCGTCGCGAAGCACGGGAATCGGGCGATGTCCGGCCGCGTCGGCGGGGCCGACGTGCTCGAGCATCTCGGCTTCGCCATCGACCGCGAGCCGGAGGTGGCCGAGCGCATGCTGCGCGAGCTCGGCTTCGCGTTCCTCTTCGCGCCGCGCCTCCACCCGGCGATGAAGCACGCCGCCGGGCCGCGCCGCGAGCTCGGCGTGCGCACGATCTTCAACCTGCTCGGGCCGCTCACGAACCCGGCCGGAGCGCGGCACCAGCTCCTCGGAGTGTTCGACCGCCGCTGGCTCGAGCCGATCGCCGAGGTCCTCGGCCGGCTCGGCTCGGTCCACGCGCTCGTGGTTCACGGCGAGGACGGGCTGGACGAGATCACGGTCGCCGGACCGACGATGGTCGCGGAGCTTCGCGGCGGCACGATCCGGCGGTGGACCATCGAGCCGGAGGCGCTCGGGCTCCGTCGCTCGACGCTGGAGGAGCTCCGCGTCGACGGTGTCGCCGCGAGCGCGGAGCTCGTGCGGGCGGTGCTCACGGGTGCTTCCGGAGCGCCGCGCGACGTCGTACTCTTGAACGCCGGCGCGGCGATCTACGCCGCGGATCGGGCCGCCACGCTGGAAGAGGGGATCGAGCGAGCCCGCCGAGCGATCGATACGGGGGCCGCGCAGGACCTCCTGGAGCGGGTGGTGGAGAGGTCCCGGGCCGCATGATTCTCGACGAGATCGTGGAATCGAAGAAGATCGAGATCGCCGAGCACAAGGCGAAGCGGCCGCTCGACGCGCTCCGCGAGTGCCCGCTCTATGCCGAGCCGCGCCGCGGCTTCCGCGAGGCGCTCGAGCGGCCCGGCCGGGCGATCGTCGCCGAGGTGAAGAAGGCGTCGCCCTCGCGGGGCGTGATCCGCTCGGATTTCGATCCGGTGGCGATCGCTCGCGGCTACGAAGAGGCGGGCGCGCGCGCGATCTCGGTGCTCACCGACTCGCCGTTCTTCCAGGGGAGCCTGATCGCGCTGGAGGCGATCCACAAGGCAGTCGCGCTGCCGTGCCTGCGGAAGGATTTCGTCCTCGATCCGTACCAGATCCACGAAGCTCGGGCGTTCGGCGCCGACGCGGTGCTGCTGATCGTCGCCATCCTCGACATCGGCTTGCTGCGCGCGCTCCACGCGCTCGCGCTCGAGATCGACCTCGACCCCCTGGTCGAGGTCCACAGCGAGGAAGAGCTCGAGCGGGCGGTCGGATCCGGAGCCCGACTCGTCGGCATCAACAACCGCGACCTTCGAACGTTCGTCACCGACGTCGCGGTCTCCGAGCGGCTGGCGGCACGCGCGCCGGAGGGCGTGACGCTCGTCGCCGAGAGCGGCCTGAAGACGCGCGGCGATCTCGAGCGCCTGGAGCGCGGCGGTGTGCGCGCGTTTCTGATCGGCGAGACGTTGATGGCGGCTCCCGATCCGGGAGCCGCTCTGCAGGAGCTCCTCGCGTGAGCGTGCGCGTCAAGATCTGCGGGGTCACCCGGCGGGAAGATGCGCTCGCCGCGGTCGATGCCGGCGCCGACGCGATCGGCGTCAACCTCTGGCCGGGGTCGAAGCGCTGCGTGGCCGTCGAGGAGGCGGCGGCGATCGTCGAAGGGCTGCCGGAGGGCGTGCTGTCCGTCGGCGTGTTCGTGAATGCGCCGCGCGCAGCGATTGCGGAGGCGGTACGTGTCGCCGGCCTCGGCGCGGTGCAGCTCCACGGCGACGAGAGCCCGGAGGACTGCACCGGGTGGAGCGTCCGCGTGATCAAGGCGCTCGCCGCGCGGGACGGGCGCGCGCTCGCCGACGTCGCCGCGAGCTACGCAGCGGACTTCGTGCTCGTCGATGCCTACGTCCCCGGCGAGTACGGCGGCACGGGGACGACCTTCCCCTGGGATCGGGTCGCCGGTCTCGCACCCGAGAGGCTGTTCCTCGCCGGCGGCCTCACGCCGGAGAACGTCGCGGAGGCGGTACGGCAGGTCGGCCCCTACGCGGTCGACGTCGCCGGCGGCGTCGAATCACGCCCCGGGATCAAGGATCCGGAGAAGATGCGAGAGTTCGTGCGCCATGCAAAAGCTGCCTGATCGTCACGGTCATTACGGCGTCTACGGCGGGCGCTACGTCTCCGAGACGCTGATGCCGGCGCTGCTCGAGCTGGAGGTGGCCTACCGCACGTGGCGGCGGCGGCGCGAGTTCATCCACGAGCTCCAACAGCTGCTCTCGGAATACGTCGGCCGGCCGACGCCGCTGACGCTGGCGTCGAACCTGAGCGCGCGGCTCGGCGGCGCGCGCATCTACTTGAAGCGCGAGGACCTGTGTCACACGGGCGCGCACAAGATCAACAACACGGTCGGGCAGGGGCTGCTCGCGCGCCGCATGAACAAGCGCCGCGTGATCGCCGAGACCGGCGCCGGCCAGCACGGCGTCGCGACGGCGACGGTGGCGGCGCTCTTCGGCATGGAGTGCGAGATCTTCATGGGCAAGGAAGACGTTCGCCGCCAGGCGCTGAACGTCTTCCGCATGAAGCTCCTCGGCGCGCGCGTCCGCGTGGTTGAATCCGGCACGAACACGCTCAAGGACGCGATGAACGAGGCGATGCGCGATTGGATCGCCACGGTGGAGAGCACGTTCTACGTGATCGGCTCCGTCGCCGGACCACATCCGTATCCGCAGATGGTCCGTGACTTCCAATCGGTGATCGGGCGCGAGGCGCGGCGGCAGTGCCTGCGAGCCACGGGGCGGCTCCCGGACGCGCTCGTCGCCTGCGTCGGCGGCGGCAGCAACGCCATGGGCCTGTTTCATCCGTTCCTCGAAGACGACGGCGTCCGCATGTACGGGGTCGAGGCCGCGGGCGACGGTCTCGAGACCGGAAGGCATGCTGCGACGCTGGCACGCGGCCACGTCGGAGTGCTCCACGGGAGCAAGACCTATCTTCTCCAGGAGGAGACCGGACAGGTTCGCGGCACGCACTCGATCTCGGCGGGCCTCGACTATCCGGGGGTCGGGCCGGAGCACAGCTGGCTGCGCGATTCGGGCCGGGTCGAGTATCACTCCGCGACCGACGTCGAGGCGCTGGCGGCGCTCCGTCTGCTCGCCCGGACGGAAGGCATCCTGCCTGCGCTGGAGAGCGCGCACGCGATCGCCTTCGCCGCGCGGCTCGCGCCCACGCTCGCGCGGGACCGCGTGATCGTCGTCAGCCTCTCCGGACGCGGCGACAAGGACATGGCGACGGTCGCCGAGCGGTTGGGAGAAGACCTCTGAGCACGCCGCCGCTCGAGCAGGCGGCTCTGCCCGGGCTCGACCGCCCGCCGCCCGCGGGCGGGCGAATCGCGCGCCGGTTCGCCGAGCTCCGCCGGCAGCGCCGCTCCGCGTTCGTTCCGTTCCTCACGTGCGGCGATCCGGACGCGGACGTGACGCTGCGGCTGCTCGGCGAGCTCGAGCGCGCGGGCGCCGATCTGATCGAGCTCGGCGTTCCCTTCAGCGATCCGATGGCGGACGGCCCCGTGCTGCAGCGCGCCGCGGAGCGAGCGCTCCGTGCCGGCACCACGCTCCGCACCGTGCTCGACGTCACCGCCACGTTTCGCCGCGGCTCGGACGTGCCGCTCGTGCTCTTCGGCTACACGAACCCGTATCTGCGCTACGGCCCCGAGCGCTTCGCGCGCGACGCCCGTGAAGCCGGAGCGGACGGCGTCCTCTGCATCGATCTTCCTCCCGAGGAGTCGGCGGAGCTCGAGGCACCGCTACGCGAGAACGGGCTCGATCTCATCCGTGTGCTCGCGCCGACGAGCACGCTCGACCGGATGCGCACCGTGCTCCGCGGCGCGCGCGGGTTCGTCTATTTCGTCTCCGTCGCCGGGGTGACCGGCGCGCGCACCGAGCTCCCGCTGAACCTCGAGCAGCTCTTCGGTTCCGTGCGCCGCCTCACCCGCCTGCCGGTCGGCGTCGGCTTCGGCATCTCCACGCCCGAGCAGGCGGCTGGCGTCGCCGCGTTCGCCGATGCGGTGATCGTCGGCAGCGCGATCGCGCGTCGCATCGAGGAAGCGCGCGCAGCCGGGGACGTGGAGGAGCGTGTGGTCGAGCTGGTCTCCGCGCTCGGCGCGGCGGTGCACGGCGCGCGCGAGCGGGCCACGCCATGAGCAGCAAGCCGAAGCGCTCGAGCGCGAAGAAGCGCGAGACCGCCGACGACAGCCAGACCTGGTTCAAGTGCGCCGGCTGCTCCGAGATCTTCTTCCGCAAGGATCTCGAGCGCCGCCTGAACGTCTGCCCGAAATGCGGCTACCACTTTCGCCTGACGCTCGAGCAGCGATTGATGGTGCTCGTCGACCGCGGCAGCTTCGAGGAGATTGACGCCGACGTCGTCGGTGGCGATCCGCTCGGCTTCCACGATTCGAAGCCGTATCCCGAGCGCGTCGCCGCGGCCCGGCGAAAGACGGGTTGGGGCGAGGCGGTGATCACCGGCTTCGCGGAGATCGACGGACGGCGGATCGCGGTCGCGCTCTTCGATTTCGCGTTCCTCGGCGGCAGCATGGGCGTCGCGGTGGGGGAGAAGATCACCCGCGTCGCCGAGCGCGCGCTCGCCGAGCGGTTGCCGCTGCTGATCGTATCCGCGTCCGGCGGCGCCCGCATGCAGGAGGGCGTGCTCTCTCTGATGCAGATGGCGAAGGTGAGCGCGGCGCTCGGACGGCTCCGCTCCGCCGGTGTGCCCTATCTGTCGGTCCTGACGGATCCCACGACGGGCGGGGTCGCCGCGTCGCTGGCGATGCTCGGCGACGTCAACGTCGCGGAGCCGGGGGCGCTCATCGGCTTCGCCGGGCCGCGCGTGATCGAGCAGACGATCGGACGTACGCTTCCGGAAGGGTTCCAGACCTCCGAGTTTCTGCTCGGCCACGGAATGATGGACCTGGTGGTCGAACGGCGGCTGCTCAAGCCGACGCTCGCCCGATTGCTCTCGTGGATGTCGGGATAGGCGCCTACGAAGCGACGCTCCGCTGGCTCTACGAGATCGAGGTCGCGCGCGGCTGGGACCTGAAGCTCGAGAGCGTCCGCCGCGCGCTCGCGGTCCTCGGCGACCCGCACACGCGGTATCCGTCGCTGCACGTGGCGGGCACGAACGGCAAGGGGTCGACGGCGGCCATCGCCCACTCGGTGCTCGGCCGCATCGGGGTCAAGGCGGGGCTCTACACGTCTCCGCACCTGAGCGACTTCACGGAGCGGATCCGCATCGGCGATCAGCCGATCGGACGCGACGACGTGGTACGGCTCGCGGCGCACGTGCGCGCGGCCGTCGAGCCGGCGGGCGTGGAGCTCACGTTCTTCGAGCTCGCCACGGTGCTGGCCTTCGTCGCCTTCGCCGAGGCGCGCGTCGATGCCGCGGTCGTCGAGGTCGGTCTCGGCGGACGTCTCGACGCCACCAACGTGATCGTCCCGCGGGCGTCGATCGTGACCACGATCGCGCACGACCACGAGAGCTGGCTCGGCGATACGGTGGCCGCGATCGCCGCCGAGAAGGGAGGAATCATCAAGCCCGGCGTTCCTCTGGTGGTGGGGCGCGTCGACGAGGAAGCCGCGGCGGTTCTCGCCGGAATCGCCGCCGAGCGGCGGAGCCCGCTCCGCCGCCTGGGCCGTGACTTCGAAGGACGTCCCGCCGGCGACGGCTTCGATTATCGCGGGCGGCGCGCGATCCGCGGGCTCCGCCTGGGCCTCCGCGGCGCATTCCAGATCGACAATGCCGCCGTCGCCCTCGCCGGCCTCGAAGAGGGCGGCTGGCTCGATGCGGCCGGTGACGAGCCGATCCGCGACGGCGTCGTCGAGGTGTGCTGGCCGGGACGGCTCGAGGTCGTCCGCCGCGAGCCCTTGGTGATCGTCGACGGCGCACACAACCCGGCCGCGGCCGCCGCGGTCGCGCGTGAGATTCCGGCGATCGCCGGCGGGCGCGACGTCCATCTGGTCTTCGGCGTGCTCCGCGACAAACGCTGGGAATCGATGGCGGAAGCGCTCGCGCCGGTGATCGCCGACGCGATCGTCGTGCCCGTGGCGGAGCGCCGGTCGGCCGATCCGACGGACGTGGCGCGGGCGTTCGCGGCGCGCGTTCCGACCCGTACGTCGCACTCTGCGGAGGCCGCGCTCACGGAGCTGCTCGAAGCACCATCCGCCCGCAGCGGAGCAGTGCTCGTCACGGGCTCCCTCTTTCTCGTCGGCGAGGTGCGCGAATGGCTCGCTCGCCGGTGACGCTGCGCGCGGCAGAGGCCGCCGTCGATCTCGCTCGCGCGAAAAGCTCCGCGTATTTGCGAGTTTCCGGCGCGCGTGGTACGACCGCGCCGCTCCGGCGGGCGGTCCGATGAATCGGGGGACGACGACGCTTCGCACCACCCTGCTCCTCTTCGTGTGCCTCGCCGTCTCCGGGGGCCGTCTCGCCGCCGGAGCCGAGGAACCGCAGGCGCGAAGCTTCGCGGACCTGCAGGTTCGGTCGACCGAGACCGCCACCGAGGTACGCTTCGATCTCCCGGCGCGATTCGAGCTCCAGGACCGGACGCAGAAGCGGCCGGGCGAGATCACCGTCGACGAGGTGCGCCTGTTCTTCCCGGGCGTGACGCTCGAGCGTTCGCGCCTGGTCACGGTCGGCGACCGCATCGTCGAGGAGGCGCGGCTCTTCAACGAAGGCGGCGGCGTGGTTCTCACGGTCGTCGTGCGTCGGCCGGTCCACTACGAGGTCGACCGCAAGGGCACGCGGTTCCGCTTGCGGGTCGAGCCCGGCACCCTGCTCGCCGAGGAACCGGAGACGCCCGACCGCGAGAAGGCGCCGACGGCTCGCCGGCGTCCGGGCATCGCACCCAAGGTCGCGGTTCAAGAGCTCCGCGCCGGCGAGGGGCTGACGGTCGATGCGCAGCAGATCACGTATGATCAGGAGAAGAACGAGATCGTCGCCCGCGGACAGGTGACGATCGCGCGGGCCGGGTCGCTCCTGACGGCGGACGAGGTGCGCGTGAACCGCGACACCAAGATCGCCACCGCGCGAGGCAACGTCGAGTTCACCGACCCGCAAGGCACCGTGCGCGCACGGCAGTTCCGCGTCGACCTCACGGAGGAGACGGGTACGATGCTCGACGCGCAGGCCTATTTCCCGGCGAACCAGCTGACGATCAAGGGACGACAGTTCGACAAGTCCTACGGCCAGACTTACAGCATCCAAGACGGCTCCTTCACCACGTGTCAGTGCGGCGCGGGGGCGCCGAGCTGGAGCGTCGCCGGCGACAAGGTCGACATCACGCTCGACGGCTACGGGCTGGTGAAGGGCGGCACCTTCCGGGTGATGGACACGCCGATCCTCTACCTCCCATGGGCGGCGTTCCCGGCGAAGCGTACGCGGCAGACCGGGCTCCTGGCGCCGCAGCTCGGCTACTCGCAGAAGCGCGGCTTCGAGTACCTGCAGCCCCTCTACGTGACGCTCAACAAGAGCGCCGACGCGACGTTCAGCGTCGACGTGGAGACGCAGGCCCGCGTCGGCGGCATCGGCGAATACCGCTGGGCGCTCGACCCCGAATCCAAGGGCGCGATCGACGCGGCGATCTTCGACGAGACCATCCGCGGCGACGAGGAAGACGACATCGTCAACGAGCGGGTCGCGGATCCCCAGATCCCGGACCAGCGCTGGAGCGTGACGGCTACGGCGAAGCAGAACCTCCCCTTCGGGATGAGCGGCTTCGTCGATGCGCTCGCCGTGAGCGACGACTTCTATCTGCGCGAGATCCCCACGTTCTCGTTCGATCCGGAGTACGAGCGGACGCTGCGTACGAGCCGGTTCTCGTCCACCCGCGGCGGCATGTACAAGCTGTGGGATCGCGCGGTGCTGATCGGCGAAGCCGTCTACTACCAGGACTTCATCCAGGAGGACGACCTAACCCTGCAGCGCCTGCCGCAGATGACGTTCTACGGCTCGCAGCGCTTCCTCGATCGACACGTGAAGGTGCGAATGAACGCGGAAGCGGTGAACTTCCAGCGGAACCAGGGCTTCGACGGTCCCCGCGCCGATCTCTTCCCCTCTCTCGAGGTTCCGTTCCGCTTCCGGTCCTTCTTCCGCGGCACCACGGGAATCGGCTTCCGCGAGACCGCGTACTATCTGAGCAACCAAGACGTCCTGCTGCCGGTGTCGCAGCGGGGCGGTGTGCAGATGGGCACCGATGCCGGGACCGGCACCGGGACCGGGACGGCGACGGGCGCGACTCCGGGGACCACCACGGATCCGAACGCTCCGGCGCTGCTTCTGAACGACACCTCGCCGACGCGTGAGCTCTTCCAAGCGAACGCCGGTATCGGCACCGAGCTCTTTCGTGTCTTCGAGGTGAACGGTGAGGACGTGAGCAAGCTGAAGCACACGCTCGAGCCGCAGGTGCGATATGTCTTCATCCCAGACGTCGACCAAAATGATCTGCCGATCTACGACTTCACCGATCGCATCAACCAGCGGAACCTCTTCACCTACGGCTTCACCAGCCGCCTGCTCGCGAAGCTCACGCACGTTCCCACGAAGGATTCCCAGCCGCTCGGGCCGGGCGATCTGAATTCCTTCACCGGCGCGTCGCGGGCGCCGTTCGGCGACGAGCGGACGCCCGGGACGCGCGGGATCTTCGACCAGCCGGAGATCGGCGACCGCGATCGCGACCGCGAGGAGGACGAGGGGACAGACACCGAAGAGGGAACCGCGCGGGCGCGGCGGCGCGCGGAGCGTGAGGACGAGGAGGGCATCTCCCACGTCGTCGAGTGGGCGCAGTTCTCGCTCTACCAGAGCTACGATCTCGACGAGAGCTTGCGGACCGACCGTACCGACCATCTCTCGGACGCCGACGTCGGGCTGCGGATCAATCCGGTCGATTACTTCTCGTTGCTGACGAGCTCGGCGATCGACTCGCGCGAGGCGATCATCGACGCGGCGAACGTCGGCTTCCTGCTGCGCGACCCGCGTCCCCGGAGCCCCTACGGCTTCCTGCAATCCGGCGGGCGCGCCTCGGTGGCGATCTCCTACCGCTTCATCAGCAATCAAACGCTGCAGGAGCTCGACGGCGGCGTGATGGTGCCGTTCGCGGATACGCTCTCCGCCTTCTACCAGACGCGCTACGACGCGCTCGCGCGAGAGTTCCTCGAGAACCGCTTCGGCTTCCGGCTGATCTCCCAGTGCCAGTGCTGGATCTTCGACTTCTACGCCGTGGATCAAGCGAACCCCGACGAGTTCGGCGTGCGCACGCAGGTAACGCTCGTCGGTCTCGGCTCCATTGGCCGCACGCGATAAACCCCGGTCCGAGCCGGCGGCGCCAGAAAGCTCCTCGCCAGCTCGGAGCGGCGCCATCGTGCGCCCGCGAGCTCTTCTGCGAGCGCGTTCGGAGAGTGGGGTCGGCGAAGGAGTCTCCGCCGCGAACGATCCGTGGCGCAGACTCCAGGGGGACGGTCCACGCCGTCGATGAAAGGCGTCATCCTGGCGGGCGGGCTGGGCTCGCGCCTCCATCCCCTGACGCGGGTGACGAACAAGCACCTGTTGCCGGTCTACGACAAGCCGATGATCTTCTATCCTCTGCAGGCGCTGATCAACGCGGGGATCGAGGAGATCCTGATCGTGACCGGCGGCAGCAACGCCGGGGACTTCCTGCGGCTGCTGCGGAACGGCAAGGAGTTCGGCCTCAGGCACCTGCACTACGCCTACCAGGAAGGGGAGGGCGGCATCGCGGCAGCGCTGTCGCTCGCCGAGCACTTCGCCGAGGGCGGGAAGATCTGCGTGATCCTCGGCGACAACATCATCGAACGGAACATCCGGCGCGCCGCCGATCGCTTCCGGCGCCAGGCGGCCGGCGCGAAGCTCTTGCTCAAGAAGGTCCCGGACCCCGAACGCTTCGGGGTGCCGGTTCTCCGCGGGGACAAGGTCGTGCGCATCGAGGAGAAGCCGAAGCGGCCGCCGAGCCGCTACGCCGTCACCGGCATCTACTTCTACGACGGCACGGTGTTCGCGAAGATCGCCGACGTCCATCCGTCGAAGCGGGGGGAGCTCGAGATCACGGACGTGAACAACCTCTTCATCGAGGCCGGGCAGATGACCTACGAGTTTCTCACCGGGTGGTGGACGGACGCGGGGACGTTCGAGTCGTTACACCACGCGAGCAACCTGGTTGCACGCGGCGGCGCGAACAAGCGGTGATCGGTCGGGGGGACGTCTGGTGCGCGAGGCCTCACTTTCTGCACAGGCGCCGCAGAGTGTGCGCAGCACGGAAGAACGGATCAACACAGGCGGGTTGCTGAGGCGAGGCACTCCGCGCTCCGCGCGGTGGCTGGATATTCCGCTCGGCCCAAAAAGCGGACCGATCGGAATATCCAGCGTCACACGGAATGCGGCCAGTCACGGGGAGACCGAGGCGTTCCTGGAGGGTAGGTTCGACTCGCCGGAGTACAGCAGGTAGAGACTTCTCCCCATGATCCGGGACGTACACGTGAAGCGGCTGATCGTGCACAGCGACGACCGCGGCTCGCTGATGGAGGTGCTGCGCGCCGACGACCCCTTCTTCGAGTCGATCACCCAGACGACGTTCACGGTCGCGTACCCGGGAGTGATCAAGGCGTTCCACTGGCACCGCAAGCAGAAGGACGTCTGGTTCTTCTCCGCGGGGATGGCGCAGGTGGTGGTCTACGACTTGCGCGAGGATTCACCGACGCGGGGCGAAACGAACGTCTTCTACATGGGCGAGCGGAATCCGCTGCTGCTGTCGATTCCCGAGTACGTCGCCCACGGCTACCGCGTGCTCGGCACCGCGCCGGCGGCGCTCTTCTACCACACCACCAAGACGTACGATCCGAGCGACCCCGACGAGGAACGCATCCCGCACGATTCCCCGGAGATCGGCTTCGACTGGTCGACGCGACCGCGATAGGGGCGGGGTCATGAAGCTCCTGGTGACGGGCGGAGCCGGATTCATCGGCTCGAACTTCGTTCGCCACGTGCTCCGCGAGCGGAGCGACGTGGAAGTGGTCACCCTCGACGCGCTCACGTACGCGGGGAACCTCGCGAACCTCGCGGACGTCGCGGGTGACCCCCGCCACGAGTTCGTCCGCGGCGACATCACCGATGCCGCGGCTGTCCGGCGGCTCGTCGAGCGCGGCATCGATGCGGTGGTGCACTTCGCCGCCGAGAGCCACGTCGACCGCTCGATCGAGGACCCCGAGGTCTTCCTCAAGACCAACCTGATCGGCACGCACGTGCTGCTCGATGCCGCCCGCCGCGCGCGGGTGCGGCGCTTCCTGCACGTGTCCACCGACGAGGTGTACGGCAGCCTCGGCGCGGAGGGAAAGTTCACCGAGGACTCGCCGCTCCGCCCCGGCAGCCCCTATGCCGCGAGCAAGGCAGCGGCGGATTTGCTCGTGCTCGCCTGCGTCAACACCTACGGCATCGACGCGGTGATCACGCGCTCGTCGAACAACTTCGGACCGTACCAGTTCCCCGAGAAGGTGATTCCGCTGTTCGTCACCAACGCCCTCGCGGACGAGCCGCTGCCGCTCTACGGAGACGGCGGCAACGTGCGGGACTGGATCCACGTCGAGGATCACTGTGCGGCGCTGCTGCTGCTCGTCGACCGCGGGCGTTCGGGCCAGGTCTACAACGTGAGCGCCAGCGAGGAGCACACGAATCGGCAGCTGACGGCCGCGATCCTCCGCCGCCTCGGCAAGCCGGAGACCCTGATTCGTCTGGTGGCCGACCGGCCCGGCCATGACCGGCGGTATGCGCTCGATGCCGGCAAGCTCCGGCGCGAGACGGGATGGGAGCCGCGGCGTCGGTTCGACGAGGCGCTCGAGGGGACGATCGCCTGGTACCGTGAGAACGAGGGCTGGTGGCGAGCGGTCAAGAGCGGCGAGTACCGCCGCTTCTACGAACAATGGTACGGGGGACGGCTACGCGCATGAGCGACCGGGTGGACAAGCCTTGGGGCCACGAGCTGATCTGGGCACGGACGGACCGTTACGTAGGAAAGATCCTGCACATCCGCGCCGGCGAGTCGCTGAGCCTGCAGTATCACCGGGTGAAGGACGAGACGATCCGGCTGCTCTCGGGGCGCATGCGATTTCAGACGATCACCGCCGAGGGCGAGGCGGGAGAGCGGGAGATGACCGGCGGGGACGTCGCGCACATCCCGCCGGGGCTCCGCCATCGGATGACGGCGGTCGAAGACACCGACGTGCTCGAGGTGTCGACCCCCGAGCTCGACGACGTCGTCCGGCTCGAGGACCGCTACGGCCGCGTGGAGAAACCTCATGGCTGAGACGCGCCGCGCGCTGATCACCGGTATCACGGGACAGGACGGCTCGTACCTGGCGGAGCTCCTGCTCGAGAAGGGCTACGCCGTCACCGGCATGGTGCGGCGTGCGAGCGTCGAGAAGTTCGAGCGCATCGAGCATCTGCGCGATCGCATCGACCTCCGCCAGGCGGATCTTCTCGACCAGCTGTCGCTGATCTCGCTCGTCCAAGACGTGCGGCCGCACGAGATCTACAATCTCGCGGCCCAGTCGTTCGTGCCGACCTCGTGGAGTCAGCCGATGCTGACCGCGGAGTTCGATGCCGTCGGCGTCACGCGCGTGCTCGAGGCGATCCGTCTCGTCGACCCCGCGATCCGCTTCTACCAAGCATCCTCGAGCGAAATGTTCGGCAAGGTCCGCGAGGTGCCGCAGCGAGAGACCACGCCGTTCCACCCGCGGAGCCCCTACGGCGTCGCCAAGGTGTACGGCCATTTCATCACGGTCAACTACCGCGAGAGCTACGAGATCTTCGCGTGCTCCGGAATCCTCTTCAACCACGAGAGCCCCCGACGCGGCCTCGAGTTCGTCACGCGCAAGGTCACCGCCACCGCCGCCGCGATCGCGCGCGGCCGTGCCTCCGAGCTGCCGCTCGGGAACCTCGAAGCGCGCCGCGACTGGGGCTTCGCCGGCGATTACGTCGAAGCGATGTGGCGCATGCTGCAGCAGGACCAGCCCGACGACTACGTGGTCGCGACCGGAGAGAACCACAGCGTGCAACAGCTGGTGGAGATCGCCTTCGATCACCTGGGAATCGACTGGCGGAAGCACGTGAAAATCGATCGCCAGCTGCTCCGCCCCGCGGAGGTCGACACGCTCATCGGCGACGCGACCAAGGCGCGGGAACGGCTCGGGTGGCGCCCGCGAATGAGCTTCCCCGAGCTCGTGCGCACCATGGTGGATGCCGATCTGCAGCGGCTCGATGCCGGCAGCGCCGCCAGAAGGTAGGCGCCGCGCGATGAGGTTCTTCGTCACCGGCATCTCGGGATTCGCCGGCGGCCACCTCGCGGCCGCGCTCCTCGAAGCGGGTCACTCGGTCTCCGGGATCGCGCGCAACGTCCGCGTTCGCGCGATCGAACGCCTACACGAGCGATACCCGGGAAGGTTCCCGGTCGATGCCGTCCGCGCCTGCGACGTCCGCGACGGACTGCAGCTTCGGGAGGCGCTCAGGCGCTTCCGGCCGGACGGCATCTTTCACCTGGCCGGGATCGCCTTCGTCCCGCGTAGCTTTGCCGAGCCGCGCGTCGCGTACCAGGTGAACCTCTTCGGCGCGCTCGAGCTCCTCGAAGCGGCGCGCGAGGCCGCCGCCGAGGCGCGCGTGATCCTCGTCACCTCCGGCGAGGTCTACGGCTGGATCGACCCCGGTGAGCTGCCACTTCGCGAAGAACAGCCCCTGCGGCCGATCACGCCGTACGCGATCGGCAAGGCGGCGGCGGACTTCGCCGGATTCCAGGTCTACTGGGCTGAGGGGCGGCCGGTGATCCGCGCCCGGCCGTTCAACCACACGGGTCCCGGTCAGTCGCCGGATTTCGTCTGCTCCGAGTTCGCGCGGGCGATCGCCGCCGCCGAGGCCGGACTCGGTCCCACCACGTTGCGGGTCGGCGATCTCGACGTCGAGCGCGACTTCAGCGACGTGCGCGACGTCGTCCGCGGCTACCTGGCGCTGTTCGAGCGAGGCGAGCCGGGCGAGGCGTACAACTTGGGATCCGGGACCGCGCGATCGATCCGCTCGGTGCTCGACGGGCTGATCGCGCGGAGCACGGTGCCGATGCGTATCGAGGCCGACCCCGCGAAGCAGCGTCCGCGCGAGATCCGCCGCATCGTCGCCGCGATCGACAAGGTGAGCGCGGCCACCGGTTGGCGACCCGAGATTCCCATCGAGCGCACGCTCACCGATCTCCTCGACCACTGGCGCGAGGAGCTCCGAGACGCGGCGACGTGACCGCGGCGACGGTTCTGCCCCGCTGCCGGAGCCTTTCGATCGTTCTCCCGGCGTATGACGAGGAGGCGAACGTCGGCCGCGCGATCGAGGCGGCGCGCACCGCCGGCAGCCGCTTCACCGACGACCTCGAGATCATCGTCGTCGACGACGGCAGCCGCGACGGGACGACGGACCGGGTACTCGCCGAGGCGGCCGTCGATCCACGCGTTCGCCTGATCCGATTCCCGGACAACCGCGGGTACGGCGCGGCGGTCAAGACCGGGCTCCAGGCCGCCACCAAGGAGCTCGTGTTCTTCACCGACTCGGATCTGCAGTTCGACCTCGAGCAGATCGGCGAGCTACTCGCCCGCAGCGCCGAGGCGGGTGTGGTGGTCGGGTACCGGGCCGATCGAAGCGACTCCTGGCCGCGCAAGCTGAACGCGTGGGCGTGGAATCGGCTGCAGCGGGCGCTCTTCGATCTCGACGTTCGTGACGTGGACTGCGCCTTCAAGCTCTTCCGGCGCGAGGTGATCGCGTCGATGCCGATGCGCTCCGAAGGCGCGTTCTTCTCGACGGAGATCCTGGTCCGTGCGCGCGCCGCCGGCCACCGCATCGTCGAGCTCCCGGTGCGCCACTACCCGCGACGCGCCGGCTCGCCGTCGGGCGCGCGCGTGGCGGTGATCGCCCGTGCGTTCCGCGAGCTCTGGAGACTCTCCGGCGATCTACGGACCTGACCCTCCGCACGTCGTTCGCTGCCGCGCCCCGAGTGCGACCGGGATTCCCGCGAACGTCGCGCCCGGTTGCGAGCATCGTGGGCGGCCGGTACTGTCGGTGGCTCCGGATCGGCACGCGTTCCACGATCGAGGTGAGGACCGATGGGGAGTGAGACGTACCACGAGCCGCTCGAGCTCATCTCGGAGAAAACCAAGAACCTCCACCGCGGAATCGTCTCGCTGATGGAAGAGCTCGAGGCGATCGACTGGTACCAGCAGCGCGCCGACGCTTGCTCCGACGACGAGTTGAAGCGGGTCCTGCTGCACAACCGCAACGAGGAGATCGAGCATGCGGTGATGACGCTCGAGTGGATCCGGCGGAGTCACCAGCACTTCGACCGACAGCTGCGCACGTACTTGTTCTCCGCGGGGCCGATCACCGGGATCGAAGAACGCGCGGAGGGCGAAAGCGCCGAGGCTGCCACGCCGGCAACGCGGAGCGGCGGCTGCCTCGACGTCGGTTCGCTGAAAGGCGGGTCCTGAGATGGATCTTCTCAAGCGACACCTCGCGCCGATCCTGCCGGAGGCCTGGGCACAGATCGACGACGAGGCCAGGCGCGTGCTGAAGCTCGCGCTCGCAGGCCGGAAGGTCGTCGACTTCGACGGACCTCACGGCTGGGAACACGCGGCTCTCAACGTCGGCCGGCTGGTGCTTCACGAGAAGGAGCTCGTCGAGGGCGTACGGGTCGGGACGCGTGTCGTGCAGCCGCTGATCGAGATCCGCGCGCCGTTCACGCTCGACGTCCTCGAGATCGACAGCGTCGGACGCGGCGCAAAGGAGCTCGATCTCGAGCCCGTGGTCGAAGTGTCGGAGCGAGTGGCGCGCGCCGAGGACGACGCGATCTTCAACGGCAGCTCCGAAGCCGGCATCCGCGGAATCATCGAGTCGAGCCCCCATCCACCGGTGGAGCTTCCGATCGACCCGGCGGGGTACCCGCGGGCGATCGTCGAGGCGCTCGAGGTTCTCCGCGAGGCGGCGGTCGCCGGTCCCTACGGTCTCGTGCTCGGGCCCCGCTGGTACAAGCAGGTGTCGGAAGCGTCGGAGGACGGGTATCCCATCCGCAAGCGCATCGAGCGGCAGATCATCGATGGCCCGTTGGTCTGGGCATCGTCGGTCGAGGGTGCGGTGCTGCTGTCTCTCCGCGGCGGCGACTTCACGCTCACCGTCGGTCAGGATCTCTCGATCGGCTACGCCGCGCACGATCGGGAGAAGGTCGAGCTGTACCTGACCGAGTCCTTCACCTTCCGCGTCCACGACGGCGCCGCCGCCGTGTACCTGAAGCCGCCGCTGGTGGTCTGATCGTCAGGACGGGCATCCGAGCCCGGCAGTGCGCTCGACGCGGCGCGGTCGCCATGGTGGCGACGTCTCCTCCGGGAGGTTTCCATGAAACGAACGTTCTCGAGCGCGGTCTTCGTGCTGCTCGCGACGCTGAATCTCGGCTCCCTCGCGTTCGGCGCCATGGGGTCGAACGCCCCCGCGATCATTCCGGACGTCGAGCTCTACAGGATCCGCGGGTATCTCGACCGAGCGCCCGAGGGAGCGGAGATCATCGATCGGGTGCAGATCACCCGACGAGGCGAGAAGCCTCGCGAGCTCTACGTCCTGAAATACCAGGACTACCCCGAGGTGTCCCTGACGCAGCACCTTTCGCACGCGAATCCTTCCCGGCCGTACCACGTGGAAGGCGACGAGCAGCTGGTTGCCCGGCTCTTCAGCGCGAGGCCCGGCGCCGAGGTGCACGGCGTCTTCTACCGACGCCATGCGGCGGGAAACTGGCTGTACGTCGGCGCGCTGGACGCGCCCGCGGATCCCGCGCTGCAGCAGGACGAGCCGCCGGCCCGGCGAGCCGAAGACGCCAAGCGCGGTTCCTGACGAATCCGCGGCGAACGCGGTCGTGGTAGGGCGCGTTCGCTTCCTTCGCTCGTGAGGTTGTGACAAACGCCCGGCGGGCTCCCTCGCCGGGCGCAGGAGGTGACATGGGTCGGAGAGCGGCAAGAGCGTTCTGGATCGGCCCTCTTCTCGTCGTCGGGGTCGCCGCGTCGGCGGCGGCGACGATGCGCACCGACCGGCTGGAGTTCCAGGCCCGCCTCGCGGTCCAGAACACGTTCCATCACGATTCCATCCAGTCGATCGATTGGGTGCAGGAACGAAACGAGCTGCGGTTCGATCTCAAGTACAGCTTGTTGGCGCCCGGGGAGCCGATCACCGGCATCGACCGCGCCGTCTTCAACATCCTCTACCGCGGCCGGTACGATTCGATCTTCGACATCCGCACCCACTATCGCAAACGCGGCTATCGCCGGGACGACTTCCGCTTCCCGGAGGGAGAGCTGCCGCGGGAGATGTTCCTCGACGTCGAGTTCGGCGGCTTCGCGCGGGGCCTCGGCATGCGTCTCGGGCGCCAGCAAGTCGTCTGGGGCGAGGCCGACGTCTTCCGCTCGCTCGATCAGGTGAACCCGCTTCGCCTCGATCAGAACGGCCTTCTCGGTGACGACTTCGCCGACTACCGCGAGCCCCTGTGGATCGCCAAGTTCCTCTACGACATCGGCGACCTCGGACCGATCGGCGGCGCCGGCGTGGAGTTCTTCTACTCGCCGAACGGCCGGCCGGCGACCGACCGGATCATCGTCGGCGAGGCGTTCCGGATCACGCTCGCCGACAACAATCCGCTCACCGGTTGGCGGCGGCGGAACCGGACGCCGTTCGATCAGGTGCGGCACCCGTGGGAGGTCCAGCGCATCGGCCCGGGACCGACGGAGGCGCAGGACTTCGCGGACCAGGGATCCGTTCCCGGGTGTGCGGATCCTCCCGGTTGCGCCGACTTCGCCTATCTCGCCAGCACCACGTATCCGTCGGCCGACTTCGCCTGGGGGAACAGCATGGCGGGAATCCGCCTCCTCGGCAGCACGTTCGGCGGCATCCAGTTCTCGCTGAACTATCTGTTCAAGCGAACCGAGCTCCCCGGCACCTCGCTGGTCGGCACCGACCTCTTCGACCCGATGGTCGCGCAGGACGGCAGCCCCAACCCGCGCCTCGACAAGGTGGGCGCGGCGCTCGTGGCGGCGGCGACCCCGGATACCAACGGCAACGGCATTCCGGAAGGCACCGAGGACTTGATCCGGCGCTGCGTCTGGGGCCACGAGCCGGTCTACTTCGTCGGTTCGATGCACGACACGGAGAACATGCTCACCGGCTGCCAGACGACGGCGTTCTGGTATCCGTGGACGCACATCATCGGCGCCACCGGGACGTACAACGACGACGCCTACACCGGGATGGTCTTCCGGGTCGAGGAGAGCCTGAGCACCAAGGAGCCGCGGAACGGCGTGCCGCCGCTCGCCGGCCCGCGCGCGGGCGACTATCCTCGCACGCGCGACTTCGCGACCAACGGAATGCGCCAGACGTCGGTGTGGCGCAGCATGGTCGGGTTCGACTACTTGCGCGCGCTGGGACTGACCGCCGCGCGCAAATGGCCGCAGCCCTTCCGCTCGCTCTTCGGCGGCGATCAATGGCTGCTGTCGGGCCAGTTCTTCGACGAGTACTACGCCCACGCGGACGGGCAGATCGGGCTGCTCGACTCGGTCACCGACCGCATGCACAACTTCAACCCGATCTTCACCATGGTCGCGACCGGCTTCTTCGTGAACCAGCGCCTGCGTCCGTTGTTCGCGTTCGGCTACGACGTGAACGACGCGTTCCCGACCTTGTGGATGCAGGCCGAATACAACATCGGCGCCCGCTGGGCGGTGCGGTTGGGCGACGTCCTCTACATGGGCAGCAAGATGTCGGAGGCGTTCCTCTACCTGAACAAGTACGCCGACCGCGACACCCTGTTCCTGCGCCTGACGTACTTCTTGATCTGAGAGTCGCCGGTCGATCAGCAGCCTGCTCAGGTGATCATGCGGCGTCTCGCGAGCACCACGGCGAGATAGCCGAACACCACGGCGTAGGTCGCCAGCACGGCGACGTTCCGGAATGCGTGCTCCGGCACCGAGCCGGTCAGCAGCGGGCGCATGAGCTCGACCGCATGCGTCAGCGGCAGCGCCGAGGTCACCCACCGAGCGCCGGCGGGAAGTGACGACAGCGGAAAGAAGACGCCGCAGAAGAGGAACATGGGTGTCACCGCCAGCGTGAAGTAATAGAGGAAGAAGTCGTAGCTCGGCGAGACCACCGTTACCACCAGCGCGATCGACCCGAAGCAGAGCCCGGTCAGGAAGATCAGCGGCGGTACCGCGAGCATGCCGACTCCGCCGATCGCCCCGAGCGCCGCCGCGACCGCGAGGATGATCGAGCCCGTCAGCAGACTCTTGGTCGCCGCCCATCCGATCTCCCCGAGGACGACGTCGTCGAGCAGCAGAGGGGCGGCGAGCATCCCGTCCCACGTCTTCTGCATCGCCATGCGCGTGAACGCGGAGTAGAGCGCCTCGAACGTCGCGGTGTTCATCGCGTTCGCGCAGACCAGCCCGGAAGCGAAGAAGGACACGTAGGGCATGCCGTTCACCTGGCCGATGAAACCGCCGAGGCCGTAGCCGATGCCGAGGAGATAGAGCAGGGGATCGCCGAAGTTGCCGAGCAGCGACGGTACCCAGAGCTTCCTCCAGACGAGCGCGTTCCGCCGCCACACGGCGACCGATCGACGGCTCGGACGTGGCGGGCGAAAGTCCATGATCAGTCTCGCAGATCCCGGCCGGTCAGCTTGAGGAAGACGTCCTCGAGGCTCGCCGGACGCTGCACGGCGACGACCTCCGGCCGCGTCCGAGCCGCGGCGGCGAGCGCCGCGGGGTCGCGCGCGTAGCAGAAGAGCGTGTCGCCGACGCGCTCGGCTCGGAGCGCTCCGGCCTCGGGCACGCCCTGCTCGAGACGCTCGATGCCCTCCCCGGAGAGCTCCAGGACGTAGGGCTCGATGTGCCGGTCGATGAGCTCGCGCGGCGTACCGAGGTCGAGCACCTGGCCGCGGTCCATGACGATCAGGCGGTCGCACAGGCGCTGCGCCTCTTCCATGTTGTGGGTGGTCAGGAGAAGCGTGCGGCCCGAGGTCGCGAGCCCGCGCAGCCTCCGCCAGATGAGGTGCCGTGCTTGTGGATCGAGGCCGGTGGTCGGCTCGTCGAGGAAGAGGAGCTCGGGATCGTTCACCAGCGCACGCGCGATCGTCAGGCGGCGGCGCATTCCTCCGGAGAGTGTCGCGATCGGTGCCTCCGCCTTGCTCTCCAGCGCCGCGAAGGCGATCAGCTCTTCGATCCGCGTCTCGAGGATGGCGCGCGGAATGCCGTAGTAGCTTCCGTAGACGCGCAGGTTCTCGCGCACGGTGAAGTCGGGATCGAGGTTGTCCTGCTGCGGCACGACCCCGGCACGAGCCCGCATCTCGCGCGCGCGGTCAGGGACAGGAAAGCCGAGGACCGTGAGGGTCCCGGCGCTCGGTGGCGTCAGGCCGAGCATCATCCTCAGGGTCGTGGTCTTGCCGGCGCCGTTCGGTCCGAGGAAGCCGAAGCACTCGCCGCCGCGGATCTCCAGGTCCAGTGGACGGACCACGAGCGCGTCTCCGTATCGTTTCGCGAGCCCCACCGCCCGTACGACCACGGGTGTGGCGGGGGCGCCGTCCGGCGGGACCGAGGGCGGAGAGCCCGGACTGGCGCCGGCGGCGAGCGTCTGCAGGAACGGCACTCTGGTCGCGGCGTTCTACCTGCGGTGCGCTGGCGAAGGAATCGCGGCACGGCCGATTTGACGCACTTCGGGGCCGGTGTTACCCCGAGCCCGCTGGCGGCCGGCTGTGCGCGTCGATTTCCATTCATGACCCGAACCGAGGCGAAGTCGCCCGCCGGTGCCCTTCACCTGATCGTGCTCGCGAGCTTCGCGATCGCGCAGCCGCTGCTCGATCTCCTCGGAGGGAATGCCGAGTTCTTCGTGGCGCGTCATTCGGAGCCCGCGGAGCTCGTGAGCTTTGCGCTGGCGCTCGCGGTGGGTCTGCCATCGCTGCTGGCTCTCGGCGTCGAAGTCGTCCGGCGCGTCTCTCCGCGAACCGGTCGTACGCTCCACCTCGGCATGATCGCGTCGCTCGCCCTGCTGATCGCGCTGCCGGCGCTGAAGCGCACTCCGCTCCCCGCCACGGCGGACGTCTCCGCGGCGGCAGTGATCGGCGTCGCCGCGGCCGTGGCGTATGCTCGGCTGGCGGCGGTCCGGACGTTCGTGACGCTGCTGGCTCCGGCGCCCCTGGTCTTCGTCGTGATGTTTCTCGCCGGGTCGCGGGTGTCGCGCCTGGTGGCCGCGCCCGAGCCGCACGTCGTCCACGGGGCGACGGTGGCACAGGAAGCGCGGCCGGTCGTGTTCGTGATCTTCGACGAGCTGCCGCTGATCTCGCTCCTCGACCGGAAGCTCGAGATCGACGGGCGACGGTACCCCCGGTTCGCCGAGCTCGCCCGGCGCGCCAGCTGGTACCGCAATGCGACCAGCGTCGCCGACTCCACCACCAAGGGTGTGCCGGCGATCCTCACCGGCCGGTATCCGGTGGAAGACCGGCTGCCGACGTTCTCCGAGTACCCGGAAAACCTCTTCACGCTGATGCCCGCGGGAGCCCGGGTGAGCGTCACGGAGCCGGTGACCCGCATGTGCCCCGACACGGTGTGCGAGAGCTCGGATCCCGAGCGAAGAAGCTTTGCGGCAGGCATGCGAAGCCTCGTCGGCGACGCCGCGATCGTGTGGCTGCACGTGGTCCTTCCGGCGGAGCTCAGCCGAGGGCTGCCATCGATCGATCAGAACTGGGGCGGCTTCGGCGGCGGCGGACCGGCTGGCGACCGTCAGGACGGGCAGGAGCCGCTGCGACGCGCCGGACGCCGCAAGAATACTCCGCGGCCGGGAAGAGACCCGGTGGGCGCTGCCCGGCGCGCGGCAAAGCGCCAGGAGATGAGCCAGGAGCAGCGGCTCCAGCTGCGCGCCGAACGGCGGGACTTCAAGCGACTGCGTGACGTCGGCGCGGCGCTCGATCGCAAGGCGGAGTTCCGCCGGTTCCTGGGGCGGCTCTCGCCGGAAAAGCCCGCGGCCCTCAGCTTCCTCCACGTGCTGCTGCCGCACCCGCCGTTCGTGTACCTGCCGAGCGGACGCCAATACGACGGCGCCGTCGACGAAGGGTTCATCCACCAGCAGGACTGGGGAAGCGACCCGTACCCGCCGGCGCTGGAATATCAGCGGCACCTGCTCCAGCTCGGGTTCGTCGACCGGCTGATCGGCGATTTGATCGACCGTCTCGACGAGACCGGCCTCTGGGACCGCTGCCTGCTCGTCATCGTCGCCGACCACGGAGCGAGCTTTCGGCCGGAGGGTCCGCGGCGATCGGTGACGGCGACGAACCGTGACGAGATCATGCGCGTGCCGCTGTTCGTCAAGGCACCGGAGCAGCGCGCCGGCGGCGCGAGCGACCGCAACGTCGAGACCATCGACGTGCTGCCGACGGTCACCGCGGCGCTCGGTATCGACCTTCCCTGGAAGATGGACGGCGAATCGCTGCTCGTGCCCGCGGGACGGGAGCGGCAGATCAAGAAGATCTACCGTGTGCGCTCGGCGGGAAGCCTCACGTTTCCGGCGACGTTCGTCATCGACCCGTCGGCGCTCGATTGGAAGCTCGGCTGGTTCGACGCCGGAGATCCGCAGGCGCTCTTCGGCTTCGGTCCGCTCCGGTCGGTCCTCGGGCGGAGAGCGGCGGAGGCGCTCGGCGACGGTTGGACGCGCGCTGCCGTCGTGCTCGGCCGGCGTGAATGGTCCTTCGCGGACGGCATCGAGCCGCCGTCGATCGTCCGCGGTCGTCTGGCGACCGGCGAGGCCGAGCGCTCGCTCTATCTCGCAGTCGCGATCGGCGGCGTGGTCCGCGCCGTGACCCACACGTACCGCGACCGCTCCGGACCGGGTGCATTCTCCGCGATCGTTCCCGACGGATCGTTCCGTACGGGAGCGAACGAGATCGAGGTCCTGCGAACGGGTCGAGCGGTGCTCCCGGGCCGATCGAGGCCATGATCGGCGCCTCGCCGCAGACGTGCGCCGGTGGCGGTGGGACGGCGTTCGCGGCCGACGTGCCAGAACGGTCCTTCCTCGCCGGGGCGAAGGACGTCGAGGTCTCGGCGCGATCCGACCGCGGCAGCGGCCCTGCCACGATCCTCTCGGCCTCTCCATGCGCGTGATGCAGTCGAAGGCGGCCGCGCTCGCCCGCGCTTCGCAGCTGCTCGCGCTCTG
>JAXDLK010000298.1:0-3644 GCA_034666665.1 Candidatus Binatota bacterium
CCCGGCGAACGAGCAGGCGAGCGCGTGCTCGAGAAGGCTCCGCTCCATCGGCGAGAGGCGCTCCTCGAGATCGTCGGCCGGTGGGCCGAGCGCCGGCGCGTCGCCGGTGCGGCGGAGCTCGAGGAACTGCTGCTGGAGAGAGGTGAAGAGCCGCCTTCCCTCCGCCTCGTCATCGGCCGCGAAGACGTTGACTCCGATCATGGCGTACGGCCGGTCGAGCGTGTCCGACGGTCGGAAGCGGCTCCGGTAGACGCGGAGCGCATGCATCAGCAGCTCCGGCGCGAAATGCGAGGCAAAGGCGAACGGGAGCCCGAGCGCCGCGGCGAGCTGGGCGCTGTAGAGGCTCGACCCGAGGAGCCAGATCGGCACCTCGAGCCCCGCGCCGGGTACCGCGCGAACGGGTTGCCCCGGAACCGCCGCCCGGAAATAGGACTGCAGCTCGATCACGTCCTCGGCGAAGGAATCCTCGCCGCCCATGAGAGTCCGGCGGAGCGCCCGCGCCGCCTCGGGGCCGGTACCGGGCGCACGTCCGAGCCCGAGATCGATCCGGCCCGGGTGCAGCGACTCGAGCGTGCCGAACTGCTCGGCGATGACGAGCGGCGCGTGGTTCGGCAGCATCACGCCGCCGGCACCGACACGAATCGTCGACGTTCCCGCGGCGATCGAACCGATCAGCACTGCCGTCGCAGCGCTGCCGATCCCCGTCATGTTGTGGTGCTCGGCCAGCCAGTAGCGGCGAAAGCCCCAGCGCTCCGCATGACGCGCGAGATCGAGCGAGTTGCGGAACGCCTGCGCCGCGTCGCCGCCGCGGAGGATCGGCGCGAGATCGAGAATCGAGAACGGGATCACGAGCGGCGGGTCGACATCACGCGTCGAGGCCGTGACGTTCCGTCGCGGTGTCTCTCACGGGTCTCGCGCCGCTCCATCGGGCAATCGGCTTCGCCCCGGCAATCGGGCTTCGCGCCAGGCGGCCGGCTTCGCGTCAGGCGGCCGGCTTCGCGGACTTGGCGTGCTCCGCGACTGCGTTCTGGATCCACTCCCAGTCGAGGACGCCGACGACTTCACTGTCCGTGCCGGTGAACGCGACGGCCCCATAGCCGACGTAGAAGAGGATCGTCTCGTCCTCGGCTGCGGTCGTGCGATGGATCACGCCGAGCGGCTCGTATCCATAGTAACCCTCGCGGGCGATGCCCGGCCGGTACTTGAGCGAGCCCTTCAACACGTAGAACTCGGCGGCGCCGAGGTGCTTGTGCGGCGCGAAGCTCGCGCCCTCGTCGAGCTTGATGAGGACGGTCCAGATGCCCGTCTCGCTCGAGCTCCGCAGGTGCCGGAACGAGAGCCCGGGGCCACCCATCGGGATCCACGGCAGGCTCTCCGAGTTCAGCAGGATGTCGTCGGTCGCAGGTTTTCCCATGGGCTCTCCTTTCCCGCGACGGCCGTTATCGCACGAGGCGATTTCGCCGTCCAAGTGGCCGCCGATCGCAACCGGACGGCGACCGACCGTGTTCGTCTCCCCATCGAGCTGACGATCAGGCGGCATCCCCCGGTCTCGTCATCGGGAGAACCGACGGAGGGTACCCAGTGGCCGGACTGCGATTCGCGGCTTTCACCGCCGTCCTCGTGACGCTCACCGCGAGCGCGCCGCTCGGTCTCGCCCAGCCGGCTCCGCCGACCAACCTTCCCGTCGTCTTCGAAGTGGATGACCCGCGTGACGGCTCCTACGAGGCCGGCACGGACGCGCTCGCGCAGGCGCACTTCGCCGAGAACGTGCCGATCGCGATCCTCGCCGTCCCCTGCGGCCCGGGCAGCACCCTCAGTCCCTACAAGTGCGCGACGAACACGTACCACCAGCGCTACCGCGACTGGATCCTGCAGCATCCGGGTCTCGTCGAGATCGGCTTGCACGGCCTCTTCCACACCGAGCACTTCGGCGAGCTCACCCGCGCCGAGCAGCTCGATATGGTCACCAAGGGGCTGCAGCAGATGCAGACCTGGAACCTGCCGGCGGGGCGACCCTATGCGTTCGCGCCGCCGTTCGCCTCCGAGAATGCCGACACGATCTCCGTGCTCGAGCAGCTCGGTTTCAAGACCTCCATCCGGAATTCCGACACCTGCATTCCTTCCGCGAAGATGGACACGTTCTGCGAATCCATCGCGCTCTGCGCGCGCGATGCCAACGGCAACCGCGTGGCCGGGCCGAGCTGCGTCCTGCTGTCGCCGCAGACCGTCATGGACCAGGTGAACGCGCGACAGGGCGACGGCAAGGTCTTCGTCGTCTACCACGTGCAAGATCTGATGCTCCCCGATCTGGTGACCGTCGACAGCGCGAAGATCACCAAGCTCCGGGCGATCCTCAAGGCGTTCCGCAACGAGGAGATCGCCGGCCATTACCGGCTGATGACGTTCGAGGAACATCGCGGTACGCCTCCTCCGCCGACGCCGGCACCGAACGCCGACGAATGGGTCTATCAGGACTTCCTCTCCCCCCCGTGGACCGATGAATCGTGGAGCACGACCGTCAACTTCCAGAACACCAGCCCCGTCTTCCGCGGCACGCGCTCGATCAAGGTCGTCGAGACCGGCTGGGGCGCCCTCAGCCTCCACAAGGGCGCGTGGGGATCGCCGAAATCGATCGACCCGCGGAACGTGCAGGCGCTGCAGGTCGTCGTCCACGGCGGGACGTCCGGATTCACCGTCGCCGGGCGGCTCGAGAACGAAGCCGGTGACGTCTTCCCCGAGGTCGTGCTCGGGACCATTCCCGCGAACCAGTGGGTGAGCCTGTCCGCGTCGATGGCCAGGCTGAATCCGTCCGCAAAGCTCTTCGACCGGTTCGACATCTACGACCGGAACGGCATCGATCGTACGTATTACGTGGACGACGTCCTGCTCGTCGGCTCCGCCTCTTCGGGAACCCCGACGCCGACGCGCACGCGAACGCCGGTCCCGCCGACGCGGACGCCGACTCGCGCCCCGACGCGCACCTCGACTCCGAAGCCGCCGACCGCCGCGACAGCGACGCCGACGCGAACCCCGACCCGCGCCGTCACCGTGGCGCCGACGCGCACGCCGACCAAAGCGGCGGCGCCGACGCCCACGCGCGTGCCCGACAAGTGGATGTATCAGGACGCGATCGTGGCTCCGTGGATCAACGCGTCCTGGAGCGCCACCGTCGACTTCGCGAACCCGAGCCCGGTCTTCGCCGGCACGCGATCGATCAAGGTCGTGGAGACGGGATGGGGAGCGTTGAGCTTCCATCACGGCGCTTGGAGCGCGACGCAGACCGTGGATCCGAACCGTTACGGCAGCCTGCGCTTCCAGATCTACGCCTCCGGATCGGGCTTCGCCCCCTCGGTCCGACTCGAGAACGATGCCGGCCAGGCGTTCCCCTCGGTGACGGCGGCGAGCGTGCCCGCGAACCAGTGGGCCACGGTCTCGGTGCCGATGACGAGCCTCGACCCGTCGAAGCTGCCGTTCGCGCGGGTCGACATCGGAGACTCGGCCGGCGTGAGCCGCACCTACTACGTCGACGACCTGCGCCTCGTCGGCAAGTGATGGTGCAGTGTAACTGTTGGACCGAAAGCGCTCTTGTCGTCTCTCCCCTGAGGGGAGGCCCCGCGCCGAGCTGGCGAGGCGTATATTGGGGC
>JAXDLK010000299.1:0-9617 GCA_034666665.1 Candidatus Binatota bacterium
CCGGGCGAAATCCAAGCGCAGCCGGCGAATCTTTCGGAAACCGGAGCGCCACGCGAAATCTTGCGAGCGGAAGCGAGCTGAGCGTAAGCGACGGTTTCCGCGCCGGCGAGCCATTCGCTCGGGAGTCCGCCGCGCGAAGACTGACCCTTTCCCGTGAACGGACACGCTCTTGCGTTCCGGATCGCCGACACCGGCCGCTGGCGTTGAATAATCCGCGGAATGCACCTAGGAGTCTGCGCCACGGATCGTGGCACAGACTCCTCCGCCGCCCCACCCAGCCGAACGCGCTCGCTGTGAAGCGCTCGCGGGCGCAGGATGGCCCGCTTCACGCGGGCCGCGCCCTACGTCGGTACCATGATCGTCGAGAACCATGACGGCGTCCGGGTGGTACGGCTCGATCGTCCGGAGCGGCTGAACGCGATCGACCCGGCGACTGCCCGCGAACTCCTGGGGCTCGCTCGTGAGGCCGCAGCCGACGCGACGCTGCGCGCGGTCGTCTTCACCGGCAACGGCCGCGCCTTCTCCGCGGGCGCGGACATCACGGCGCTGAATCGCTTCGCGACGCCGGCGGAGCTTCTCGGATTCCTCGACACCGTCGGGGCCGCGTTCGATGCGATCGAGGCCCTCCCGGTCGTGACGATCGCAGCGGTGAACGGGATGGCCTTCGGCGGCGGCCTCGAGCTCGCGCTCGCCTGCGATTTCCGCATCGTCGCGGCCGACGCGCGCCTCGGCCTGCCCGAGATCGCCATCGGCGTCCTGCCCGGCGCCGGCGGCACGCAGCGTCTGCCCCGGCTGATCCCGCCGTCGATCGCCAAGCAGATGATCTGCTTCGGCGAGCCGATCGACGCGGAGACCGCGCTGCGACACGGTCTCGCGAACGAGGTCGTGCCCGTGGATCGCGTGCTCGACACCGCGCTCGAGTGGGCCGCGCGTCTCGCCGCACGCCCCCCGCTGGCGATCCGCGCCGCGAAGGAGCTCGTGCGAGCATCCGGCAGCGGCGACCTCGCGTCCGGTCTCGACGCCGAGCAGCGCGCGGTCGGATTTCTCTTCGGTACCGAGGACGGCCGCGAAGGCATCCGCGCGTTCGTCGAGAAGCGCCGGCCGACGTTCCGCGGCCGCTGAGCGCGAATCCCCATGAACTTCGCCTTCGACGACGAGGAGCGCGCCTTCGCCGACGCGATCCGGCGATACGCGCGAGAGCGGCTCCAGGCCGAATACGCGACCTGGGACCGCGGCCAGCCATATCCGCGAAGCCGGATTCACGAGCTCGCGGGCCTCGGCATCACCGGTCTCCGCGTGCCGGCGGCGTACGGCGGCAGCGAGGCCAGCTACGTGATCGCGGGCATCGCCGCCGAAGAGCTCGGGCGCGGTGACTACAACACCACGCTCTTCCTGCAGATCGCCGCGATCTCGGCCGACATCCTCGCCGCGCACGGGACCGAAGAGGTGAAGCGCCGCTGGCTGCCGCCGCTCGCGTCGGGCGAGGCGGTCTTCGCCTTCGCTCTGACCGAGCCGGGCGCCGGCTCCGACGCGGCGGCGATCACCACCACCGCCCGCCGCGACGGCGACGAGCTCGTCGTCACCGGCGAGAAGGCGTCGATCACGTTCGCGGGTTACGCCGACGTTGCGATCGTCTTCGCGCGGACCGGCGGCGGCGGGGCGCGCGGCATCGGCGCCGTGCTCGTGCCGCTCGACCAGCCCGGCGTCGCCCGGCAGGTCTACCGCAGCAGCGGCGAGCGGCTCTCGCAGCGGGGGTCGATCACCTTCGAGGACGTGCGCGTTCCGGTGAGCCACCTGATCGGCGGCGAGAGCGGCGGCTTCGTCCAGGCGATGAGCGGCTTCGACTACAACCGAGCGATCATCGCGCTCGCGTCGATCGGCGCGGCGATGCAGTCCCTCGACGAGACGATCGAGTGGACGAAGCAGCGCCATACGTTCGGCCGGCCGCTGGCCACCCGCGAGGGAGTCGCCTTTCCGATCGCCGAGCACCTGACGCTGCTCTCCGCGGCTCGGCTGCTCTCGTACCAGTGCCTTGTCCAGCGCGATCACGGAGAGCCGCATACGCGCGAGGCGGCGATGGCGAAATGGCTCGGGCCGAAGCTCGCGGCCGAGGCGATCCACGCGTGCATCCTGCTGAACGGCTGGATGGGATACGGTCAGGACCTGCCGCACGAGCAGCGGCTCCGCGACGTCATCGGCCTGGAGATCGGCGACGGGACGCCGGAGATCATGAAGGGCGTCATCGCTCGCGAGACGTTCGGCCGCGAGTACGTGTCGTACCGCTGAAGGACGCCGTGCCGACGTTCGACGAACCCCGATCGACGCCGCTCGTCGGCAAGGTCGCGCTCGTGACCGGCGGCTCGCGCGGCATCGGCCGCGCCACCGCGCTCCGTCTCGCGCTCGATGGTGCGTCCGTGGTGGTCAACTACCGACGGAACGAGGAAGCTGCCGCCGCCGTCGTTCGCGAGATCGAGGCGGCGAAAGGCACGGCGGTGGCGATCCCGGCGGACCTCGGGGACGGCGAAGCCGTGGAAGCGATGTTCCGGACCGTGCGCGAGCAACTGGGGCGGATCGACGTGCTGGTCGCCAACGCCGCGGCGACCGCGTTCCGGCCGCTCCTCGACGTCCGCGAGCATCACCTCGCGCGCACCTTCGCGATCACGGTGAACGGCTTCGTCCACTGCGTACGGGAGGCCGCGGCGCTGATGACGTCCGGCGGCGGCGCCATCGTCGCGGTCTCCGGTTTCGACTCGTTCCGCGTCATCGAAGGACACGGAACGCTCGGCGCCGCGAAGGCGGCACTCGAAGCGCTCGTCCGCTACCTCGCCGTAGAGCTCGCCCCGCGCGGCATCCGCGTGAACGGCGTCAATCCCGGCTTCATCGAGACCGACTCCGCTCGCTTCTACGCCGGCGACGAATACGACTCGCGCGTCCGGGACGAGTGGGCGGCGCGGACGGCTCTCGGCCGTGTCGGCCGCCCCGAGGAGATCGCCGGCGCGATCGCGTTCCTCTGCTCACCCGATGCGTCGTACGTGTGCGGCCAGACGATCATCGTCGACGGGGGCCTCACGCTTCGCTGAGCAGGACGTCGCGGCGGAGGGCACTCGGCTATGACGTCCCACCCTTCGCGTTGACCCAGCGGAGGGCCACGGCTAGGAGGAGCCATGAGCGCGGGCGATCAGCGACGGGTGACGCGCGGCGAGCGCTTCGCGGGCTTGACGGTCGCGCTGGTGACGCCGTTCCGCGACGGCGGCATCGACGAGCGCGCGCTCCGGACGCTCGTCGACTGGCACGTCGAGCAAGGCACCGACTGCATCGCTCCGGTCGGCACTACGGGCGAGTCGCCGACGCTGACGCACGAGGAGCACGAGCGCGTGATCTCGACCGTCATCGAGCAGGCCGCCGGCCGCATCCTCGTCATGGCCGGCACCGGCTCGAACTCGACCGCCGAGGCGCTGCGGCTGACGCGCTTCGCCGCACGCGCGGGCGCCGACGGCGCCCTGGTGGTGTCGCCCTACTACAACCGGCCGACGCAGGAAGGGCTCTATCTCCACTACCGCGCGATCGCGGAGGAGGTAGACCTGCCACTCGTCGTCTACAACATCCCCGGCCGTACCGGACGCAACATCGAGCCCACCACGTTCGTGCGTCTTGCCGAGCTACGCAACGTCGTCGGCGTCAAGGAAGCCAGCGGCTCTCTCGATCAGGCGTCGCAGATCCTCGGCACCACGGACCTGACCGTGCTCTCCGGAGACGACACGCTGACGCTGCCCCTGCTCGCGATCGGCGGGCACGGCGTCGTCTCGGTCGTCGCCAACGTTCTGCCCCGCGACATGAAGTCGATGATCGACGCCTTCCGTGCCGGCCGCATCGTCGAGGCCGCCGAGCGCCATCGCAAGCTCTATCCCCTCTGCCGCGATCTCGGCTCGCTCGCGATCAATCCGATCCCGGTGAAGACCGCGATGAAGCTGCTCGGCCGCGACACGGGCGAGGTCCGGCTGCCGATGTGCGCCATGGACCCGGAGTCCGAAGGCAAGCTGCGACAGGCGCTCGCCGCCTACGGCCTCGGCGCGTAGGCCAGTCGGATTCCCTCACCCGGCCTTCGGCCATCCTCTCCCAGGACGGGAGAGGGAAGTGTCGAGGGCCATCGTCTGGCCACGCTCTCCCAGAATCCGGAGGGAAGCTCGTCGAAGTCAACGGCGTCAACCTGCCCGAGCGCGCGAGAGCGGAATCGGTAGGGCCCTTGTGCCCCTCCCTTCCTTCCAGGGAGAGGAAGGGACTACGCTTCGCGGCCGGAGGATCGCGAAACCCCTCTCCCTTCCAGGGAGAGGGTGGCCGAAGGCCGGGTGAGGGCTCCGCTCCTACACGAGCGTGTCGCTGCAGTCGTGGAAGAAGCCGCAGCGGAGGCAGCGCGCCTTGCACTGGCGCTTTTCGAGCCGGGCGCCACAGTTCGGACAATAGGCCAGGTACGCCCACGCATCCGCCACGGGCTCGGCCGGCGGCGGCTCCAGGTCAGTCACCCTTGAGGATCCGCGCTCCGGCACGCTCACGCATCACCTCCGTCGCGCTCCGCGCCTCGGCGGCATCGCCGCGGAAAAGCGCTCGCTCGAATTGCTCCGCGACCGCGCTCATCTCCCGACCCTCGTTCGGATCGACGCGCGCAGCGAGCGCGGCGATCGCCTGCATGGTCCGGGTGATCCCCGCGACCGCGCCGTTGAGATCGCCGCGCGCCTCGGCGGCGAGCGCCTCCTTCACCGTCGCCCGCACACGCGCGCAATCGGCGTGCGCTTGCGGCCCGCCGACGGCCTCGATCTGGTCGAGCTCGTGAAAGAGCTTCTCGAGCGGTTCCGGGACACGCGAGTGATGGGAATGCTCCGTCGATTCCTTCGAATCAGCCATGCACGGATTATCCGTCCTCGCTCCGGGGCTGCAACCCCGCTCCTTGAGACGGCGCTGGAATGCCAATAGGCTCCCTCGCGTGGAGGCCGCGATCTTCGCCGACCGCCGCAGGCGATTCCTCGATGCGCTCCCCGAAGGATCGCTCGCGGTATTCCCCGCCGCTCCGTCCGCGATCCGCTCGGGCGACACCGAGTACCCGTACCGGCCCGACAACGACATCCTCTATCTGACCGGCTTTGCCGAGCCGGAGACCGTGTGTCTCCTCGACCGGGACACGGAGCCTCACTTCACCCTCTTCGTCCGCCCGCGCGATCCGGAGCGCGAGACCTGGACCGGCCGCCGCTTCGGAGTCGAGGGCGCGCGGGAGCGGTTCGGCGCCGAAGCAGCGTATGCGATCGACGGTTTCGACGACGTCTTCCGCAAGCTCCTCGATCAGCGCCGGCATCTCTTCTACGCCTTCGCGCGGAACGAGACGTTCAACCAGCGGATCCTCGACCACGTGCGCGCGTCGCAAGCGAGCCGCGCGCGTACCGGCTTTGCCGCGCTGACGATCGTCGCACCTGCCGACGTCCTTCACGAGATGCGTCTGAGGAAATCGGCGGAAGAGGTCGAGCACATGCGCCGCGCCGCCGGGATCACCGCCGTCGCCCATCGCGAGGCGCACGCCGCCACTCGTCCCGGCACCAACGAGCACGAGGTCGAGGCCGTGCTCGCGTTCGCATTCCGGCGCCTCGGCGGCACCGGCCCGGCCTACCCTCCGATCGTCGCCTCCGGCGACAACGCGACCATCCTCCACTACACCGAGAATTCCCGCCGCATGGAGGACGGCGATCTGCTGCTGATCGATGCGGCGGCCGAGTACGAGGGCTACTGCGCCGATGTCACGAGGACCTTTCCGGTCGGCGACCGCTTCACGCCGGAGCAGCGCGCCGTGTACGACGTCGTCCTCGATGCGCAGAAGCAGGCGATCGAGCGGATCCGCCCGGGCGTCCGCTTCGATGACGTTCACGACGCCGCGCTCCACGTGCTGGTGGACGGGCTCCGCGATCTGGGCGTCATCGATACGTCCCGCGAGGAGGCCATCGAGAAGCTCGCGTATCGGCCTTTCTACATGCACCGCACCAGCCACTGGCTCGGCATGGACGTCCACGACGTCGGCAAGTATCGCGAGGGAGAGCAGTCCCGAGCGCTCGAGCCGGGGATGGTCCTGACCGTCGAGCCCGGCCTCTACTTCGGCGCCGGCGCTCCTGCGGAGCGCTACGCCGGCATCGGAGTGCGCATCGAGGACGACGTTCTCGTGACGCAGTCCGGACACGACGTGCTCACCGCCGCCATCCCGAAGGATGCGGCGGCAATGGAACGCTAGCCCCCCGGGAGCTCGCCTGCTTCGCAGGCACCTGTTGCCGTAATCTGCGGCACGACGACGTCTCCCGCGCCTGATCCTCCGCGCCCGTTGGAGCTTCGCGCACCGGCACGCGTGTTGCTGTGTTTTCTGAAACAGATCCCTCGACGGACGAATCGAAGGAAATGGCGAAAGGAGCGTTCGAGGTGAAATGAACCGTTCCGAGCTGAAAGGAAAGCGCTGCCGCGTGCTCAAGTTCCTGACCTCGGCCGCGGGCCGGGTCGACCGCTTCTCCGAGGGCCGCATTCGCTATTCCATGGAGAACCTGGGTCGGCTCCTCGTGCTCGTCGACTGGGATGTCGGCGGTTCCACCGACGTCTTCCCCGACGAGCTCGAGATTCTCGAGACCGCCTGACCGGCTCGCTCGATGACCTGTCGCCGCGGATCCTCAGCCGCCGCGACGATCAGCCGCCGTTCCGCTTCAAGTAGTCGAGAATCGTCTGTCGCTCCTCCTCGGTCAGGGCCGGCATGTGCGCCTTGCCGATTTGTCCGCGCATGCGCTCGACGACGATCTCCCACATCGCGGGCTTCAACACCGATGGCGCGTAGAGCCGGTGACACGCGGAGCATCGTGTCCGGTAGAGCTCGGCCGCGGGCGTTCCTTCTTCGGGGAGCTTCACTTGGCAGCCGGCGGCGAGCAGCGCCGACAGCGCCGGCACCATGAGAGCCGAGCCGCGCACGAACTGGCAAACACGTACCTGCAGGCGAGACGAAAGGGAAGATCGCACTTTGACCGAGCGGAGTGATTTCTCTACCATCGAATGATCGATGCGCGTCTCGCGAACCCTCCGGCTCGCGGTCGTGGTGGTGTGGTTTTCCCTCGGCACCGCGCTCGCCTCCCACACACTGGCAGATCGGGTCAAAGACGGCCCGGGCGCCGATCAGGTACGCGAGTCCCTCCGTTGCCTCGACCACGGTGACAACACCGACGACGAGAGCGCGAAGATGACTTGGTATGCCCGGGGCAAGGCGCTCGCAGAGGAAGGCCTCGCGAAGAACGAACGGAGCGCCGACGCGAACTTCGCGTACTTCGCGAATTGGGGCCGGATGATGCAGACCGAGGGCTGGTTCAAGAACGTTCCCAACCTCGGCGCGCTCCAGCGGTACCTCGATCGCGCTCTCGAGCTCGACCCGCGACATGCGGGCGCCCTGGCTGCGAAAGGCGGTCTCTATCGACAGCTTCCCCGTCTTCTCGGCGGCAGCAGCGAAAAGGCGGAGACGTACCTCACGCGGGCGATCGCCGCCGATCCGCTCGCCGTCGGAGCGCGCCTCGAGCTCGCGGAGTGCTATCTCGCGAGCGATCGCGAAGCGGAAGCACGCGATCTCAGCACCACCGCGCTCAGGCTCGCCCGCGAGCAAGGGAAGGTCCGGTTCGCGCGTCGGGCGGAAGAGCTTCTCGGTCGCATGGGTGATCCCATCGCCCAGCGCAGCAACCCCGACTGAGCTTCGCCCACCGCGCCATCCAAACCATTGCGTCCGCGCCTGGCGATTGGCAGAGTCGCCAATCCGCTTGGAAGGAGACCTTCATGTCGAAAGCCATTTCCCTCGCCGTCGCCTTGATCCTCGTCGCGACGATCGCCCGTGCCGAGGACAAGAAGCCCCCGGAGGATCGGCAAAAGACGCTCTACGCGATCGGCCTCGCGCTCTCGCGGAACCTGGAACCCTTCGACTTCTCGCCGCAAGAGTTCGCAGCGGTGCAGGAGGGGCTGCAGGACGGCTTCGAGAAGAAGCCGAAGTTCGCGCTCGAGGAGCAGCAGTCGCAGATCCAGGCCCTCGTCAAAGAGCGTCAGTCCGTCACCGCGGCCAAGGAGAAGAAGGAATCGGATGCGTTCCTTTCCAAGGCTGCGGCGGAGAAGGGTGTGACCCAGGCGGAGTCCGGGCTCATCTTCAAGGAGGTCACGCCAGGAAGCGGGCAGACGCCGGCCGCGGACAGCAAGGTTCGCGTCCACTACGAGGGGACACTCCGCGACGGGACCGTGTTCGACAGCTCACGGAAGCGCGGACAGCCTGCCGAATTCGCCCTGAACCAGGTGATCCCCTGCTGGACCGAGGCGCTTCAGAAGATGAAGGTCGGCGGCAAGGCGCGGATCGTCTGCCCGGCGAAGCTCGCGTACGGCGACCGCGGCGCACCCCCGGTGATCAAGCCGGGATCGGCCCTGGTCTTCGACGTCGAGCTGCTCGAAGTGCTCGAGGCGGGCGCGAAGCCGAGCGGCGGATCGAAGAGCGGCGGCAGCTCGTCGCAAGGAAAGTCCTCGGCCGAGTAGCCGCTGAACCGAAGCGGCCTGCCCCCTCTCCCTAAACCCTCTCCCCCGGTGGGGGAGAGGGAAGAGCGGATCTCCTCTTGCCTCTCTCCGCGGGAGCGGGGAGAGGTTGCGAGCGAAGCTCACAGGTGAGGGGTACCCTCCCGACGGAGTCGGCGCCGGGCCCTCTGCCTTCCAGGGGCCGAAGGCCGCTTGAGAGGTCTTCTCGTGCACCGTCAACGCGGCGTCGTGACGGCACGTAGCTCGAGAAACCGCTCTCGGACACTCGGGTCCAGCCGCTCGGCGAATGATTCATCGAGCCCTATCACACGGATCAGCTCCTGGACGTCGGCGAGGTCCCGAAGCCGATCAGGCGACGACATTCCCGACGCCAGCTTCACCTCGACGAGTCGCGGCAGGGTGAGCAGCCGAACCCCATCGATTTCCTCGGCGGACTCCGTGGGATCGGGAAACGCGACCGCCTTGGGCTTGCCATCGCCCGGAAACTCGCCGCTGACGACGAAATCGACTCGTACTCCCGTCTCGGTGTCGCGGAAGATCCGATTCGCCCCCGGGTACGCAGCGGCGTAGCCGCGACCGACGAACCGTTGGACGAACTCCTCGAGCCCTCGAGCCGTGACGAGCACGTCGACATCCTCCGTCATGCGGACGTAGCCGTGCTCTCCCAGAGCCATCGCTCCGAGCACGGCGTAGGAAATTCCTTCGCCCGCGAGGAGACGACTCAGATTTCGCAGGGTCTTACGAACGTCGCCGCGGCCCATGAAGAACTCGGATGCCTCGGCAAGTGTGGAATCGAACGATACCCTCAGCCGAGCCTCGTAGGTCGAGTCCGACACGTGACGAGTATGGCGGGGGGCGATCAGCGGCGTCAATCGCACCCCGTAGGAGGGGTCGAGAGAAACAGGTCGGCGCGATGACGGTCCACGTCCCGCCCGTTCTTCAGCTCTCCCCCGCAGGAGCAGGAAGCGCGCTGCGAAATCCTCCGTCTTCACCTCCCCCGCAGGAGCGGGGAGAGGTCGCGAGCGAAGCTCGCGGGTGAGGGGTCCCTCTCGACC
>JAXDLK010000300.1:2500-48194 GCA_034666665.1 Candidatus Binatota bacterium
ACTGAGATGTTTCACTTCCCCCCGTTCGCCTCCGAAAACTATGGATTCATTTCCGGATGATCCGGAATTACCCGGACCGGGTTTCCCCATTCGGAGATCCTCGGATCAAAGCCTGCTTAGCGGCTCCCCGAGGCTTATCGCAGCTAGCCACGTCCTTCTTCGCCGTCTCGCGCCAAGGCATCCACCGTGCGCCCTTAGTAGCTTGACCAAAATTGGCTGAACCGCACGGGGCGTACCCCATGGGCTCAACCGAGTGAGCTACCACGCGCTTGCGCTACTCGTTTCAGTGTCACGTGCAGGAGCTGCACGTGACGCCGGTTACCCAGATACGATTGTCAAAGACCTTACGAATCGAACGAGCTCGAGGCTCGCTCCTCCAAGGGTCAGTCTATACCCACTGGCCCTTGGACCAGCGATCTCACTTCTCTTCTTCCGATGGAGCTGATGGGGATCGAACCCACGACCTCCGGCTTGCAAAACCGGCGCTCTCCCAGCTGAGCTACAGCCCCGGTTGGATATGGTGGGCCTAGGTAGAGTCGAACTACCGACCTCACCCTTATCAGGGGTGCGCTCTAGCCAGCTGAGCTATAGGCCCGCAAGTCCCTGTCGAACCTCCTGTCCCCGATGTCGGGAGTCGGCCGAGGTCTTTCAAAACTAAGCAGTGAGCCCCCGACGGTTTCGGATCCGAATCGGGAGAAGGCCGCGTCGCCTCCACCGAGCGCGATGCGGCCAAAAAGATGAAGATCAGGTCGTCCATTGACGAGCCGAAGCTCGTCTCGGGACTCCTTAGAAAGGAGGTGATCCAGCCGCAGGTTCCCCTACGGCTACCTTGTTACGACTTCACCCCAGTCACCAGTCATACCATGGACGGCTGCCTCCCTTGCGGGTTGGCGCACCGGCTTCCGGTACAACTAGCTCCCATGGTGTGACGGGCGGTGTGTACAAGGCCCGAGAACGTATTCACCGCGGCGTGCTGATCCGCGATTACTAGCGATTCCACCTTCATGCAGTCGAGTTGCAGACTGCAATCCGAACTGAGAGCGGTTTTTTGGGATTGGCTTACTCTCGCGAGGTCGCGTCCCTTTGTACCGCCCATTGTAGCACGTGTGTAGCCCTGGACATAAGGGCCATGAGGACTTGACGTCATCCCCACCTTCCTCCGGCTTAACGCCGGCGGTCTCCTTAGAGTGCCACGGCTTTACCCGGGGGCAACTAAGGACAGGGGTTGCGCTCGTTGCGGGACTTAACCCAACATCTCACGACACGAGCTGACGACAGCCATGCAGCACCTGAACCAGGGGTCCCCGAAGGGAAGACCTCGTCTCTGAGGCTGTCCCCTGTTGTCTAGCCCAGGTAAGGTTCTTCGCGTTGCGTCGAATTGAACCACATGCTCCACCGCTTGTGCGGGCCCCCGTCAATTCCTTTGAGTTTTAACCTTGCGGCCGTAATCCCCAGGCGGGGGACTTAATGCGTTAGCTGCGGCACGGGAGGGGTCAATACCCCCCACACCTAGTTCCCATCGTTTACGGCGTGGACTACCAGGGTATCTAATCCTGTTTGATCCCCACGCTGTCGCGCCTCAGTGTCAGTACTCGTCCAGAGGGCCGCCTTCGCCACCGGTGTTCCTCCTGATATCTACGCATTTCACCGCTACACCAGGAATTCCACCCTCCTCTCCGGTACTCTAGTCCGCCAGTATCCGGCGCCCTTCCCCAGTTGAGCCGGGGGCTTTCACACCGAACTTAGCGGACCGCCTACGCGCCCTTTACGCCCAGTAATTCCGAGCAACGCTTGCACCCTCCGTCTTACCGCGGCTGCTGGCACGGAGTTAGCCGGTGCTTCCTTCGGGGGTACCGTCAATCCCGCCGATTGTTCACCGGCGGGAGGTTCTTCCCCCCAGACAGGGCTTTACGACCCGAAGGCCTTCATCACCCACGCGGCGTCGCTGGATCAGGGTTTCCCCCATTGTCCAATATTCCCCACTGCTGCCTCCCGTAGGAGTCTGGGCCGTGTCTCAGTCCCAGTGTGGCTGGTCATCCTCTCAGACCAGCTAACCATCTTCGCCTTGGTGGGCCATTACCCCACCAACTAGCTAATGGTACGCAGGCCCATCTCCGAGTGGTAGCTTGCGAGCAGAGGCCACCTTTGACCTCGGGGCCGTGACCCCGTGGTCTCATCCGGTATTAGCCCTCCTTTCGGAAGGTTATCCCGATCTCGAAGGCAGGTTACCTACGTGTTACTCACCCGTGCGCCGCTTTACTCACGGGGTTGCCCCCGCTTTCTCGCGCGACTTGCATGTGTTAGGCACGCCCCCAGCGTTCGCTCTGAGCCAGGATCAAACTCTCCAGTTGAACTGGATGATCCCGACTCGGAATCACTTCGACCGTCAGGCTCTCGAAACCGCCCGAAGGCAATTCCGAGGGTCGCTTCCTTGACCTCCCGAGAACCGTTTCCGGCTCCGAGGTGGCCCGGGAAGCTGGTCTCACTGCCTAGTTTTCAAAGACCTGGCCCCCCTGGGGGCGAATCAATCTTATAAAGGCCGTTTCGCGTGAGTGTCAACACGCCGCGCGAAAATACCTCGCCGAGTGACGTCTTAGGTGAGTGAAAGCTCCTTCAGCTTGTCCGACGTCGGATTGCCCTGCGGATCCCATCCGCGCTGCTGATAGTAGTCGTCGAGGAGCTGTTCGAGCGGCACCACATGACCCTTGCTCGCGCCCTCCGTGAGCGGCTCGTTCAGCATGCGCGGCGGCAGCGAGTCGTCACTGCGCGTGAATCCTGCGCGGTTGTTGAAGAGCCGCTCCAGATTCCACACCCGCTCTCCCGCCTGAAGCATCTTCGGAACGTCGAGATCCACTCCGAGCGCCGTGTTGACCATTGCGACGAGCGCATCCTGGGGCATCGCCATCGTCGAAAAGAGGCAAATGCCGGAGGAATCCACGAACGCTGTGGAATCCTGGAGAATCTTCATCCAGTACCCCTTCTCCTCGGTCACGAACGGGTCGAGCTTGACCGGGTTGCCGAAGTGCTCGAGCGACACGGAATAACCGCGGAGATGGCAGGCGCCGCGGTTGGAGGTGGCGTAGCCGAGTCCCATGCCCACCGAGCCTCGCGGATCGTACGCAGCGAACGCCTGCTTCTTCGAGCCGATGAACAGCTCGGGATGGCCGTACTTCTCGGCGATCCGGTAACCGCCTTGCTGCAACATCGCGCCGAATCCTTCACCGGTGCCCATCCACTCCATCATGTCGACCACCGCTTCGGCATCGCCGAACGGCAACGGACGGCCGATGTCGGATTCCGGAAGGTATCCGCGCTCGAAGAGCTCCATCGCCGTCGCGATCGTGCAGCCTGCCTCGATCGTGTCGACACCGACCTCGTTGCACAAGTAATTCGCCTTGATGATGGCCGCGAGGTCGTCCACGCCGCACGACGTGCCAAGGCCGAAGATCGTCTCGTACTCGGGCCCCTCCCCGCGACCGTCGAATTTCCCGTGGCCGGTGACCTTCGTCACGCGGCCGCAGTTGATCACGCAGCTGTGGCAGCCGCGGTTTCGCGTCATGAAGTCCTTCTTCACTCGCTCGCCGTTCACCTTGCTGGCGCCGGCGAACACCCCGTATTGAAAATTGTTTGTGGGCAGGATGCCGACCATGTTCATGTAGTCGACGGTGCTCGCCGTACCGAACATGGTGAGACCACCGGCGACGGGGGACTTGCCTACGAGCTGTACGGCGTTGCCGGCCGCCTGCATGAAGTTGCGGTCGGCGACGCGAACGCCTTTCGTTCCCCATGCGGCGATCGCCTTCAGGTTCTTGGCGCCCATCACGCCGCCGACGCCGGATCGGCCCGCAGCGCGCCCTTTGTCGTTCATCACGCAAGCGATCCGTGATCGCTGCTCGCCGGCAGGACCGATCGAGGCCACCTTGGCGTCGGGGTGCGTCTCCTCGCGGATCATGTCCTCCGCGATGTGGACCTGCTTTCCCCACAGATGATTCGCCGGACGGATCTCGACGCGATCGTCGAGGATGAACAGGTAGACCGGCTCGCTGGCCTGGCCCTCGATCATCAGGAAATCGTAGCCGGCGAAACGCAGAGCCGGGCCGAAGTAGCCGCCAGAATTCGAGCAGGCGATCGCGCCGGTGAGCGGTGATTTCGTGATCACCATGTAACGCCCGCCGGTCGGCGCGTAGGTGCCGGTCAGCGGGCCGGTGGCGAAGATCAGGGGGTTCCGCGGATCGTAGGCGTCGATCGTCGGATCACCGATGGCGTCGAGGAGCAGTTTGCTCCCGAGTCCCCGGCCGCCGATGAAGAGCTCCTGCAGCGCGCGGGGGATCGGCTCTTTCCGGATCGTGCCGTCCGACAGGTTCACGCGGAGCAACGTCGCAGAGGGGATTCCGGCCATGATTACCTCCGATCGATCTTCGCCGCTAACTACCATCCGTAGTGAAGAGCGACAAGGACGCGTGGCCTAGCCGAGCCACCTCGAGCCGCGACGCGGCGTCAGCTCTCGCGGAGCACGCGTGCGACGGCCGGAACGGCGCGCGTCAGCATCGTCAGACGCGACGCGCGGTCTCCGGCGCGCTCCGCGAGGGTCGTCCGGTAGTCGCCGATCGCCGAACGTAGATCTTGCTCGCGAGCAGGATCGACGTCCTGCGCCGCCGTCAAACATCCATTGATACGGTCGGCGATCTCTTCGAGCTTCTTCGAAGACTCTTCGTCGATCTTCGACCCGAGGAGCTCTTCCCAGAGCGCCAGCACCACCTGGGTCGGCAGACCGTCCCGTCCGAGACCGGCGGTGCGCTGGTACAACTGATGCGCGATCGACGTCGGGCTGGAAAGGACGCGTTGCGAAACCACGGTGTTCGACCGCAGGAGCTTCTCGCGGAGCATGCCGAGATGGTGAAATTCGACGAGCTCTTCGACCAGCTCGCCGAACTCCGCGAGCGTCAAGCGCGCCATCGCGCCTCCCTTGCCACCCGTCGTGCGACCATCTCAGCGCAGAACGGCGGGCGTTCAGGAAACCAGACCGCGCGCGCTGGTCGAATCCACCGCCAACGCCTTCAGCAGGCGATCCTTGATCCGCACGGCGATCTTCTCGGCCGCGACGCCGCCTTCGGCGACGCGCACGCGACCGCCTGCGATCATGTCGTGACCACCGGCCGATTTGCTGCCGAGCACTTTGCGCAGAAGCTCCCCCGCGTTGATGTCTCGTAACGTCGTCCGGAGCGACACGTAGAGGTACTTGTTGTAGAAGCCCATCGCCGCCGACCACTCGACCTGGTCCAGGCGGAGCAGAAAGTCGGCGACTTCCGCGACCATGTCGGGGTACTGCACCTCGTTCAGCACCGAGATCACCAGCTTGTCGTAGATCTGCGCCTTTTCGATCGCGTCGCGGAATCCCTGGAAGTATTCGCGCGGCACGCGCGCGTTCTCGATCTTCGAGAGCCGGCGCTTGTTCGTGTGCGGATACAGGAACTGGCTCGCGGCGACGTCGGCGGGAGTCGCCTCCCGTCCGAGGTCCTGGGTCTCCGCGGCGATCCCGTAGAAGAGCGCCGTCGCGACCTTCGGATCTACCGGGACGTGCGAGTCGTGCAGATACTCGGACAAGATCGTCGAGGTGGCCCCGTATTCGGAGCGCAAATCGAGAAACGCGACGCCCGGGTACTCCGCGTAGGCGGGGTGGTGATCGATCACCACCGTCGGGATGAAGCCTTCGGGCAGCGAATTGTTCGCCCGCCCCGGTTGGGTATCGACAAGCGCGACCATGGTGTCGGACTCGAAGTCGATGTCGCCCACGGAAACCAAATTGATGTTGAGGTACGTGAGCATCGCGCGGTTCTCGGCGCGTCCGACGATCCCGCCCTGCGCGATCAATGCGTCGCGTTTCGTGAGCTGCTGCACGAGGTAGCGCAGCGTCGCCGCGCTCGCGAGCGCGTCGGGATCGGGATTGTCGTGCGGCAGGATCACGAGCGCGCCCGGCCGGTCGATTGCCTGCAGGAGCGCCGGCAACCTGCCCTTGGAATTTCCGTTTTGCATAACTCGGCGATCGCCGAACGAAAAACTATAAGCAGCCCTGCACGGGAATGTCCATCGGGTCGGTCCCGAAGGCCACGTCGTTCAAGCAGGCGCGCGGATCTGGTACCGTCGCACGATGGAAACCACGCCGATCGAAGCGCCGAAGCGCTTCTTCTTCGACCGCTATGGTCTTTCCGACGGCGAGCTCGAGCACGTGCTCGGCTCCGCGCTCGAGCGGCGCGCGGATCACGCGGATCTGTATTTCGAGTTCCGTCTCTCCGAGAGCGTTCAGCTCGAGGAGTCGATCGTCAAGAGCGCCAGCCGAAACGTTTCTCAGGGCGTGGGCGTCCGCGTCCTCGCAGGAGATCGCACCGGCTACGCGTATTCCGACGAGATCACGCGCGACAAGCTGGAGATCGCCGCCTCGTCGGCGCGGCAGATCGCCGCGAGCACCGGCACCGGGCTGCCTGAGCCACTGACTTCGCGCTCGCCGCGCGCGGATCTCTATCGCCTCGAGCATCCGCCGGTGGAGGCCGAGCTCGCGCGGAAGATCGAGCTGCTCTCTCGCATCGACGTCGAGGCCCGTCACTACGACCCGAGAATCAAGAACGTGCTCGCTTCGATCGCGTGCGAGCAGAAGGTCGTCTTGATCGTCACGTCCTCCGGAGTCGTCGCCGAGGACGTCCAGCCTCTCCTCCGGCTGCAGGTGACGTGCGTCGCGGAGGATGGCGACTCGCGTCAGCGCGGCAGCTTCGGCGGCGGAGGTCGGAGCGAGCTCGAGTTCCTGCTCGAGGCGGATCCCTCGGAGCCGGACCTACCGCGCTTTCTGAAGTTCACCCGCGAAGCAGCGAGTCAGGCGGTCCGCAACCTCGACTCGGTCGAAGCGCCCGCCGGAAGCCAGACGGTCGTGCTCGGGTCCGGCTGGCCCGGGATCCTGCTGCACGAAGCGATCGGCCACGGGCTGGAAGCGGACTTCAATCGCAAGGGCGTGTCCGCGTTCTCGAACCGGCTGAACCAGCGCGTGGGATCCGAGCTCTGCACGGTCGTGGATGACGGAACGATCGCTGCCCGACGTGGATCTCTGAACGTCGACGACGAGGGGACCCCGACGAGCCGCACCGTGTTGATCGAGAAGGGAATCCTCAAGGGCTACCTCCAGGACCGGTTGAACGCCGCGCTCCTCCGCATGCCGCTCACCGGCAACGGGCGGCGCGAGAGCTTCGCGCACATTCCCATGCCGCGGATGACGAACACCTTCATGCTCGCCGGCGAGGACGATCCGGCAGACATCATCCGCTCCGTCGATCGGGGACTCTACGCGGTCTATTTCGGCGGCGGTCAAGTGGACATCACGAACGGCAAATTCGTGTTCTCCGCGAGCGAGGCGTACCTGATCGAGGGCGGTCGTCTCACCCGGCCGGTCAAGGGCGCCACTCTCATCGGCAGCGGTCCCGAGGTGCTGAAGCGGATCTCTCGGGTCGGCTCCGACCTGCGGCTCGACGAAGGCATCGGCACCTGCGGCAAGGACGGCCAGTCCGTCCCCGTCGGCGTCGGGCTCCCGACGATCCGCATCGACGGTCTCACCGTCGGCGGAACTCGGGTGTGAGACGCCGATGGATCTTCGAGACGCGGTCGAGATCGTGCTCGAGGGGGGCGGCCGCTCGGGCGCCAGCGACGTAGAAGTCGTCGCCGCCGAGGGGGAGAGCCTCGAGGTCGGCGTCCGCCTCGGAGAGGTCGAGAAGCTCAAGCGATCGCGGGACCGGCGCCTGGCGATCCGCTCGTTTTGCGGCTCTTCGAGCGCGGTCTGCTCGACCGCAGATCTCTCTCTCGATTCGCTTCGCGCGCTCGCCGGCCAGTGCGCGGAGCTCGCTCGTGCGACCGCGCCCGATCCGTTCGCGGGACTGCCGGAAGTCGCCGGCGGGAGCTCGTCCGCCTCGCTGGACCTCTTCGACGCGCGCGCCGAGAGCTTCACGGTCGAGGACGCCTTGGCGCTCGCCAAGCGCGGGGAAGCCGCCGCGCTCGAATCCGATCCTCGCCTCTCCAACTCCGAAGGCGCGGAGTTTCGCGCCGGACATCACCGGCTGATCTACGCGACGTCGCGCGGCGTCGAAGGAGAGTACCGAACGTCTCGCTTTTCGCTCTCGGTGGTGCCCGTCGCGAAGGCCGGCGACCAGATGGAGCGCGACTACTGGTACGCCTCGGCACGCCACTTCAGCGACCTCGATCCGCCGGAAGCGGTCGGCGCCAAGGCGGCGGAGCGCACGCTCCGGCGGCTCGGCGCGCGGGCCGGCCATACCAAGGCCGTGCCCGTCGTCTTCGACCCGGAGACGAGCGCCACGCTCCTCGGCCACTTGGCCGCCGCGGCATCCGGGTCGACGATCTACCGGGGCACGTCCTTTCTCGCCGGTCGTCTGGGGGAGCGACTCGCGCCTCCGGGGATCACGGTCGTCGACGATCCGCTGCTTGCGCGGCGCCTCGGGTCGCGGCCGTTCGACGGGGAAGGACTGGCGACACGGCGGAACGTGCTGCTCGAGGACGGCGTGTTTCGCAGCTATCTCCTGGACACGTACTCGGGACGGAAGCTCGGCATGGAGTCGACGGCGAGTGCCGTCCGATCCCTCGCCGAGCCGCCCTCGGCGGGTCCGTCGAACCTCTATCTCGTCGCCGGCGCCGCGACTCCGGAGGAGATCGTCGCATCCGTGACCGACGGGCTGTACGTGACCGAGCTGATCGGTTTCGGTGTGAACCCGGTGACCGGGGACTACTCGCGAGGAGCAGCGGGCCTGTGGATCGAGAACGGGCGTCTCGCCCACCCCGTGCACGAGGTGACGATCGCCGGAAACCTGCTCGAGATGTTCCGCTCGATCGAGCTCGTCGGCAACGATCTCGAGTTCCGCTCGACGATCACCGCGCCCACGCTGAAGATCGCGCAGATGACCGTCGCCGGCGCCTGACGGCCGAGCGCCCTACCCTGCCTCGACCTCGAGACCGAGGTCCTCGATCATTCGTCGCGCGGCTTCCGCCGCCTGCCCGGGCGTCGTCAGGTACCCTTGAACGAAGATCGAGTTGGCGGGGAAGAGCGCCAGCGATTGCCAGTCGCCGAGGTTTCGCTCCCTGCCGCCGGCCGCGCGCAGGTCCGCCCGCGGATTGACGAAACGGAACAAGCAAAGCGCCTTCAAGGCACGCGCGGGGTCGACGAAGCCCAGCCCCTCGAAGGGTGTGCCGTCGATCGCGTGCAGGAAGTTCACCGGCAGCGAATCGACCTCGAGGTCGCGGAGCGCGAAGGCGAGATCGACGACGTCGTCGTCACTCTCGCCCATTCCGAGGATGCCGCCGGAACAGGTCGACATCCCCGCCGCCTTCACGTTCCGCACGGTACGTACCCGGTCGGCATAGGTGTGCGTCGTGCAGATCGAAGGATGAAAGCGCTCGCTGGTGTTCAGGTTGTGGTTCACCCAGCCGATTCCGGATGCCTGGAGCTCGCGTGCCTGATCCTCTTCGAGGAGACCGACGGAGACGCAGAGCTCGAGGTCGGGAAGCTCGCCGCGGATCTCGCGCGCGGCGCTCGCCAGGTGTCGAACGTCCGGATCGCTCGGCGCACGGCCGCTGGTCACCATGCAATACCGTCGAGCTCCGATCGAGGCCGCCTGCCGAGCTCCTTCGACCAGTCGGTCGCGAGAGAGGAGCCGGTACCGCGGGATGTCCGCTGTCGAGACCGAGGATTGGGAGCAATAGTGACAGTCCTCCGGGCAGAGGCCGCTGCGCGCGTTCTGCAGCACGCAGATCTTCACCCGACGGCCCCAGTGGGCGGCACGGACGCGAAACGCTTGGCGCAGAAGCTCCGGGAGGTGCTCGTCGCTCGCCCGCAAAACACCGGCCGCTTCGTCGCGCGAGATCGCGTCTCCCCGGAGAGCCGCGTCGGCTACGGAACGGACGTCCAGGGTGTCGTTGCGGAGGACCATCGCCGTCGTCTACTCGTCGGGAGGCCGCGGTATACAGCCGTGTCGGTGGCCAGGCAAGGAAGCGCCGGCGAAGGCGCTCCGTTGACTGACCCCGGCACCGGACTACACTCCAAGAGGACCATGCAGGGTCCCGTCGAAACCGCTACCGATACGTCCGCCGAGGCGCTCGGCGCGCGCCTGTCGCGCCTCGGAGACGCTACGTACGGGCCGGAGCGGTGTGGCGAGATCGCCGCGTTGATCTCCGAGATCGCTTGGAGGAAACGCGAGCGTGACGCCGTCATTCTCTCGCACAATTACCAGCGACCGGAGATCTTCGAGGTCGCGGATTTCGTCGGCGACAGTCTCGAGCTCGCCCGCCAGGCGGCCGAGGTTGACTCCTCCGTGATCGTCTTCTGCGGCGTTCACTTCATGGCGGAAACCGCCAAGATCCTGAATCCGGGGCGTACGGTGCTGCTTCCGAACCTGCGGGCGGGATGCAGTCTCGCGGACTCGATCACGGGAGAAGCGCTCGCGGAGCGCCGCCGGGAGCTCACTACGGTGTATCCCGACCTCGCCGTCGTCTCGTACGTGAACACCACCGCTGAGGTGAAGGCAGAGTCCGACGTCTGCTGCACGTCGTCGAACGCCGCACGCATCGTCGAGGCGTTGCCGAACCGCAACATCCTCTTCACCCCGGACGAGAACCTCGCGCGGTTCGTGCAATCACAGACCGACAAGAACGTCATCGCCTGGAACGGCAACTGTTACGTGCACCACCAGATCCGCCCGGAGCACATCGAGGCGGTGCGGCGGGCGCGACCGGGCATTCGCGTGATCGCGCATCCGGAGTGCAGGAGCGACGTGCTCGCACTGGCCGATGCGGTGCTGTCGACGTCCGGGATGATCGACTATGCGCGCACCGACGATGCCGAGGAATTTCTCATCGTCACGGAGTGTGGATTGTCGGATCGGTTGTTGCTCGAGCTCCCCGAGAAGCGCTTCTACAAGGCGTGCAAGCTCTGCCAGTACATGAAGATGATTACGCTGGAAGAGACGGCGGCATCGCTGCGAGAGCTCCGCTACCCGATCGTGATCGACGAGGACGTGCGGCAGCGGGCCGAGCGCGCGCTCCGACGAATGTTCGAGCTCGGGTCGTGAGCGTCCGGGCGCGGGCTTTGGCGCTGCTCGCGATCCTCGAAGGCGTTCTGCCTGCGCTCGCCGTCGATGGCGTGGTTGGCTCGCGCTCCCCCTCGCCGACGACGTACGCGATCCAGTACCACGTGACCATCTCCGCCCGCCGGTTCGCGACCGCCGCCGTCCGGTGGCAGCTCGCCGGCATCGACGAGATCCGCAGGGTCCGCCTCCGCCTCGACGGCAATCGTTTCTATGCCGTACGCGGCAGCGGCACCGTGGAACGGAACGGCTCGGAGATCGTGTGGACTCCCGGCGGCCCGTACGCGCGTCTTGAGTACGAGGTGCGGCTGCGCCACCGACGAGCGCCCGGGAAGGGCTATGACGCCTACGCCACGTCCAAGTTCTGGATCGGGCGAGCCCAGGACCTGTTTCCCCGCACAACCCTCACGTTCGAGCTCGACGTGGAACGGAAGCCATCGTCGTCCGCGGAGGTTCACTTCCACCTTCCTCCGGGTTGGCAGGCGTACACCGCGATGGAACGGACGGCGCCGTCGAGCTTTCGCCCGTTGCACACGGGCAAGCATCTCGATCGACCGACAGGATGGATCGCGCTCGGCCGCCTCGAGGCCGCGGAGCGGAGAATCGGCCGCACGAGGGTGCAAGTCGTTAAGACCGCCGCCTCCGGTCTCGACGTCCCCCGCCTTCTCGAGCTCTACGAGAAGGCGCTGCCCCTCCTCACCGGCATGCTCCATAACGCACCGGCGACTCTGCTGATCGTCAGCGGCGCGAATCCGATGTGGCGTGGCGGTCTCAGCGGCGAGTCCTCGATCTTCCTGCACGGCGCACGCCCGATCCGGACTCCCGATCGAACCAGTCCGCCGCTTCACGAGCTATTCCACGTGCTCGCGCCCTTCCGTCCCGGGCCGGACGGTCACTGGGTCACCGAAGGGCTCGCCGAATATTATTCCCTCGATCTCCAGCGGCGCGTGGGAATGCTCGACGATGCCGATTACCGGAAGGGGCTCGCGCTGTTCGAGCGATACGGCCACTGGAAGGTGAACCTGGCGGCGGCCAAGGACCTCGCGGCGACCAACAACAGCGCGCCGCTCGTGCTCGCGGCGATCGATCATCGGCTGCGAAGTCGCAGCGACGGACGGCGCGGGCTCGATGACGCCGTGAGGTCGATTGCGACGGAAGGCGGTCGCATCTCGACTGCCCGGTTTCTCCGGGCGGTCAACGAGACTGCCAAGGCTGACTTCACGTCTTTCTTCCAGCGCCACGTGTACGCCGGCGTACCGCCCGAGTTGCCTGAGCTTTCCACCCGCCGCGAGGACACACCGTGATCGACCAGACTGCCGCCGAGCTCCGTCTAGAAGACGTTGCCGATCGTGAAATGGAGCTCGCCGGGCGACTCGCCGGGCCGGCGGTCGACCTTGAACCCGTAATCCAGGCTGACGGCGCCGATCGGTGTTTGGTAGCGAAGCCCCGGCCCCGCCGATTCGCGAAAATCCCCGAACGAGAGCACTCGGTCCCGGAGGTAGAGCGCGCCTCCGTCGGCGAACGCGGCGCCGGCGAGACCCCACGCGATCGGCACGCGGATCTCGGTGTTCGCGTTCAAGAGCAGGTCGCCACCGATCGGGTGACCGTCGACCCCGCGGGGACCGATGCTGTTCTCCTCGAAACCGCGGACGGTGGTGCGACCACCCAGGAAGAAGCGCTCCCGCAGTGGCACCGTCTGCGAAGAACCCAGGGGCTCGGCGATGCCGGCGCGAGCAGCATAGAGAAACGTCAAGGAGTGGCCCAGCGGCACGTACTGCGAATGCTGCGCACTCACTTTGAACAGATGAACGTCGGATCCGAGAGCGGGAGCGCCGTAGCGTAGGCGCAACGTCTCGAAAATCCCCCGCGTGGGCGCGAACGCGTCGTCCCGTCCGTCGTAGACGAGGATCGGGTTCAGACTGACGATCCTGAGCTTGCCGACGTCCTGCCCCGTGAGAACGGCGTCCGGCGCGACGTCGAAGATGCGACTGTCGTCGAGCTCGACGAGGAAGCTCGCGTCGAGCCCGGGGATGAACTCGCGCTCCACTCCGGCGGAGAACGCAAACCGCCGGATCGAGAACTCGTCGACGTTGCGCTCGCTCCGCTGGTAGATGAGGTTCGCTCGTCCGTCGTAGCGGCTGTCGAGCAGCCGCGGCTCCCGGAACCCGAGGTCGGTGATGTACTCGTCGGGGGCGAGGTTCCGCGGCGCCAGGTTGAGCTCGCCGCGGAGCGACGCCTGGCGTCCGGTGCCGTACAGGTTGCGGTGGCCCCCCTGCACGAAGCTGCGGATGCCGGAGCGAGTGTTGTACCCGAAGCCGTACTGCAGCTCACCGCCGGGACGCTCCCCGACCCGTGCGACGAGATCGCGCCTGCCGGGCTCAGCGGGGACCGGCTGGATGTCGACGCTGCGAAAGATGCCGAGGCGGAAGATCTGCGACTGCGCCCCCACGATGGCTGCCGGGTCGTACGGATCTCCTTCGTGGAACGGCAGCTCCCGCCGGATCACCCGGTCGCGCGTGAAGTAGTTCCCGTGTATCGAGATGTCGCCGATGGTGACGTATTCCTCTGGATGGACGTCGTACCGGACGTCCACCCGTCGCCGGCCCTGCTCGGCGCCGGCTGGAATCGGCTGGCCGTCGACGCGCGCATCCGGATGACCTCGCGCCGCCACGCGATCGGTCAGCAGCTGCCGATCGGCCGCGAAGGCACCGAAGTCGAAGGGGACGCCCGGCCCGAGCCGCAGCGCCGGGAGCTCGCCGCCGAGTGCGTCTCCACCCTCGATCCGCACGCTCCGAACGATCGACCGCGGGCCTTCGTAGACGACGATCGTCACCGCGAGCGCCCGGAAGTCGTCGTCGAGCGTGAAGCGCAGGCCGATTACGTCCGCCTGGAGGTAACCGGCCGTCCGGTAGTGCTCGCGAATCCGCTCGAGATCGTCCGCGAAGCGGTCGTCGACGAATGCGCCCGTCGCGCCGAAGAACGGGAGGATCGACGCCCCGGTGGTCTCGAGCCCCTGCCGGAGCTCGCGGTCCGAGAGCGCGTGATTCCCCTCGAAGCGGATCGAAGTGACTCGCAGCTGCTGGCCCTCGCGAACGAGGAACCGCACGCGGCGGGGGGTTTCGTCGGCGCGTACCCGCACACGGACGCGAGCGAATGCGTAACCGAGCTCGTGATACCGCTCCTGCATGCGACGGGCGAGCTCCCTCCACGTCCCTGCGGTCACGATCGGCCGACTCGCGAGGTCGACCAGAGAGAGCAGCTCCCCGGACGTGACCGCTCGATTGCCACGCACCTCGACCGCGAAACGCTCTCCCGGCCGCGCTCCGTAGCGGAGCTCCGCGCGGTGGCCTCGAACGGACTGCGTCGATTCCACGACCGCCTCGTAGAAGCCAACCTTTCTGAGCAGCGTAACCAGGGCGTCCCGCCCACTGCGGAGCGATTGCTTCGTCCAGACGTCGCCTTCCTTGACCGGAAGTCTCGCCTCGGCGAGGCCGACGATCTCCCGGCCCGCCGCGGTGGTCACCACGACTCGGCGGACCCGGATCGGGCGCCCCTCGACGACCCGCACGGTCACGTACGTCACGCCGGGGCCAGCCGCGCGACGTTCGATGCGGGCGCGCGCGTCGACGTAGCCGCGGTCCCGGTAGAGATCGTGGATCCGCGCGACGGCCTTTTCCTCGTCGGCCGGTCGGAGGATTTCACCCTCTCGGATTCGCGCTCGACGCAACACGTCTTCGACGGAGAACCGTTCCACACCGTCGATGTCCACGCCGGTGACCACGTCGACCGGCCAGAGGCGGAACTCGACGTCGACACCCCCTGCCGTGGGAATCGTGCTCACGTCGACGGCGGAGAACACCTCCTTCGCACGAAGCCATTCGAGGCTCTCCCTCACGTCGTCGGGACGAAGCGGCGCGCCTCGTCGAACCGGTAGGCGGCGCAGGAATTCCCCACGATCGATCGGCACGGGGGTCTCGAACCGGATCTCCTCCACGGTACGCCCGAACGTGTCCGGCAAGACGTCTGCCATCGCCGGACAGGCGAAAAGCGCCAGAGCGGCAGAGGTCCATCGCCGCGCTCGGCCGGTCACCGACTGCTCTCGGACAGCAGCGAGCCGGGGAGCAGGCTGAACTTCCAGAACGAGTGTCGGAACTTGATCGTACCACCGAACGCGCCGGCGCTGCTCTGCGTCTGCGACTCCCAGGCCGCCTGTAGAGACACGCGCGGACCCAGTTGATACTCGAGCGCCACATCTTGACGGCGCTCGGTGCCGAGGCCCGTCCCGAGCAGCGCCGTCAGCTTCTCGGTGAGGTCTTTGCCGATGCTGAGCCTCGGCTCCGTGGTGCCCGTCGTGCGCGAGAACGACGGCTCGATCTCGATGCGGTCCACGGGCACGAGCGTGCTCAGGCGGCTTTCCACCTCGGAGGCGTACGGTCCGGTGGTCAGCGCGAGCACCTCCTGTAGCTCGATCGATGCTCCCTGGGAGCGAAGCTCGTCGACCGTACGGCCGAACGTGACCAGAGCGAGGACGTCGTTCTGCGTTAGCGCAGGATCATCCACGGTGAACTCGATCCGCGGCTTTTCCGCGGTGCCACTGACGCGCAGCTCGATCTCGTAGTCGGCATCCCGCGTCGCGACCAGCGTTTCGCCACGGATCTCCACCGTCGGGTTCCACGGCTGCGACCTCACGAACCACGCGGTGCCGGCGGCGAGCGTGAACGTGCGCCGGCGGAACGTGAACTCGCCCTCGAGCACGTCGAGACGGCCCGTGAGCTCCGGCGTCACCGTCGTGCCGCCCAGGTGCAGATCGGCCCAGAGCTCCGCCTTCGCCAGGTTGTTGTCGATGAAGATCTCGCCGTCGGCGAATACGCGGAGATCGAGCGCCACGCGCGGGGTGGGGCGGCGGCGCTCGATCCGAGCTTCACGGCGAAACCACGGCAGGAACTCGCTCCATTCGATCCGCCGGTCATACACCGCACGATCGACGCCGATCGAACCGCTGAGCGTCGGCATGTCGAACGGTCCCTGCAGGCGCCCACGACCGCTCATCTGGGAGTCGAGCCATTCGACCATGCCGAGGTTCGCCTCACGAAGCTCCCACGCGAGATTCCATTCTCGTCCCTGCTCGACGTCTCCGCTGACGCGAAAGTCGCCGCCGCCGACGCTGCCGGTGAGCTCTCCGACGTGGATCGCGCGATTGTGGAAGTCCATCCTTCCCCGGAGATCGGTGAGGCCGATCACACCGACGTCGAGGCTTCCGCCGGCCAGGAGTGCTTGACCGCCGAACTGCCAGGGATCGGACCCACGACGAAAGGCGAGCAGATCGACGCTCACCTCACCCCTCGCGGATACGACGGTCGTGGTCAGCAGCTCGAGCACGCCGAGGTCGCCGCTGCCCGCCGCACGCACGCTGGACTCGTCCGGCCCGAGACGCGCCTGGACACGCAGGTGCTGACCCGTGGCTGCGAGGTCGGTCGGCGGGAGCGTGAGCACTCCGCGCTCGATCGTCACCACGAACGCAGAAACGTTGCGGATCTCTCGGCCGCTGCGCCCCACGGACAGTCGATCGACCCGAAGGCTGCCGGCGCGGAACGCGTCGTCGGCGTCACCACGGAGGTCGCCGTCGCCCCGCGTGTCGATGCGCACGTCGCCACCCGGAGCCAAGAACCTCCCGAGATCGAGGTCGTGCCATCGAAACCCCAACTCGAACGCAAACGGCGCGGCGAGCTCCGCGCCACCCGTCGCCTCGATGACCTCGCCGAGGGTCCCCCTGAACGATACGCGCCGACGCTCGAATACGACGTCCACCGCCGCCGGCGGCGTCGACCGACCTTCGACCTCCAGACGATCGCCTCGGAGCGTGGCACGACCGACCGGCGACTCGATCGTTCCCGCCACCGTGCCATCGACGTGCAGGTTGCCACGAAGGTCTCGCCATCGTCGTGAGAACGCCCGGACGGTAGCCAGCGGGACGTCTCCGCGAACGGCCGCTCGAAGAGCGCCGTCGGGGCCGACGTGCGCGCGAATGGTCGTCGGCGTGTCCGGGGAGAGCGCGAGGTCGGAGGAGAGATCCCAGGCGCCTGCGGCTCGCGACACGCGGCCGCGAATGCGCGCGATTCGTTCCTGCCACACCTCGACCGCGGTCGCGACGAAATCGGCATCGATGTCCGGGGCGCTCCACGAGCCGCGTACGGCGACCGTACCCGAGATTCGGCCGCCGATCTGCGGGATCGAGCTCGCGAAGCGTCCCCCGGCGCGCCCGAGTGCATCGAGGGGCGAATCGCTCGCGGACAGATGCCAATCGTTCGTTCCGCCTTCGAGGAACGACACCCGGCCGCCGGCCTCGATCCGCAGGTCCTCGGCCCGCAGGCGATCGGAAACCAGGGCGCTCTTCGAGATCGCGAACGGACCAGCGAGACGCCCCACCGCGATCCCCGCGAGCGTGAGGTTGGCCAGGTCCACGTCCCCGACGAGCTCGGGGTGCCCCTTCGGTCCCGTGAAGCTCGCCGTCATGCGTCCCGAAGCATCGAACGCGGCCGCGACGAATGGCGAGAACGCCCCGAGCCTCGGTCCTTCGAGGGTGACGGTGCCTCGCAGACCGACGTCCTCGAACCGCACCCTGCACTCGAGGTGATCGCCGCTCCCGCTCGCGATGCTGCCGTCCACGCTCGCGCCGGCCGCGTGCACGCGGAACGAGGCACGGCCGGAGAGTTCCGCTCCCTGCTCGCGCAGCGTGAACGTGCCACCTCCCTCGAGGTCGTCTCCGGCAAGCAGCCCGGTAAGCTCACCCTCGCCGCTCCAGCGCCCGCGGATCGGCGTATCGAGATCGAAGAGCTCGATGAACTGCTTCGGCTCCCAATCCTGGAAACGGCCTCGTGCGTGGTACGGGAGACCCCGGCGGAACCTGCCTTCTGCGCTGCCTTCCACCCGGCCACCGAAGATCGCGGCGGCGGCCGAGCTCAAGGTCCAGCGATCTCCTCGCGTTTGCAGCGACCCGGAACCGGAGAAGCCGACGTCGCCGATGGTGACGCCGTCGGCCTCGACTCGACCCGAGGTCTGCACCTCGCCGACCGAACCGCCAACCTTCAGGTCGAGCACCGCACGTCCCCCGAACGTGGGTGCTTCCGGAACGATCGCGGACAACGGGCCGAAGCTCGCCTGCGAGCGCACCGTCGCGGTCAGCTCGTGTCCGTCGGACCGGCCCGCGGCTTCCATCGTTCCGAGGGCGCCTTGGATGCGGGCGCTCTCCAGCACCCACGCGCCGGAGCTCCATTGGCCGCGTACGGTCACGGACTGCAGGGGAACGTGCTTGCCGAAACGCTCGACACTGCCGCGCGCTTCGAGCTCGATCCGTAGCGCCGGTTCCACGACTCCCTCGACCGAGAGGTCGGCGCGAATCCCCTCGAACCGGACCTTGGTTCGCGCGTCCCGAAGATCTGCCTCGAGGGTTCCACTCGACACCCAGATTCGCCGCGGCCGGAGGGCTGGCGCCTCGCCTTCTCCGCTCCGCAACTTCCAGAACGCGTCCGCCTCCGTCCAGGTCACCACCGGTGATTCGACCTCGGCATCGAAGACCAAGAGGCCTTCCCAGAGCGACGCACCGATGAGCACCGCGAGCGTCACGCGGGCCGCACGCAGCGGGATCCGCTGACCCTCGCGAACCACGATCTCACGGACGATCAGCCGCGGCGGCAGATAGCCGATCTCCATCGCGGCGAAATCGCTCCCCGGAAGCACCTTCTGGAGCTCCGCGCGCGCCATGCGCTCGAACAGCAACGCGCCGAACGCGGTCGCGGCCCAAACGCCCACCACGACCGCGAGCAGGAAGAGCAACCACGCCACGCGTCTCCTGCGAGTCACGCGAGGCCCCCGCGGGGCCGCGGACGCAGCACACTGGCGCGAGTGTGCGGCCTCGCCTCACAGACCGAGCCCGCGCAACCGGGCTTTCTGAAGGCGTCACCCCGCACGATGGATCGCGCACCTTACCCGGAAAGCACCGCGCCTTCCACGCTACGTCCTTTGCCTCGGGAGCACAGCGAAATTGTCAGCCGTCGGAGGCGGTGGTAATCCTGAAATCGACCCGGGAGAAAGCGATGCACGACGCGCCAGCGATTCCCGAGCCCGCGCCGCGGTCGCCCCGCTGGATCTTCACCGGAGCGGTCCTCGGAACCGCGGCCGTCGTCGTGCTGCTGATCTACGCCGACGGACGGAAGCTCGTGGCTGTGGCCGGACGGCTGGACGTACCGCTCCTCGTGCTTCCCCTCCTCTGCACGCTCGGGAGCTACGCGGCGATGGCGCTCTCGTACCAACGGATCGCGTGCCTCGCCGGGCTCGACATCGCCTACGGCGAGATGGTGCGCGTGGCGCTGGTATCGACCGCGGCGAACTACCTGGTATCGACCGGCGGGCTCTCGGGCCTGGCTGCGCGCACGTATTACTTCTCACATCGGCATCAGCTGAGCTGGGGGACGGCGTTCAGCATCTCGCTCGCGCAGACGTTCATCACGAACTTGGTGTTGCTCGCCTTCCTCTTCTGGGGCGTGCTCCACCTCGCGCTCAGCGGCAAGGCCGAGGGCGTGTCGCTGGCCCTGGCCAGCGCCCTCTTCGTTCTCTCGCTCGTTCTCTGCGTCGCCGCGGTGGGATCGGTCGCACATCGCCGCACGCGGCACCGGCTTTTCGCATCCGCGATCCGTGTCGCCGATCGCCTGTCGAAGCGGTTCGTGCGCAATCCTGCCGGCCTTCGGGCGCGGCTCCGTCTCTTCGAGGAAGAACTCCACGAGGGCGTGGATTTCATGATCTCGCGGGGATGGAAGATGCTCCTGCCGGTCGCCTACATCTGCCTCGACTGGTTTCTCATGCTCGCGACGCTCTACACGTGCTTTCGCTGCGTGCGGGAGCCGGTCGCGCTGTCCGTCGTCGTCATCGGCTTCGCGCTGGGCGTATTCCTGTCGCTGATCAATCTCGTCCCCGGCGGTCTCGGAATCATGGAGGGCTCCATGTCCGCCGTGTTCGCCGGGCTAGGCGTCCCGCTGGAGAGCGCGGTGGTGGCGACGCTCCTCTACCGCATCTTCTATTATCTCCTGCCGCTCGCGGTGAGCCTCGCGCTCTTCCGCTCGATGATGCCGCCGGCGGTCGGCGTCGACCCGCGGGACGGCCGCCTCGCGGAGCACCCCGCGCCGTGAGGGAACGCGCGTCTTCGCCACGGACGCGGTGTTTGTAGCGCTGTCGACTTGCAATGACCCTCGCGGATTCAGCATCCTCGATCCAGCTCGTCTCCTCCGGACCAACGAGGCGGGCGGCGGAAGAACGATGACGAGCGAGCTGGTTCGCAAGAGCGCCACCGATTTCTTCCGCGGGCTCCTGCGCGATGCCTTGTCGGAGCAGCGCGTGGAGGCGAGCGAGGACGCCGAGTTCTACCTCGTGAAGCTCCTCGAGGGCTTCATCCGGGCGGACCAGAGCGCCTTCAACCGGCCGCTCGCGCTCGATTATCTCGAGGCACTCGAGGGGGGACCCCCGGTGCGGTATCGGAAGCTGAAGCACGTCGGCGACACCGCGCTGTTCGTCGCCGGCATCTTCCTCGAGAGCCTGGAGCGAAAGCTCGTCGGCGCCGACTACTACACCTCACTCGGTGGGCTCGCCTACCATCACCTCGCGACCACGTCAGGCACCCCGCTCGGCGCTGCCGTGACCGGGCTCTTCACGGAAATGTCGGTCCGCTTCCCCGACTTCGTCCGGGTTCTGTCGCAGATGAGCCTGCAGGAGCTCTTCCGCAGCGATCAGGACACGCTGCGAATCTACCGCCGCTGGCTTGCGACGCGGGGAGCGCGCGACGCGCAGGTTCTCGTCAAGCGCGGCGTCATCCCGGTTGCCCCGCGCCGGACGACGCTGCAGTGAGCGCAGACCGCGACTCAGGCGCTCGCCGCGGCGTTCTTGCCGGGCTTGGTGGCGATCACGATCGTGAAGATCGACCGACCGTGAGTCTTGAACCTTCGCTCGACCTGTAGCGGAACCCCGTTCACGAGGTCCTCGAAGCGGAGGGTCGTGCGCCAACCGAGTTTTCGCGTCACAGGGTCGAGGAGGTCGACGAACGGAGCCACCCAGGGTCTTGGACTTCGGAAGTGATTGATCACCACCAGGGTGCCGCCGGGCTTGCACACGCGGTGCATCTCTCGCATCAGCGCGGCGGGATCGGGCACCACGCTGACGACGTGGAACGCGGTGATGTAGTCGAAATGCTCGTCGGGGAAAGACATGTGCAGCGCGTCCATCTGCTGGAGACGGACGTGGCGCCAACCGCTGCGGGCGATCTTCTGCTGCGCTTGCTCGAGCATCTCGGGGGCGAGGTCGATACCGATCACCTCCGCTTGCTGAGGGTAAGCGGACAGCGACAACCCGGTGCCGACACCGACTTCGAGCACCCGCGCACCCGGCAGGATTCTCAGACTGCGGATCGTCGATTCGATGCGGGGGAAGAAGAAACGCGTGAAAATCCGGTCGTAGAGGTGCGAGAACTCGTAGTAGATCTTGCTCTCGTGCGGTTGGGTCCCGGCAACCGCCATGATGAACCTCCTCCCTCGGGAGGTCGCGTCAGATCCGCCGCCCCCCAACCCTCCGAGATGCGTTGTTTTCGCTTCGACCGATCGCCGTCGGCTGACGTCAGGCCGCTGTCGTACCGTGGATCTGGCGCTTGAACGATGCGACGTCGCGACGACGGAAGCGCCACTGCCGCCCCGTCTTAAACGCGGGGAGGATGCTCTTCCGCGCGAATTCGTTCACCGTGTCGGGGCTGAGGTCGAGGAGCCGCGCAACATCTTTGCTGTTGAGCAGCACGTCTTCCTTCTCGGCCATGACGCGATCCCGGCGCAGCCCGTTCTGGAACAAGGGCGTAACCTAACAGCGCCTCCCCGAATCGTCAAGGAAGCCGACGCTCCTTTTGCGCGTGGAACCGGCCCAGAACGGCGTTACGGGCGGGCCGCTTTGGTCTTTGCCGCCGCTTTGGCCGGCACCGCGGGCTTGCCCCGGATGTAGAGGACGATCGGACTGGCGATGAAGATCGACGAATACGTCCCGAAGGTGAATCCGACCAGCAATGCGAAGGCGAAACCGTGAATCACCTCGCCACCGAGCACGTAGAGAGCGAAAACCACCACGAGGACGGTTCCGGTGGTCAAGATCGTACGGCTGAGCGTCTCGTTGATGCTGCGGTTGATGAGCGATGCCAGCGGCTCGCGCCGGTTCTTTCTCATGTTCTCGCGGATGCGATCGGAGACGATGACGGTGTCGTTCACCGAAAATCCGACGATCGTCAGAAGAGCTGCCACGATCGTGAGATCGAACTCGTACTGCATGAGCGTCAGGGCTCCGACCGTGATGCCGACGTCGTGGAACAGCGCTACCGCGGCACCGATGCCGAAGCGCAGTTCGAAGCGAAGCCAGATGTACGCGCCCATCATCACGGTCGCCGCGAGCACGGCGAAGACGGCGCGCTGCCGCAGGTCCTTTCCGACCCGAGGCCCGACGCTTTCCACGCGCAGGATCTCGAATCCGGCCTTGCCCCCGAAGGCCTTCTGCAAGGCAGCTTTGATGCGATCGGTCAGCCCCGTCTTCAGCTGAGGGTCGGATTGGGCGAGGCGAATCAGGAACTCGTTCGAGCTGCCGCCGAAATCTTGAACTGTGAAATCCTCGTCCGACAGCGGATCCAAGACTGCGCGAATGTCCGAGATCTGCACCTTTTCCTGGAAGCGGACATGCACCATCGTCCCGCCCTCGAAGTCGATCCCGTACCGGGGACCGCGAATCACCAGAGCGAGCAGCGCGATCAGGACGACCCCAGACGATGCGGCCATCGCATAAGGAAACTGCTTGACGAAATCGAACTTCGTATCGGGAGGGATCAGCTGCATCGGCGACGTTCCTCGAGTCAGACGCTGATGGTGCGCGCGTTCTGCACCTGGAACCGGTATTCGTAGTAGGCGCGCGTGCAGAACACCGCGCTGAAGAGGGTGGTGACGATACCGATGCAAAGGGTCACGGCGAACCCTCGTACCGGCCCCGAGCCGAACTGAAAGAGGATCAGCCCGGAGAGAAACGTCGTCACGTGCGAGTCGAGAATCGCCGGCAGCGCGCGTTCGTACCCGGCGTCGACGGCCGCGCGCGGCGTCTTCCCGAGACGCAGCTCCTCACGGATGCGCTCGTTGATCAACACGTTGGCATCGACCGCCATGCCGAGCGTGAGCACGACGCCGGCGATCCCAGGGAGCGTGAGCGTGGCGCCGAACGCCGCCAGGCATCCGAGCAGGTAGAGGACGTACAGAACGAGGGCCGCGTCCGCCACCAGACCGGCGCCACGGTAGTAGACCAGCATCAGCATCACGACCAGCAAAGCTCCGACGGCGAACGAGAGCGTGCCTTCGCGAATCGAGTCCCGACCGAGAGACGGTCCGACGGTGCGCTCCTCGGCGATCGTCACGGGTGCCGGCAAGGCACCGGCGCGGAGCACGATCGACAGGTCGCGCGCTTCCCGGAGATCGAACGTGCCGGTGATCACCGCGCGTCCACCGCCGATCCGTTCCTGGATCCGCGGCGCCGAGTAGACGGTGTTGTCGAGCACGACCGCGAGCTGACGGCCGACGTTTCTCCCGGTGATGTCCTCGAACACGCGCCCGCCGTACGGGTTGAAATCCATCTCGACCAGGTAATTCCCGGGGACGTTCGTGTCCGGCCGCGGTCGCGCGTCGCTGATGACGTCGCCCGTCATCAGCGTCTTCTTCTCGACGAGGTAAGCCTGGGGTCGACTTCTGCCCGTGAGTGGATCCCCCTCGCGGCCACAGAGCACCTGCAGGCCGCCTCCGACTCCGTCGTTGATCTGCGCGACACGGCGACCGCGCTCCGGCTCCGCCAGCCTGCAGGGATCCTGGTTCCCGAGGACGCTCTGGACGCTCTTGCTCTCGGCGAGCAGCTTGAACTCGAGGACGGCCGTCTTGCCGATGATCGACTTCGCACGCTCGGGATCGGTCTCGCCCGGCATCTGCACGATGATCGAATCCACGCCACCGCGCTGGATCGAAGGCTCGGAGAGCCCCAACTGATCGACGCGATTGCGAATCGTCTCGATCGACTGCTCGACGGCGAACTCCTTGAGCCGCGCGACCTCCCGGTTGGATACGGTGAAGATCACCTGGTTCGCAGAGCCGCCGTCGGCGGCCCGCTCGAGCGTCGGGAACCGTTCCTTCACCAGCTGGGTGACGCCCTGGATGCTCGCCCCCTCGGGGACCCTGACGGAAATCTTTCGCGACCCTTCGCGGGCCACGGCCGCAAACGGCGTCTTCTGCGTTTGCATCTCGCGCTTGAGGTCCTCGGCCATGCGCTCGACGCTGAACTCGACCGCCTTCTCGACCTCGACCTGGAGGACGAGATGCATCCCCCCCTGCAGATCCAGACCGAGCCGGATCTCGCGCGTCGGCAGGAACGCCGACCACCAGCTCGGCAGCGGCCGGACGAGCGTGGGGACGAGGTAGACGATCGCAGCGACCGTCGCAGCGGCGATCACCAGCACCCGATAGAGAAGCTTTCGGTTCATCGGAGGACTCCGGTCACTCTTCCTTCCCGACTTTCGCAGCCAGGAACTCGACGGCGCGCCGCTCCATCTTCACGCGAACGTTCGGAGCCACTTCGACCCAGACGACCGGGCCCTTCAGGTCGACGACGCGGCCGTAGAGACCGCTCACCGTCACCACCTCGTCGTTCTTCTTCAGATTGTCCCGGAGCTGAGCCTTCTCCTGCTCCTTCTTCTGCTGCGGGCGCATCACCAGAAAGTAGAAGATCGCGAAGATCACCCCCATGATGACGAAGGGGCCGATCGGCGACGGACCCTCCGCGCCGCCCATCTGAGCAAGGACGAGATCGTTCATGGTGAATGATCGACCGCCGACATGCGGCCGAGAATCCCGGATGTGTATTCTGGAAACCTGCCTTGCTCAAGGGCTTCTCTCATGTCCGCGAGCAATCGGAAGTAGAAGGCGAGGTTGTGGATGGTGTTCAGGCACGCCGAGAGGATCTCGCCGCTGACGGCGAGATGCCGCAGATACGCGCGCGAGTGCGTACGGCACACCGGGCAGTCGCACTCCGGATCGGGAGGAGAGGGATCGCGCGCGTAGGCGGCGTTGCGCACGTTCAGCCGGCCGACCGAGGTGAAGAGAGTACCGTTGCGCGCGTTGCGGGTGGGCAGCACGCAGTCGAACAGGTCGTACCCCAGGGCCACGAGCCGCACGAGGTCCTCGGGAGTCCCGGTACCCATCAGGTACCGTGGCCGATCCGCCGGCAGGCATTCGGCGGTGGCCTCCGCGATCTCGTAGAAGAGAGGGCGCGGCTCTCCGACCGACAGGCCGCCGACGGCGTAGCCCGGAAGCTCGAGATCGACCGTCCGCCGCGTGCTCTCGCCGCGGAGCTCGGGATCGACGCCGCCCTGGACGATGCCGAAGAGCGCGCCCGATCCGGTCCACGCCGCTTTCGACTGCGCGAGCCATCGGGCGGAGCGGTCGACCGCGCTCGAGAGACGCGCATGATCCGCCGGATACGGCGCGCAATCGTCGAGCGGCATCAGCACGTCGACGGCGAACGCCTCCTGGATGGCGACGATCTTCGCCGGGTCGAGCTCGTGCAGGGAGCCGTCGAGATGCGACCGGACGCGGACACCGTCCTCGCCGAGTCGGACCAACGTCCGCAGGCTGAAGAGCTGAAAGCCGCCGCTGTCGGTGAGCACCGGACCATTCCATCCCATGAACCGGGAGAGACCGCCGAGCTCTTGGATGACGCCCACTCCGGGCCGAAGGTAGAGGTGATACGCGTTCGCGAGGACGATCTCCGCGCCGAGCGCGCGGAGCACATCCGCGGTCACGCCCTTCACCGCTCCCCCCGTCGCGACCGGCATGAAGGCGGGCGTCTCGACGGTGCCCTGAGCCGTGGTCATCCGGCCCCGCCTGGCGCGCGTCCGCGGGTCCGCGGCGAGCACCTCGAAGGCGAATCCTCCTGTCGAGCCCGAGCTCACAGGACGAGCATCGCGTCACCGTAACTGTAGAAGCGGTAGCCTTGGCGGATCCCCTCGCGGTACGCCGCGAGCAACGGCGCGGTTCCGGCGAAGGCGGCGACCAGCTCGAGCAGCGTGGTGCCCGGCAGGTGAAAGTTCGTGACCAGGCCTCCGATCACGCGAAACCGATATCCTGCCCGGATGACGAGCGACACGCGTCGCGTTCCCGCCGCCAGGTCTCGACCATCGAACGAGCCCTCCAGCGCTCTCACGACCGTGGTGCCGACGGCGACGACGCGCCGGCGTTCCCGGAGCGCGCGGTTCACGGCCGCCGCCGTCTCGCCCGGGACGTCCACCGTCTCGCTCGAGAGCTCCGCCGGTGCGCCCTTCCCGTGCGGAAGAAAGGTAGCCGCCCCTACGTGGAGCGTCAGGCTCGCGACCTCGATCCCGCCGGCGGCAAGTCTCTCGAAGGTCTCGGCGGTGAAATGCAACCCGGCCGTCGGCGCCGCCACCGAGCCCGGCACGCGCGCATAGATCGTCTGGTATCGCTCTCTGTCCGCCGGCGTGGGTCGCCGCCGGATGTACGGTGGCAGTGGGATCTCCCCGGCCGCATCGAGGCATTCGACGACCGGCCGCGAGGATTCGAGTCGCACCGTGCGGACTCGATCCGTCCCCGGTGCGTCGAGCCACTGCGCGTGGAGGCCACCCGCGAGCTCCGCCTGTTCACCGATCCGCAGGCGGCGCCCGGGCCGCGCGAGGCACGACCACACCTCGAACCCGGTGCCGGAGGACAGTCGCTCGAGGAGGAGGACCTCGATCTCCCCTCCTCCGGCACGCGTGCCACGGAGCCGCGCCGGGATCACTCGACTGTCGTTTCGCACCAGGAGGTCCCCTGAGCGGAGGCGCTGCGGCAGGTTCTCGAAGCGGTCGTGCCGCGGTTCGGCGAGCGACCTGTCGAGAACCATCAGGCGCGACTCGCAGCGTCGAGCCGCGGGGAACTGCGCGATCAGGTCGGGCGGCAGGTCGTACGTCGGGGCGCCGTGCTCGACCGTCAGAGCGGTGGTGTCGGCAGCTCTTCCGCTCAACTCCGGTCCCGCGGCGGGGGCAGCGGCAAGCCGATCTCGCTCATCACCTGCTGGATGTCCTGCCACACGAGCTTCTTGTCCGCCGGGTTCCGCAGCAAGTACGAGGGATGAAAGGTCGGCATCAGCTTCACGTCGCGAAACGTATGCCAGGTCCCCCGAAGCTTCGTGATCGGCGTCTTCGTCTGTAGCAGCGTCTGTGCCGCGAACTTGCCGAGCGCGACGATCACCCGCGGACGGATGCTCTCGATCTGTCGGAGGAGGAACGGCTCGCAGGCGGCGATCTCGTCGGGCTCGGGATTGCGGTTCTGCGGCGGACGGCATTTGACGACGTTGGCGATGTAGACGTCCGCGCGCTCGAGACCCATGCCCTTGGTGATGATGTCGGTCAGGACCTGTCCGGCGCGGCCGACGAAGGGAAGACCTTGGCGGTCCTCCTCCTCACCGGGTCCCTCGCCGACGAACATCACCTGCGCATTGGCGTTCCCGGTGCCGAAGACGATCTGACGACGTCCCGCGGACAGTCGGCATCGCCGGCAATCGCCGAGGTCGACGCGAACGTCTTCGAGACTCGGCACCGTGTCGCTCGCCGCGGCCAGTCGAGCATCCGGCGGTGCCGGCGCCACTGGAGTCACGATCCTCGCCCGCGGGACCGCATCGAGACCTCCTTCGGCCAGGTCGCTCACCCAGCTCCGCAGCGCACGCACCGCGCGCAGGCACTCGGCTTGTGGGGGGGGACCCCCGGGTGTACCTTGGTGTTCCGCCATATGAACGTCTTCGTGGCGACCGCTCTGCTGCTCCTCGCGTTACCCGGCTGTGCGTGGGCGTGGGGGCCGGTGACGCACCTCTGGCACGGCGCCGAAGTGCTCTCGGACCTTACCAACGTGGGGAGAGGCCTTCAACAACTGCTCGGCCAGTGCCGCTGGGCATATCTCTATGGATGCGTGGCCGCCGACATCGTCCAGGCCAAGCGCTTCACGGAGTCGGTGTACACTCATTGCCACAGCTGGCGGATCGGCTGGCGGCTCCTCGAGGGCGCGCGGGGTGACGAGGAGCGAGCGTTCGGCTGGGGATACCTCTCGCACCTCGCGGCCGACGTGTACTCGCACAACGATTTCGTGCCCGAGCATCTCGTCACGAGCTTTCCCAGCCTGACTCGGCGCCACATCTATTGGGAAGCGCGGTTCGACGCGCAGTTCGGCACCGTCGAGCGGCGACTGCTCGAAGAGGTGCTGTCGCGCCGCAGTCGTGCGGGGGAGCGCCTCATCGAGCGCACCGTCGGTCGTACGCTGCTCCCCTTCCGCGCGAACAAGCGGATCTTCGACTCCTACGTTTCACTGCAGCACCTCGACCGCTGGCAGGACGTGCTCCGGCGCGTGACGGCACGGTCCCGCTTCGGTCTGCCCGCCGATGAGATCGAGCGCTACAACCGCTCGTGCGTGGCGGCGATCCGCGACCTGTTGGTCCACGGGGAGAAAGCTCGCGTCGTGCGGCACGACCCGAACGGTCACGAGATGCTGCGCCGAGCGAAAGAGGTGCGGCGGAAGCTCTGGACCCTGCGGCGGCTCGGCGTGTCGCCCACGGCTCTCAAGCGGCAGCTGAACGAGATGCTCGAGCGGCCGGACCTCGAAGCACCGGTGCCGGAGGTCCCGCGGGCGAGGCCGTCACGCGCGGCCGCGCACACGCGACGCGACGCCTGAAGGCCCGTGTTTCGCGCGCGCCGCCCGGGTCGCGGCGACCTCCGTCATCAGCCGATCCGCCACCGCATCCTTGGCCATCAGCGGCCACTCGTCGACGGTACCGCCGGCAGCGATCAGCCACACGCGGTTCGTCTCGACGTCGAATCCGGCATCTGCTTGACTGACGTCGTTCACCACCAGCAGATCGAGCTTCTTCTCGCGGAGCTTCGTCCGCGCATGCGTCAGCGCGTTTTCCGTCTCCGCAGCGAAGCCGACGAGCATGCGCTCGGGCCGCGATCGGCGGCCGACCTCCCGCAGGATGTCCTCCGTCGGCTCGAGCTCGAGCGACAGCGTCGCCATCTTCTTCTTGATCTTCTGCGCCGCGGGGCGGGCGGCGCGATAGTCCGCGACCGCGGCCGCCATCACCAGCACCGTCGACCAGGGCTCGTGCGTGAGCACGGCGGAGCGCATCTCCGCCGCCGTCGTCACGGCGATCCGCCTCACTCCCTGCGGGGCTTCGAGCGCGGTCGGCCCGCTCACGAGGATCACCTCGGCACCCCGGCGCCGCGCCGCGGCGGCGATCGCGTAGCCCATCCTCCCGGAAGATCGGTTGGACAGGTAGCGGACGGGATCGATCGGCTCACGCGTGGGCCCGGCGGTGACGAGGACGTGCTCGCCCGTCAGATCCTGCGGGGCGAGGGCGCCACCGACCGCTGCGACGATCGACGTGTCCGCAGCCAGCCGCCCGGCGCCTTCCCAGCCGCACGCGAGAAACCCCACGTCCGGAGGCACGATGCGCATTCCCAGCTCCGCGAGTCGCCGCAGGTTCTCCTGGGTGATGCGGTTCTCCAGCATGTTCACGTTCATCGCCGGGGCGAGCACGACCGGCGCCCGCGTCGCGAGCGCGACCGTGGTCAGAAGGTCGTCGGCGATCCCGTGCGCGACCTTGGCGATCACGTTCGCGGTCGCAGGCGCGATCAGCAGGACGTCCGCGGAATCGGCGAGGCGGATGTGGCCGATCTGGGACTCCTGACCGAGATCGAAGAGGTCCGTCGCGACCGGATGTCCCGACAATGCTTGTAGCGTCAGCGGGGTGACGAACTCCCGCGCGGCCTGCGTCATGACCACGTGAACGTTGGCCTCTGCCTTCACCAGCGTACGCACGAGCTCCGCCGCCTTGTAGCAGGCGATCCCGCCCGAAAGTCCGAGAACGATCGTCTTGCCCTGAAGGTTCGACACCCGTCACCTCCGCAGGGCTGGCTCGGAAAGCGCGCCCACATCCCTTATAGACAGGCCTTCGCGCAGGAAGAAGTACGCACCCAGGGCGACCGTGCTGGCGAACTGCACGAGGTGGGTGAGGACCGAGTAGCTGAACGCGACGCTTTTCTCGACGCCGTACATGGCGAGGGCGATCACGCAGCCCGCTTGGAACATGCCGACGAATCCCGGGCCGCCCGGGATCGCCACGGCGATCGCCACGAAGGTGGTGACCGCCAGCGCCGCCTCGAACCACGGGACCGGCAGCGCGAGCGCGGACAACCCGAAGCCGAAGGAGAGCGCGATCGAGAGCCACACACCGAGCGACAGCGCGACGGCGCCGGCCATGGCCCGCAGGCTTCCCAGGCTGCCGAGGCCTTCGCCGAAGTGCCGCGCGATCGCCAGGATGCGCTGCGCGATCCCGTGCGGGAACGGCCACAGGACCGACGCCAGCAACCGAATCACGGTCTCGGGAGCACGCTGCAGGGCGACGAGGCCGGCCAGCAGGAGCACGAACGTCGCGGCGAATACCCAGCCGTATCTTCTCCATTCCGCAGGCAGCGGCAGGAAGAACGTGGCGAGCGAGAAAAGAAAGAGTAGCGTGGCCATGTCGAAGAGGCGCTCGAGCGCCACGGTGGCCACCGCCGATGCGAAGGCGATCGGCTCTCGTCGCGCCAGCACCCACGGGCGGATGAGCTCGCCGGCACGGAGTGGCAGCAGCATGTTCGCCGCAAAGCCGATCGCCGTCGCCGAGACCAGCGTCTCCGTCCGCACGCGCGCGACCGCGAGCACGAAGATCCGCCAGCGAAGCGCTCGAATCCAGACGTTGAGCAACGCCGGCAGCGCCATCGGCACGACGTACAGCCAGCGGGTGCGTCCGAGCACGGCCCACACCTCCGCCCAAGAGATACCGCGTGCCGCCAGGTACAGGCAGACCACCGACAGCAACGAGCTTCCGGCGATGCGCGCGGCGCGCGCACCGCCCGACGCATTGCCCCCGGCGGTCACCTAAGTACCGCTCTTCGGAACTGCGGGGTTACGCCGCCCGCACGCCGCCGACCGCACGGGGCCGGGCCGGCGCACCGAGGGTCGCGTCAGGCCGGGTCCTCGCCGCGGATGAACCTCTCGACCAGCTCTCCAGCCTCGTGGTCCGGGATCTGCCGCGGCGGGTGCTTCATGAAGTAGGCCGAAGGGCCGATCAGCGGACCCCCGACCCCACGGTCGCGAGCGACCTTGCAGCAGCGGATCGCGTCGATCGCCACGCCGGCGGAGTTCGGGCTGTCCTCCACCGAGAGACGGAGCTCGAGCTCGATGCGCGCGCCGCCGAAACCCCGACCCTCGATCCTGAGGAAGCAGATCTTGTTGTCCTTCTGCCAGGGCACGTAATCGCTCGGACCGATGTGAACGTTGTCGGCGGCGAGGGGCTCGGCGAGCATGCTCTGCACGGCGGACGTCTTCGACTGCTTCTTGAAGGACAGCCTCTCGCGATTCAGCATGTTCAAGAAGTCGGTATTGCCGCCGGTGTTCAGCTGATACGTCCGCTCGATCTTGATCCCGCGGTCCTCGAACAGCCTCGCGAGGCCCCGGTGCACGATCGTAGCGCCGAGCTGCGATTTGATGTCGTCGCCGATCACCGGGATCTTCTTGCGGGCGAATTCCGCGCCCCATTCCGGATTCGAGACGATGAACGTCGGCATGCAATTGATGAAGCTCACGGATTCGTCGAGGCACGCCCGGGCGTAATGCTCGGCGGCCTTCTGGCTGCCGACCGGCAGATAGCTCACGACCACGTCCGGCCGCGTCGCCCGGAGCACCTGCGCGACGTCTACCGGCGCCTTGGTGTCGGGAACGAAACGCTGCTCCTCGGGGTACTGCAACATGTGCTCTGAGAAACCGTCCAGCACGGGGCCCATCTCCACCCGGATCTTGTAGTTCGGCAGCTTCGGGTAGAGGGTCATCGTGTTGTTCGGCGGTGCCGTCAGCGCCGTCTCCAGAGGCTTGCCCACCTTCCGCACGTCGATGTCGAACGCGCAGACCACCTCGATGTCCCCCGGTGAGTACCCTCCGAGGTCGAGGTGCATCAGCCCGGAGCCGTCGTGGTGCTTCTTCGGCCCTTCGCCGTTCCGGTAGTACTCGATGCCCTGGAGCAGGCTGGAGGCGCAGTTGCCGACCCCGACGATTCCCAGTCGGATTTTAACCATCAGTGGGTTCGCTCCGGTGGTAGAAACTCCGGGACCGAGTGTGAATCCCCCGTTTCGCGGACGTTATAAGACGATGTCTCAGTTGTAAAGGCAGGTTACGCGCCGCCAGGCCGCGCCTGATCGATCGCTCGGGCGAGCTCACGGAAGGCCTGACTGACCGGATGGTCGGGGTTCGAGACGACGATCGGACGTCCGTCGTCTCCACCCTGACGCACCTCGGGGACCAGCGGCAGCTGCGCGAGAACGGGCACCCGAAAGAGCCGGCTGAGCTCGTCGCCGCCGCCGGACCCGAAGACATCCTCACGCTCGCCGCACTCCGGGCAGACGTAATACGCCATGTTCTCCACCACGCCGAGCACCGGCACGCTCACCTGGCGGAACATCGCGATGCCGCGCTCGACGTCCTGCAGAGCGACCTCCTGCGGGGTGGTGACGATCACCGCCCCGGAGAGCGGTACCTGCTGCGCGAGCGTCAGCGCAGCATCGCCGGTTCCCGGAGGCATGTCGACGATCAAGTCGTCGAGCTCTCCCCATTCCACGTCGCGCAGGAACTGCCGGATGGCTCCCATGACCATCGGTCCGCGCCAGATGACGGGGGACTTGTCGTCGAGGAAGAAGCCCATCGACATGAGCGAGACGCCGTACCGGTCGATCGGCTCGACCTTACCGGAAGCCATGCGCGGACGGGCATCGACTCCCATCATCATCGGCACCGACGGCCCGTAGATGTCGGCATCGAGGAGCCCGACCTTGGCTCCGCGCTCCTTCAAAGCGAGCGCGAGGTTCACCGCAACGGTCGACTTGCCGACACCGCCTTTGCAGCTCGACACCGCGAGGATACGGCGCACGCCGACGATCGGCTCGCCTTGCGATGGCGGTCCGCCGGCCGGCTTCGCCTCCTCCGGCTCGACCACGTTCACCGCTGTGACGCCGCTGATTCCGCGAACCGCATCGGTCACGCGGCGCCGGAGCTCCTCCCTCACCTCCGGGCGACGGCTCGCCGGCAGGAGCGCGACGGTGACGTCGCCGCCGGCGACGCGAACGTCACCGACGAGACCGTAGCGAACGATGCTGTGGTGAAACCCGGGGAAGGCCACCTGCTCGAGGCGGCGTCGAACGTCAGCGAGATCGACGGTGCTCATGACGACTGTTAACCCCCGGGTCGGGAAAAGACAATTCGCTCGAGCGGCCCGATCCGTCGCGCGCTGCCGCGTTGACTTCGTCGAGGTTCACGATTATCTCGCGGCGAGGAGACCGTACGGGCTCCCTGCTGCAAGTGCGACGAGAGGCCTTCCGACGAAATCCCTCGCGGCATCTGGGACCGGCGCCGAGCTCCTAGCCGGCGACCTGGCCGCCGTCGAACGCAAGCTCCTCGAGACGATCGTCTCACGGGAACCGCGCCTCGGCGAGATCGCTCAGCACCTGATCGGCTCCGGCGGAAAGCGGATCCGGCCCCTCGTCGCGATGGGCGTCTTTCGCGCCTGCGGCGGCGACGATGCACGCGACATGGTGGACGTCGCCGTCGCGCTCGAGCTGATCCATTCGGCGACGCTGCTTCACGACGACATCATCGACGGCAGCGACTATCGCCGCGGCCGGGTGTCGGCGTACCGGCAGTTCGGCTCCGCCGACACGCTGGTCGCGGGGGACTTCTTGTTCTCGAAGGCGTTCGAGCTCTGCGGCCGCTTCGAAGAGACGATCGTCCGCTGGGCCGCGGAGGCCTGCATCGCGCTCACCGAAGGCGAGATCATGCAGGGCCGCTTTCGCCGCAACCCGGCGGTGACGATCGCCGACTACTGGGAGATCATCGATCGGAAGACGGCCTGCCTCTTTCAGCAGGGCGCGCGCGTCGCGGCGCATCTCGCCGGCGCGAGTCGCTACCGCGTCGAGACGCTCGCGCGATCCGGACAGGCGATCGGCATGACCTTTCAGGTGATCGACGACCTCCTCGACGTGGAGGGCGAAGCCGCCACGACGGGCAAGCCGGTCGGGATCGACATCCGGGACGGCAATCCGTCGCTGCCGATCCTGATCGGGATGGAAGAGGATGCGCGGGTCGCGGAGATCTGGCGGTCCGAAGCTCCGACGGACGACGAGGTCGCGGAAGCCATCGAGCGCATCCGGGCATCCTCCGCCCCCGACCGCGTGCGGGAGGAGGCGCGGCGCTTCATGGAATCGGCCGCACGGGAGCTCGCCACCCTCCCGGATACGCCGTATCGCGAGACGCTCGAAGGTCTGGTCGCCGAGCTCGAAGAGCGCGCGCTCTAGCTTCACCGCGCCGAATCGACGAAGATCACGCCATGCCCCGGGACGGCTTCGGGCGAGAGATCGACTACCTGCGGATCTCGCTCGTCGATCACTGTAACCTGCGCTGCGCCTACTGCATGCCGCTCGGCGAGCTCGCGTTCGCGCCGCCGGACGACCTCCTCCGCGCCGACGAGATCGAGCTCGTCGGCCGCGCGGCGGTGGCGGCGGGCTTTCGTCGGATCCGTCTCACGGGCGGAGAGCCGACCCTCCGGAAGGACCTGCTGGAGATCGTCGAGCGGCTCGCGTCGATTCCGGGAATGGGCCCGATCGCGCTCACCACCAACGGGCTCACTCTGCCACGCCTCGCCGAGCCGCTCCGCCGTGCCGGTCTCTCCCGGGTGAACATCCACATCGACAGTCTGAACCCGTTGCGACTGCGGCAGCTCATGCGCTGGGGCGACCTCGCTCGCGTGTGGCAGGGCATCGAGGCCGCGGAGCAGGCAGGGCTCCTGCCGATCAAGCTGAACACCGTCGTGGCGCGGGGCGCGAACGAGGAGGACGTCGTAGCGCTCGCGCAGCTGACGGTCGATCGCGACTGGCACGTACGCTTCATCGAGCTCATGCCCCTCGGGCGCGACGAGGCGTCGACGTTCGCGCGCGAGCGCTACGTTTCGAACGCGGAGACGCGGCGCCGGATCGAGGACGTGCTCGGTTCGCTGACGCCGCTCGAGTCGCAGAATCCCTCCGACGAATCGAGGAACCACCGGCTCCCGGGCGCGCGCGGCGTCGTCGGCTTCATCAGCCCGGTGAGCGAGCCGTACTGCGGGTCGTGCAACCGCATGCGTCTCACCGCGGACGGCAAGTTCCATCTCTGTCTGCTCCGCGACGACGAGCTCGACGTGCGTCATGCGATCCGCTCGGGCGGCGGCCTGTCCGCGGTTCACGAGATCTTGCTTCGTGCAGTTGCTGCGAAGCCGGTCGGGCACGCTCTCGACCGCGGTGTCTCGACGGAGCGCCGCGACATGTATCAGCTCGGCGGCTGAGGCCGCGCCCCGCCTACCCTACTCTTCGTCCTTTGCCGCCGAAGAGGCCGAGGACCTCGGCCGGGGTGCGCACCACTCGTCCGGCTCGATCGACGCAGGCGTGGACCGTGAAGCCCTCGGCGATCGGCTGACCCTCGGCCGTGATCCGGTAGTCGAAGCGCAGGCTCGCGCCCCCGACGTCGACGGAGACGATCGCGACCATCAGCAGCGCATCGAACCGCGCCAGGGAACGATAGCGACAGCCGCCCTCCCGTACCGGAAAGAAGATCCCATCGGCTTCGAACGTCTGGTACGGTCGGCCGAGGGCGCGGAGGTACTCGGTCCGTGCCTCTTCGAACCAGTGGTAGACGCGAGAATGATGGGCGGCGCCGAACTGATCCGTATCGACGTAGCGGACGCGGCGCTCGTGAACGAAGAGCACCGAGGCGTCTAAGCGGAAGTCGCCGGCAATGGCAACCGCCGTCCCGGCTTGGGTTTGTCAATTTCGATGCCGGACGGTACCAGGTACGCCGACCGTGCATCCGTCAAAATCGTAGGAGGGACATCGATGCGAATGCGACATCGTTCGTTCATGGTAGTCGTTTTCACCATGCTCGGGGCCGGCTGCAGTTGGCCGCCGAGCCCGTCGCTTCCGGCGCCGAACCCACAGCAGGCGGCGGACGACGTGCAGTCGGAAGGGGCGGCGCTGACGAGCCCGCCGCCGGTCGGCGTGCCGCGCGTCTCACCGCCACCCATCTCGGTGCCGAGAATGGGCGGCATGACCGGCGGCGGTCTGAGGGGTGGCGGATTGCTGCGTTGATACGCCGACCGATCCTCTTCGTCCTGACGGCGCTGGGCTGTAACCTCGGCTGCAGCCCGGGCGGCCCCGCCGGGCAGGTGGCCTATTCTCCACCACCGCCGCCAGCGACGTCGCCTGCCGACGAGCGCATCGCCGTATCCGCGCCGTTCGAGCGCGCATGGGCAGGCGTCGTGCGCGCACTCTTCGAGAAGAACGTGCCGATCCGCACGATCGAGAAGGCGAGCGGTATCATCGAGACCGGCGAGGTCAAGGGCGAGATCGGCGTCGACTGCGACTGCGGAAGCTATCTGGGGATTCCCGTCGGCGGCTACGGCGCCTACGGGGGGGATGCGCTCTACGCCTTCCGCATCCTCGTGGAAGCCGAGGGGGACACGCAGACGATGATCACACTGCGCTCGAGCTGTCGCGGCGTCTCGGAGAGCGTTCCGCAGCTCCGGTGTGTCGTCCGGCCCGAAAAGGAGAAGCAGTTCCGCGGCGAGCTCGAGACCCGGGTGCGCGCCGCCACGCCGCCCGCGGCCTCGTGAGCCGGCCGCCGCGCGGGCGAGCTTGGGTGCCTTCGCCCCGTTGTGTTAAAGCGCGCCGCTGATGTCTTCCGGCGCCCTGACGAACCTTCGCGTGGTCGAGCTCGGGTCCGGAGTCTCGGCGGCCTACGCGACCAAGCTCTTCGCGGATCTCGGCGCGGACGTCGTCAAGGTCGAGCTGCCGGAAGGCGACGAGTCGCGGCACGCCGGACCGTTCCCCGGTGGCGTACCCGACGCCCGCGCGAGCGGCCTTTACCTCTATTTGAACGCGAACAAGCGCGGTGCCGTCCTCGACCTCCGCCGGGAACAGGGACGGCGGGACCTCGGCCGGCTGCTCGCGCGAGCGGACCTCGTCGTCGAGAACTTCCCTCCTCCGGAGCTTTCCGCGCTCGGCGTCGAGCCGGAAGCACTCCGGGAATCCCGCCCGCATCTGGTCGCTACCTCGATCACCCCGTTCGGGCTCTCGGGCCCGCACCGCGACCACAAGGCGTACGACCTGAATCTCTGGAACGCGGGCGGAGTCGCCTACCTGAACGGCGGCGGGCCCGGCACGGACGATCTGCCGCCGCTCGCTACGTTCGGCCATCAGGCGTCGTTTCAAGCGGGGGTGAACGCCGCGATCGGTTCGCTCGGCGCGCTTCTCGCGCGCCGCCGCACCGGCCGCGGACAAACCGTCGAGGTGTCCGTCCAGGAATGTCTGGTGACGATCCTCGAGCTCACGTATCCATTTTGGCCGTATTGCGGTCTCACCGCTTCCCGGCTCGGCGCCAAGCCGATCCAGCCGCTCGACTTCTTCGAGTGCCGCGACGGGTGGATCTATCTCTGCGCCGTCGAGGAGCACCAGTGGCGGTCGTTCGTCGCGTTCCTAGGCAATCCCGAATGGGCGGACCTGGAGATCTTCTCCGACCGGCTGCAGCGCGGCGCCAACTGGGACGCGCTACAGCCGATGATCGCCGAGTGGATGGCGGAGCAGAGCGTGCGCGAGCTCTACAGCGCGTTGCAGAAACGCCGGGTGCCGGTGGCGCCGGTCTCCACCATGGCGGATCTCCTCGATTCGGAGCACCTGAACGCGCGCGGCTTCTTCGCCGTGATCGAGCATCCGAAGGGCGGGAGCCTGAGAGTGCCGGGAGCGCCCTTCGTGCTCTCGCGGACGCCGTGGCGCCTCGCACGTCCGGCGCCGGAGCTCGGGCAGCACACCGCCGAGGTGCTCGGCGAGTCGGCGGCGCCGGAGGAATGATGACGGGAGTCGATCGCGTCGCAGACAAACCGCTGCGGGGGGTGCGCGTCGCCGACTTCACATGGGTATGGGCGGGCCCGTTCTGCACCCAGCAGCTCGCGCATCTCGGCGCCGAGGTGATCCGCATCGAGAGCGCGAGCCGGCCGTGTGTGACGCGCCTCCTGCCGCCGTTCGCCGATTTCCAGCCAGGGCCGAACCGGAGCGGCTACTTCAATCAGTACAACCAGGGAAAGCGCTCGATCACGCTGAACCTGAAGGATCCGCGCGCGATCGACGTCGCCCGCCGCTTGATCGCATGCAGCGACGTGGTCGCGGAGAACTACGCCTTCGGGGTCATGGGGCGGCTCGGGCTCGACTACGAGAGCGTGCGCGCGATCCGGCGCGACGCGATCATGATCTCGCTCTCCGGATATGGGCGCTCCGGTCCGGAGAAGGAGTTCGTCTCGTACGGTCCGGCCACGGTGCCGCTGAGCGGCTTCTCCTCGGTCACCGGCTATGCAGGGCATCCGCCGATGCACGTCGGGATCTCCTACGGGGACCCGACGGCGGGTCTCCATGGCGCCTTCGCCATCCTCGCCGCGCTGTGGCACCGGGAGGAGACCGGCGAGGGACAGTACATCGACCTCTCGCTCTGGGAGGCTTCGACCGCGCTCCTGCCGGAGGCGCTCCTCGAGTACGAGATGAACGGCCGTCCTCCGGAGCGCTCCGGCAACCGCCATCCGCACTGGGCGCCCCACGGCGTGTTCCGCGCCGCCGGGGGAGATCGCTGGGTGTCGATCGTCGTCGCCGACGATCGCGAGTGGGCGGCGTTCTGCTCCGCGATCGGCCGAGCCGAGCTCGGCGGGGATCCTCGGTTCGCCCGCGCCGAGGACCGCAAACGCAACGAAGACGAGGTCGAAGCGGTCGTGGCCGCGTGGACGAGCGAGCATTCGCCGGAGGAGGCGACGAACGTCTTGCAGGCCGCCGGCGTCGCCGCGTTCCCGTCGATGAGCAACCAGATGATCGCCGAGGACCCGCACCTGAACGGCCGTGCGTTCTTCGCCGACCTCCCCCACCCCGAGGTCGGAAATCGCAAGCTCGCGGGAGTGCCCTGGAAGCTCTCCGACACGCCATGCCGCGTCGAGCATCCCGCGCCGTGTCTCGGCGAGCACACGCGACAGGTCCTCGAAGAGGTTCTCGGCTACACGGCCGCCGAGGTCGACGAGCTCACCAGCGCGGGCGTCCTCAGCTGAGCGGGGTCAACCCTTCGCGAACAGGAAGCGCGGCAGCTCGCGCATCGCGCGCCACCGGTCGCCGCCGCCGAAGAGGACGACGACGGTCAGGACGATGTACGCGATCGAGTAGCCGTAGCGGGCTACGGGGTCGGTGAAGAAGAGCTGCGAGATGAAGAGCCCGGCGAGCACGCCGGCATCACGTAGACTGAAATCCAGGTCCGACAGCACGGCGACCGCGAACAGCGACTGCGCAGCGGTGAGCAGGATCTCCTCCACCTGCCGGGCGTCGAGGGGCATCGCGGCGAGATGGCCGGCGGAGGTGCTGTAGACGAGCGGCAGCATGCCGATCAGCAACGTCCACTGGTTCACCTTCGAGGAGATCAGCGCGCCGAGCCCCGCGCCGGGCCGACCCTTCCATGCGAAGAGCAGCGCGATGATGAACTCCGGCGACTCGGAAGCGAGCGGCGCGAGCCACTGGACGAGCAGGAACTCCTCGATGCCGACGATCCGGCCGGTCGCGATCAAGCCTTCGGCGAAGGGCTCGGCGGCGAGCAGGATCGCGATCGCCGCGTAGAAGAAGAGACAGAGGACGATCACCCGCCGCGGCACGGTGCCGAACGAAGCGATCCACTCGGCCGGCCCCACGAGCTCCGGCTCCTCGTGAGGCGCACGGGACGCGACCACCACGTAGCCGACGAAGAGGCCGAGGAGCACGATCGAGTCCCACGCGCTGATCGTCCCCTTCAATGGAATGACGAAGGAGTAGATCGTCGCGAGCAGCAGGAAGAAGATCTCGACCGAGTGAGAGCGCTCCAGCGCGATGCGGCGCTCTCCTCGCCGGAGCCACCACGCGGCGGCGACGGCGGCCCAGCCGAGGCCGATCAGCAACCGGTTGGCGCCGGTCATGTTCGCGGTGGCGAACGCCGTGTACTCCGGGTGGTGCGGCGCCTGCCAGGCGAAGTACATGTCGACCGCGTACTCGGGCAGGACGGCGATCAGCGCCAGCGTGGCGAGCGCCAGCGCTTGTGGGATGTCCTTCTCCGCGGCCTCGGCCGCCCACGAGAGCAGGAATGCGGCCCCGAAGATCGCCACGCCCGCGCCGATCGTCTCGACCATCGGCGACACGTGCGCGAGCCCCACGGCACGCAGCACCAGCCACTGCAGTCCGAGGAGACCTGCGCCGACCAGGTACAGAAGATTTCGCATCGGACGTTGCCGTCAGGGGACGGCGCGGCAGCCGCTACGACGTTCGAAGAAGCAAGGGCTGCCGGCGCGAGGGGGTGAGGATCCGAGGGAGGTGCCGGCGCCAGCCGCGGCTATCTCTTGGCGCCGAGGACGGCCTCCTTGAAGCTCTTCGCGACGGTGAACCGTACCTTCACACGCGCGGGGATCTTGATCGGCTCGCCGGTCTGCGGGTTCCGTCCCATGCGCGCGCTCGTCTTCCGCTTCTTCCAGGTACCGAGGTTCGGGATCTTGATCGACTCGCCCTTCTTCACCTGACCGATGATCATTTCCACCATCTCGTTGAGGACGGTGTCGGCCTGCTTCTTCGACAACCCCGCATTCTCCGCCAGCTTCGCCACGAACTGAGCCTTGGTCATGATCCCATTCCCTCCCTCGATCGAGACGTGGAACGAAAAGACCGGCGGAGACTAGGAGGAGGTCCGTCCGTTGTCAAGCTTGAAACGCAGCTGCGAGCCGCGTCCCATGCGGCTCGGAGCGCTTTGCGCGATTTCGTCGCGCGCTTCGCGACGCCGATGTCACGATGCATCGCCGGCTCTCCGCCGCGAGAGATAGACGATGCCGCCGACCAGCCCGGCCGCGATCAGGATGCCGAGCCAGACCAGCGCGAAGGCGATCGCCGCCTCCTCCGCGACGCCGACGTGGGTCAGGAAGAAGACCGTGCCGCCTTCGCGGACGCCGATGCCGTTCAAGCTGACCGGCAGCGAGCTCGCCAGGTTCACGAGCGGCACGAAGATGAAGAAGTACGAGAGCGGCACCTCGAGGCCGAGAGCGCGCGCGATCAGCATCTGCGTCGCGATCTGCGAGCAGTGAAAGACGAGCGACACGCCCGCGACGCGGGCGAGCAGCGTGAGGTCGTTCCAGTACGGTGCGAGATCGTGCTCGACCAGACGCCGCACACGGCTCGACTCGCGGAACCAGCGGGAAACGACCCACGGCGCCGCGCGCCACCCCGCGAGCAGCAGCGCCGAGAACGAAAGCGTCGTCCAGTAGAGACCCGCTGGCAGCTCGTAGCTGCGAAAGAGGAGCAGCGACACGAGCGCGATCGCGAGCAGTACGAAGAGACCGCTCAGGCGGTCCGCGAGCACGGTATTCAACGCGACCGTGCGGCGGCCGCCCGCGCCCGCGAGATAGAGCGCCCGCACCACGTCGCCGCCGACGGTCCCGAGACCGAAGACGTTGAAGAACATGCCGACGAAGTAGTTGGCGACGAACACGAGCGGCGGATCCGTGAAGCCGACCGCCGCCGCGAGCATCCGCCACTTGACGGCGCTCGCGACCTGGCCGGCCAGATACATCCCGAACGCGGCGACGAGCGGCGCCGGCGCCGCCGACTCCATCGAGGCCAGCGTCCGCGACGCATCCACGCGTGACAGCAGGTAGGCGAGGAGACCGGCGCTGACGGCGATCTTGAGAAGCGCGACGACGCGCCGGCGGCCGCGAGCGCCCTCGGCGTCGGCGTGGTCGGGGCGACGCTCCGCGGGAGGCCGCGAGCGGATGTCGACGCTTTCTCCCGCCACGGGGGCCGTAGTAGCGGTTCGCCTGCCGCGACACCACGAGACCGAGACCGGGTTGCGGCGTGGCGGACGGGTCCGGTATGCGGGGGACGATGGCCGGGACGCGAACGATCCGCCGCATCGTCCTGGTCGAGCCGCCGTACGTCTTCTGGGACCGGAGCATGGACCGCCTCCGTCAAGCGGAAGAGTCGATCCCCGGAATCGGTGTGCTGATGCTCGCCGCGGTCGCCCGCGAGAAGGGCTACGCCGTCTCGCTCGTCGACGCGAAGGGCAGCGGCGAGACCGTCGAGCGGGTCACCGAGCGCATCCTCGCGGAGCGTCCCGACGTCGTCGGCTTCTCCGCGACGACGATCTCGGTGACGAATGCCGGCCGCATCGCCTCACTGCTGAAGGCGGCGGCTCCCGAGGTGCTCACGGTGCTCGGCGGCCCGCACGTGAGCGCGATTCCCGAACGTACGCTCGCAGTCTTCCCCGACCTCGACTACGGCATCCGCGGCGAGGGCGAGGGGTCGTTCTTCGATCTGCTCGCCCGTCTCGCCGACGGCGCGGATCCGCTCGACGTCGGCGGTCTCGTGTGGCGGGACGGCGACGCGCGGGTGCACGCGAACGAGCGTACGCCGTATCTCGTCGACCTGGATTCGCTGCCGCTCCCCGCATGGGATCTCCTGCCCGACTTCCCGCACCGCTTCCGGCCGTCGCTGCTGAGCTACCGCCGTTCGCCGGTGGCGACGCTGGTGACCAGCCGCGGCTGCCCCTTCTCCTGCGCGTTCTGCGATCGCTCCACCTCGGGGAAGCTCGGCCGGTACCTCTCGACCGAGGCCGTCGTGGAGCACTGCCGGCGCCTCGCCGGGTACGGCGTGCAGCACGTGATCTTCTACGACGACCTCTTCACCGTCCGGCAGAAGCGTGTGGTCGAGCTCTGCGAGGCGTTTCTGCGCGAGGGCTTCGAGTTCACGTGGAGCTGCAACAGCCATCCGAACCTGCTCGACGAGGAGACGCTTCGATTGATGAAGCGAGCCGGTTGCTGGCAGATCGCCTACGGCATCGAATCGGGGTCGCAGAAGATCCTCGACGTCGTCAAGCGCGAGGTGAAGCTCCCGCGCATGCGCGAGACGCTGCGGCAGACGCGCGCCGCCGGCATTCGCGCCAAGGGCTACGTAATGATCGCGCATCCGACGGAGACCGTGGAGACACTCGAGGAGACCGCCGCGTTCCTCGAGGTCGCCGAGCTCGACCTCTGTCAGGTCACCAAGTTCACCCCGTATCCCGGCACGCCGGCCTACCCGACGGTGCGCGAGCACGGCACCTTCGACGAGGACTGGGAGCGGATGAACGCGATGAACTTCGTCTTCGTGCCGAGCGGTCTCACCGAGGAGATCCTCGAGACCTACTTCCACCGCCTCTACTCGACGTTCTACCGGCGGCCGGACGTGCTCCGCGGCATCGGCCGCATGATCGTCGAGGAGCCGCGGTTCCTGAAGCAGCTCGGGTCGTCCGCGTGGATCTACCTGAAGTCGCAGCTGCCCGATCGCCGCTTTCGGCGCGCGATCCTCGGCGGACGTCCCGCCGCCGCCGCATGAGCGATCAATCGCGCCGGTACCACGGGTGCCGCGCGAACTCGTCGCGGAGCCTCGCGAGCATCTCCTCGCGCCGCCGGTAGAGGCGCTTCGGCTGCCGCGGCGACTTGGCCGCGAGGGCGTACGCCGTCAGCAGCGGCAAGGCGACGGTCGTGTCCGCGTAGCAGACGACGGAATCGGGGAGCCGCTCCGGATCGACCTTGCCCCAGCTCACCGCTTCCTGCGGCGTGGCTCCGGAGAGGCCGCCGGTATCGGGTCGCGCATCGGTGATCTGCAGGTAGAAATCGTGCCCTTTCTCCTCCATGCCCATGATCTCTTGGATCTGCGGCTCGGTCTGGAGCACGAAGTTCTTCGGAGATCCGCCGCCGAGCATCACGACCGCGCTCGCGAGCCCCGCTCGCTTCGCCTCGTAGACGATCGCCGTGGTTTCGTTCACGTCCGCGCTCGCATCGATCGCGAGCCGATTGCCCGCGAGCGCCATCGCCGCGACGTTCATGCCGATCGAGCTGTCCCCGGGAGACGACGTGTAGATCGGTACGTCGTACTCGTACGCCGCGGCGAGCAGCGACCGCCTGCGGCCGCCGAGCACGCGCTCGCGCTCGGCGACGTAGCGGCCGATCCGGTGATGCATCTCGGCCGTGCTCATCGTACGCTGAAACTCCGGAGCCGCGAGTGTCTTGCGATAGAAGGCGTCGGTCTCGAGCAGCACGTCGTACTCGAAGAGAACGTCGTAGATGCGCACCACGCCGTCGCGGCGAAGCGCGACGTCGTCGATGCGCGCCGATCCGGCATGCATCTCGAGGCCGATGCCGAAATGCGTGTCGTGGTAGAGATTCGCTCCGGTCGACACCATCCAGTCGACGAAGCCCGCCTCGATCAGCGGAATCAGCGCCGACATGCCGAGACCTGCCGGCGTGAGCGCACCCGACACGCTCATGCCGACCAGCACGTCGTCCGCGAGGACGCGCCGCGCGAAGAGCTGACACGCCTCGCGCAGACGCGCCCCGTTGTACGCGAGGAAGGTGCCGTCGATCAGGTCGGCGACCGAGATCCCCGAGACGATCGCGCGGGGCTCGATCTTCGGATGCGCGAGATGTCGGCGCTGTGGCTTCGCCAATTCCGGCGGGTACCCTCCCCCGCCCTCCTCGCAAATCGCCTCCGGCAGAGCAACTCGAACGCGCCCCATCTGTCCCGCGCCGGACGTTCCGGCTACGCTCGCGGTTCGTGACGCTCGCCTCACGGTTCGGAGCAGTGGTACTGCTCGGCGCGCTCGCCGCCGGAGCCTACCCGGAGCAGGATCCGCTGCTCGCGAAGCGGCGCGCCATGGTCGCCGAGCAGATCGCGCGCCGGGACGTCGTCGGTCGCCGCGTGCTCGAGGCCATGCACGCGGTGCCGCGCGAGCGCTTCGTCCCCGCGGAGTGGCGGCACGCCGCGTACGATGATTCCCCGCTGCCGATCGGCGACGGACAGACCATCTCGCAGCCCTACGTCGTCGCCAAGATGACGGAGCTCCTGGCGCTCCGCCCCGACGACGTCGTCTTCGAGCTCGGCACCGGATCGGGGTACCAGGCGGCGGTCGCCGCGCGGCTCGCCGCGCAGGTGTACTCGATGGAGATCCACCCGTCGCTCGCCGAGGGTGCGCGCCGGACGCTCGCCTCGCTCGAGTACGCGAACGTCACCATCCGTGTCGGCGACGGCTACTTCGGCTGGGCGGAAAAAGGCCCTTTCGACGCCATCGTCGTCACCGCCGCGGCGACCGAGATCCCACCGGCGCTCGTGGCTCAGCTGAAGAACGGCGGGCGCATGGTCGTGCCCGTCGGTCCCGCGTTCGCGACGCAGCGCCTGATGCTGGTCGAGAAGACGCCGGACGGTCAGCTCTCCACGCGGTCGCTCTTCCCCGTGCGCTTCGTCCCGGTCCTCCGGGAGC
>JAXDLK010000301.1:0-3244 GCA_034666665.1 Candidatus Binatota bacterium
CGATCGCTCCGATGCGGACGTTCCGGCCGCGCCGCACCTGCCAGTGGGCGACCGCGCTGTAGGCGACGACGCCCGAATAGAGACCCCAGACCACCGCCCCCGGGGCCGAGTGTCGCGCGCGTGCGAGGATCACGAGCAGCCCCGCCACAGCGAACCACCGGAGCCACACGATGACGCCTTCCGCGCGGTGGAGCTGCGCGAGGTCGCGTTCGGCCTCCGCCGCTTGCAGCGCCGCCGACGTGCCCGACCGCTCGTGCCGCTCCGCATCCATGCCGCGTCCACCGCGGAGGATCATGGGAGCCGAGCGGCCCGGATGACGGTGCCGCGAGTCGCTCCCGTCACCGCCGATGCGCGAGGGACAGGTCTCGCGCACATCAGCGGGAGCGGGTGCGAGTCAGCTGCTCGACGTCTGCGACGCCTTTCGCCCGGCCGGTGGCCCGCTTGTTTCGGAGCAGGACATCCCTGGCGACGAACGCAACCGGGACGTCATCGAGAAGCGCCTGGATGCGCGATTCCCATGCCTCGTCGAAGTCCACGCCGGTCACCCCGGTGAGGAGATCGATACGATTCGGGGGGGTGCCGAGCTGAATGACGCGCCCGGCTCGCAGAAAGTCATCGGCCGTGAGGCCCGTGCCAGCGAAGCCGAAGGCATCGAGCGACTCGAGCACTCGCGACGCGTTCTCGGAGGACACGCGAATCCACAAGCCCGTGTAGCGAGGGTAGCCGTGGAACGTGACTGCGTGCCCCCCGACCACGAGGTAGTCAACTGCTCGAGAGTTCAGTAACTCGAAGAACTCTCTCAAATCTTTCTGCAGCTTCACCGAGCGTCACGTTGTGACGGCGGACGATCTCCAGCAGAAGATCCAAGCGCTCGCCGGGTGTCAGCGAGTCATGGTGCTGCGCGTCGCTGACATCGGCATCCTCGAAGCACTCGAATACCCGAACCGTCCGGTCCACGGCTGCTATCTAGCACGGTGACCCTATGCGGTCGAAGCCGTACTGGCCGCCGCGACCGGAACCGGCACCGGCACCGGCAGCCTCCGCGCCGAGGGCTGAGTGCGGTCACCGGGTTCGCGAATGCGTCACCCCCGGCGGGTCGACCGCAGCATCGGAAAAAGCTGCCCTACCCAGCGGGGCGGATCCGGCACGATGCGTACCAGGCGTCCCTCGGCGAACGTCATCACGTGCCGGTGCAGACGGTCGGCGCGGCCGTTGTCGTAGAGATAGGCGCGGTCGCAGAGCGGAATCGCCGCGAGGAGGTTGGCGATCACACGCGAATAGCGGGTGCGGATCTTCTCCGCGGGAACGTCGTGGCCGCCGAGCGCAACGCGCGTCGCCACCCGCCTCTTCGCCAGCGGCAGCGGCACGTGCACGTAGACGAGATGCACGCGGTAGCCGGCGGCGCGGAGCTCGCGCACGAGATCGAGCTTCGAAGGGTGCGAGAACACGGTCTCGGCGACGAACGACGTCCGGCTGTCGAGGAGCTCGCGCCGCCGCGTCTCGGCGAGACGGCCGGCGTCATAGGCGCGCTCCATCGTCGCCTCGCCTCCCCACCGGAGGCGGGCGATCTCATCGGCGTTGACGAACTCGGCCGCGAGCTTCGGCCGCAGGAACTCCTCGTAGAAGGTGGTCTTGCCGGCGCCGTTGATGCCGGCGATCAGCCAGGCGACCGGCCGGCCCGCCGCCGGCCGGGCCTCAGCCACGCCGGCGAGCCGCTCTGCGGATCTTCGTCGCGCGCGGCGGGGTCGGCGCGGCCCCTGCCCGTTCCCCGTGAACCGGGACGCCCGCGGCCCGGAGCCGCGCGAAGAATTCCTCGTCGCGATCGCGCGGCAGATGCTCGAGGTGCTGCTCGATCTCGGCGAGCGCCACCGCCTGCTCGTCCGCCGTCAGGTCGTCGAAGCTCGCTTCGGCGGAGAGCACGGCGCGAACTCGCTCGAAGCCGAACCCGGGAGCGCGCTCGACCGCACGGCCGAGCCGAGCCCAGTGCTCGACCTGTCCCGCGATCGAGCGTCCCATCAGGCGCCCCTCCCGCCGGGCGATCGTGACGAACTCGTCGGAGAGCTTGATGGCGGAAGGCATGGCGTCCGGACGACGAACCCAGCGTACCGTCCGGGTTGCGTAATGCAACCGGATCTATGTCAGATCGGTACTTCGAGGAGCCGCGGCCCGGGCGTGCGCATCGCCGCGGCGAACGCCCGACGGAGGCCACCGAGCGTCTCAACGTGCTCCGCCTCCACGCCCATGCCGCGCGCGAGCTGCACCCAGTCGAGGTCCGGGTGCGAGAGGTCGATCAGCCCCGCCGTCCGGCCGGTCGGCTCCGCGTTCGCCATCCTGCGGAGCTCCATGCCGAGGATCGCATATCGCCGATTCGAGAAGAGGATCGTCGTCACGTCGAGCTTCTCGCGCGCCTGCGTCCAGAGCGCCTGTAAGGTGTACATCGCGCTGCCGTCGGCCTGGAGCGCGACCACCTTGCGGTCCGGGCACGCGAGCGCCGCTCCGGCGGCGACGGGGAGACCCTGTCCGATCGCGCCGCCGGTGAGCGGCAGCCAGTCGTGAGGCGGCGCGCCCGCCGTCGCGGGAAGGCTCCCGAGGCTCGAGGTCGCGCCTTCGTCCGAGAGGATCGCGTTCTCGGGCAGGAGCGCTCCGACGACCCGCGCGACGCCGTCGGGCGTGATCGGACCGTCCCCGGTTTCCGGACGCGACGCCGCCTCGACCACTGGATCTGCGCCGCCGCCGAGCTCGTCGGCGAGAGCGTCGAGCGCTCCGACCACGTCCTCCCCGGGCTCCGCGAGCGTGTGCACCCGACAGCCGGCCGGCAGGATCTCGCTCGAGATCGTCGGGTACGCGAAGAACGGCACGGTCATGCGGTCGCCCGCGAGCACCACGTGACGCAGCCCCGCGAGCATCTCGGCCGCGCGCTCCGGGAAGTACGGGATGCGTTCGACCCGCGGCCGGCCGGCTCCGCGCGAGAGCCGCGCCGGGAACGTGCCGCAGAGGAGGCGCGCGCCGGCCTTGGCCGCGGCGCACGCCGCGCTGCGGATTCCAGGATCGAGCAGCGCCACGTCGCCGGCGAGGATCGCCGCGGGCTCTCGTGTGCGGAGGACGCCGGCGATCTCGCGGATCCGCTCGCCGGGCACCTGCGCTCGCAGGGGCGGCGGCACGACCGGTGCGGGGCCGGATGTCTGCTCCCACGCCGAGTCCGCGGGGACGATCAAGGTGGCGATCCGACCGGGGGGCGACAGCG
>JAXDLK010000302.1:0-3656 GCA_034666665.1 Candidatus Binatota bacterium
CTTCGCAGCCGACGGCAAGCCGCTCGGTCGGAGAATCGCCGTCAGCGTGGATCGCGTCTCTTCTCCAGAACGCCCCGACGTCGCGGTGCATTCCAAGGGCGACTTCGTCGTCGTTTGGACGGATGGCGACGTGCACGGCCAACGCGTCGACAGCGCGGGAAATCTCGTCGGTGACCAGTTCGTCGTGAATCGGCGGCCTCGACGGATTCAAAGAGTCGCCAAAGTCGCCGCGCTGGGGAACGGGGAATTCGTCGTGGTCTGGGACGAGTACGGCAAGACGGGGATCGCAGAAGTCGTGGCCCGCCGGTATATCGACCCGCGCGCGGTGCCGTCATGCGACCCGGGCACCGTGACCATCGACGGGACGGAAGGCGACGACGTGTTGATCGGGACCGCCGGCGCGGACGTCATCCTCGGGCGCGGCGGTGACGATTCGATCTATGGGAATGGCGGTGCCGATACGATCTGCGGCGGCGACGGGGATGACCGAATCTCGGCGGGCGGCGCCGGGGACGTGATACACGGCGGGCGTGGCGCCGATCAGATCGCGGGAAACAGCGGCGACGACATTCTGCTCGGCGATGTGGGCGACGACGTGATCCACGGCGGGAGCGGAGACGATATTCTGATTGGACAAGGTGGAACGGACGCATTGATTGGCGGCGCTGGCGCCGACATCTGCGACGGTCGGATCTGTGACTGATTCTGTACGGATGACGACGCCCCTGCGGGTCGTCGTTCAGACGTTGCCGGGGTTTTGAATCTCCGCCGTGGGCTCGGCGGAGGAGGGAAGGACCACCACGGTAACCTGACCCTCCGGCCCATAGATCAGGAAGGGAGAGGGTGAGGAAATTCAGAGATCGCCGTGCTTGATGCGGTCTTCGGTGTCGCCGAAACCGTGGCTCCGGCAGTTCGCGACGCGGCTTCCGGTCGAGCCGTACTTCGAGCCGCACGCGTCGTCGCGCGTCGCGGCGGCGTCGCGTTGGATGTCGGCATACCACTGCTGAAAATCGTGGATCCACTGGCGCGCTGCCGGGATCTGCGCAACTTGCTCTCTCAGATACGATTCGAGCGACGGTTCGTACGCGAGGCAGCTGCGGAAGTCCTTCTCCGCCTCGTCTCGCCGATCGAGCCAGTACTTCGCGAGGCCGCGGTTGCAATACGCCGCGCCCATCGTCGGCTCGATCGCGACGGCGCGGTCGAAGTCCTCGATCGCCGCTTCGAACTGGTTCGTCTCGTGGAGAAGCGCGCCGCGGCGGTTGAGATACAGGGCGTTTCGCGGCTCGCGCCGGAGCGCCTCGTTCAGGTCGTCGAGCGCACTCCGGGGACGGTTCGGATAGTACGTCTGCAGCGCGTTTGCGCGCTCGAAGAGCGCCGCGCCGGAGCGCGCGTCGAGCTGCGCGGCCTTGGTGAAGTCGGCGATCGCCTCGTCGCCGCGGTCGAGCCGCGTGTAGGCGCGCCCGCGCTGCAGGAAGGCGTCGCTGCGCCCCGGGTCGGCGCGGGCGGCGGCGGTGAACCGCTCGACCGATTCGGCGTAGCGCTTGGCTCGGTAGAGAGCCATGCCCGCCTGATACGGATCGCCGGCGGGCCCGGTCGTCGCATCGGAGCGCACGTTCGCGTCCCGCTCTCCATGCGAAGCGGGAAGCTCGCCGCGGTCCCCGGCTGATCGCCTTTGGGGGACCTCCGCCTCCGGCACGACGGCGGATCGACCCTCGGGCGGCCGGCTCGCGTCATCCCGGGAGCCCCGCGCCGAGCTTCCGCTGGCGCTCGGCGGCGTGTCGCCGCACGGGGGACAGGTGATGCCCGCCGCTTCGGGGCGGACCGGCGCGTCGACCGCTCGTGTCGAGTCCCACGCGTGGATCTCGGAAGCCACGGCGTCCTTGCCGCGAAGCACATAGGTGACGGTGACGTATTCGCCGCATGCGATCGAGCCGGCATCGCGCTGGCCGGCCCCATCCGACTCGATCGCCGTGCCGGAGCCGACCACGAAATCGATCCGTGTGCCCTGCTGGAGCCACATCGACATGTCGCGATCGACGGCCACGCCGAGCCGGCCCGCGGAAACGCAGGCGACGGTGCCCGGGATCGAGCCCTCCGGCGTGAGGCCTCTCTCGTCGAGAATGGACGGGCGCTGCGGCGGACCGCCGTCATGCGAGGTGTCGTCGTCGAGGATGGAGGGTCGCTCCGGCGGCCCGCCCTCGTCCGACGCGTCCCGCTCCTCCGGCGGCTCCTGGTGACCGCCGTAGTAGACCCCGCCGCACCAAATCTCCTTCCCGCCTTCCTCCGCAGTCTGCCGGCAAGCGAGCGAACGACCGTCGCGGGCTTGCCGCGCGCAGTCGCCGGGCACGGCCGGATCGCATTCGTTGCAAGCGACTCCCGGGAAGAGGAACTGATCGAGGGCGCAGGCGCCGGTCTCCGCGGCGCGAGCGGCCCCGGCGAAGGAGGGCAGCATCAAAGCAACGCTCAGGATGATGGAACGACGGATCATCCGGTCTTCGACTCCTCGACGGGCTTCGCTCTGCCGCGGCCAACGGATTGATAGCAGAGTCCGCCGGCGCGGAAACGAGGCCGCGAGGCGTAGCGTCGGCCGGTCGCACGTGCCAAAAAAGACGACAGTCCGAAGGCACGAACGCTCGAGGTGACCGCATGCACGTAGGATACGGCGTCTACTTCCAGAACCCCGGAACGACGATGTCGGACACCGAGGTGTACCGGCAGGAGCTCCGCCTCGCGGAGATGGCGGAGCCGCTCGGGTTCGATTCGCTGTGGTCGGTCGAGCATCACTTCGACGACTACACGATGTGCCCGGACGTGCTGCAGCTCCTCACGTACTTCGCGGGGCGCACGCGCCACATCCAGCTCGGATCGATGGTGGTCGTGCTGCCGTGGCACGATCCGATTCGCGTCGCGGAGCAGGTGTCGCTGCTCGATCACGTCTCCGACGGGCGAATGATCCTCGGGATCGGACGCGGTCTCGCGCGCATCGAGTACGAAGGGTTCCGGCTCGACCAGAACGAGGGCCGGAAGCTCTTCGTCGAGCACGCGGAGCTCGTGCTGAACGCGCTCGAGACCGGGTACATGGAAGGCGGCGAGAAGACGCGCCAGCCGCGGCGCGCGATCCGGCCGTTTCCGGCGCGCTCGTTCCGCGGGCGGACGTACGCTGCCGCCGTGTCACCCGAATCGATTCCGATCATGGCGAAGCTCGGCGTCGGTCTGCTGGTGATCCCGCAGAAGCCGTGGGAGTCCGTGCGAGCCGACTTCGAGACGTACCACCACACATGGCGCGAGCTGAACGGAGCGCTGCCGATCCCGAAGCCGCTCTGCGGTGCGTTCGTGTTCGTCGACCGCGATCGCAGCCGCGCGCGAGAGCTCGGCCTCAAGTACATCTCGGACTACTACCAGACGGCGATGAGCCACTACGAGATGACGTCGGCCGCATTCGGGCAGCACAAGAGCTACGAGTTCTACGGCAACCTGAACAAGTACATCGCGAAGCGCGGCACGGGCGGCGCCGCGGAAGACTTCGCGAACCTGATGCCTTGGGGCACGCCGGACGAGGTGCTCGAGAAGCTCGCGTTCATCCGCGAAACGATCGACGCGAACGGCTGGATGTTCGGCTTCAGCTACGCGGGAATGCCGTACGCGGAAGCGGAGCG
>JAXDLK010000303.1:0-8989 GCA_034666665.1 Candidatus Binatota bacterium
GCGCGAGCGGCTCGGCGATCGTCTTGCCCTCCGAGATCGAGACGCGCGTGGCGAACACGGCCTTCTCGACGACGCGGTTGCCCGCGGTCTTCGCGGTGATCGCCAGCGCCTCGAGGATGGGGACGCCGGAAGAGATCAGCGTGCCGAGCGTGCGCGTGAAGCGTGCGACCGCCGACTTCCGGAAGAGATCGCCGAAGATCGGCAGCTTCAGCAAGAGACCATCGATCGCGAGCTTTCCTTGCTCCGTCCGGTACGCGTAGCGGATGCCGAATGCCGCCGCGACCATCGCCGCGATCATGTACGGGAAATACGCGGTCGTGAAATTGCTCAGGTTGATGACGAACTGCGTGGGCGCGGGCAGCGCCTGGCCGAAGCTCCCGAAGAGCTCGGCGAACACCGGGATCACGTAGAGGAGCAGGATCGAGGTCACCGCGGAAGCGACGACGACGATCGAGATCGGGTAGATCATCGCCCCCTTGATCTTCGCGCGGAGCTTCGCGGCCTTTTCCATGTACACCGCGAGGCGGTTCAGCACGGTGTCGAGAATACCGCCGATCTCACCCGCGGAGACCATGTTGCAGTAGAGCTCGTCGAAGACCTTGGTGTGCTTCTGCAGCGCGTCGGTGAGCGTGGCGCCGCTCTCGACGTCGTCCTTGACCTGCTGCAGCACCTTGCGGAAGGGCTTCAAGGTCGCCTGAGCCTGCAGGATCTCGAGGCACTGCACGATCGGCAGACCCGCATCGATCATGGTCGCGAACTGCCGGGTGAAGATCACCACGTCCTTGGTCTTGATCTTCTCTCCGAGCCCCGGAATCGAGAGGTTGGTATCGAGACCCTTGCCCTTCTCGCGGATCTTGCCCGTGAGTGGCTGGATCCGCTGGCTCCGCAGCCGCACGATGACGGCGTCGCGGGTGGAGGCTTCCATCTCTCCCTTGAGCGGCTCGCCCTTCGGCGAGATTCCTTCCCACTTGAATACGGCCATGACTTTCCTCGTGTCGGGCGGACGTTCAGCGCCGCATCGCGGACGGAGTCGCGCCGAGCATCGTGATGAGCTCGTCCGGCTCGGTCGCGTGGCCCAATGCCTCGTCATAGGAGATCAGCCGCCGCTGATGCAGGTCGAGCAGCGACTGGCTCATCGTCTGCATGCCGAACTTGATCTGTCCGACCTGCATCTGGGAGTAGATCTGATGGATCTTCTGCTCGCGGATCAGGTTGCGGATCGCCGCGTTCGGGATCATCACCTCGACCGAGAGCACGCGTCCCTTGCCGTCCATCCGCGGGATCAGCTGCTGGGAGATCACCGCCTGGAGGACGAGCGAGAGCTGCGCGCGCACCTGCGGCTGCTGGTACGGCGGGAAGACGTCGATGATGCGGTTGATCGTCTGCACCGCGGAGTTCGTGTGCAGGGTGGAGAACACGAGGTGGCCGGTCTCGGCGACGACGAGCGACGCCTCCATGGTCTCGAGGTCGCGCATCTCGCCGATCAGCACGATGTCGGGGTCCTGGCGGAGCACGTGCTTGAGCGCGTGGCCGAAGCCGTGCGTGTCCGCGAACACCTCGCGCTGATTCACCAGACAGCGCTTGTGCTCGTGGACGAACTCGATCGGGTCCTCGACCGTCATCACGTGCTCGCGCCGCTCCGTGTTGATCTTGTCGATCATCGACGCGAGCGTCGTCGACTTGCCGCTTCCGGTCGGTCCGGTGACGAGCACGAGGCCGCGCGGCAGCTTGGTCAGCTCACCGGCCACCGCCGGAAGCCCGAGGTCGGCGAGCGTCTGGATACGGTAGGGGACGGTGCGGAAGGCACCGCCGACGGCGCCCTTCTGCAGGAACAGGTTGCCGCGGAAGCGGCTGAGCCCGCGCACGCCGAACGAGAAGTCGAGCTCGCTGTCCTCCTCGAACTTGTGCTTCTGTGCCTCGGTCAAGAGGCTGTAGCAGAGGTTCTTCGTGTCGTTCGGGGTGAGCGGCGGATGCGGCAGCGGCGCGAGCTCGCCGTTCACGCGGATCAGCGGTGGGCTCGAAACCGCGAGGTGGAGGTCCGACGCCCCCTTGTCGATCATGATCTTCAGGAACTCTTGGATGTCCGCCATGCTTCGGGCCCCGCTCTCCCGGCGAGCGCCGGCTGATCTCGAATCAAAGTAACATACGTGGACGGGCCGCCAAAAAGCCGACACCCTGCGATCGGTGTGCCGGCGGAGGAATGATCGAGCTGCCCCGGAGAGGCGGCTCAGTCGCCGATGGTGACGCGGACGACTTCCTCGATCGTGGTGACGCCCTGGCGGACCTTTTGCAGCCCGCTCGCGCGCAGCGTCTTCATGCCGTTGGTGATCGCCTTGCGCTTGATCTCCAGCGCCGAGGCGCCGACGAGAACGCCCTCGCGGATGTCGTCGTTCATCGGCAGGGCTTCGTAGAGCGCGATCCGGCCGCGATAGCCCGACCCGCCGCAGTCGTTGCAGCCTCGGCCCTGCATGATGATGAGATCCTTGGTGTCGTCGGGGTTGAAGCCGACCTCGCGCAGCACCTCGGGAGGGTACTCCGCCGGGGCCTTGCAATGGACGCAGATCTGCCGGGCGAGGCGCTGCGCGACGATGATGTTGATCGAGGACGCCACCAGGAAGGGCTCGATGCCCATGTTCAGCAGCCGGTTGATCGTCGAGGGAGCGTCGTTCGTGTGCAAGGTCGACAGCACCAGGTGGCCGGTGAGCGCTGCCTTGATGGCGATCTCCGCGGTCTCGAAGTCGCGGACCTCGCCGACCATGATCACGTCGGGGTCCTGGCGCAGGAACGAGCGCAACGCCGCGGCGAACGTCAGGCCGATGTCCTCGTTGATCTGCACTTGGTTGATGCCCACGAGGTTGAACTCGACCGGGTCCTCGCAGGTCGAGATGTTCTCGGTGATCTTGTTCAGCTCGGAGAGCGCGGAGTAGAGCGTGGTCGTCTTGCCGCTGCCGGTCGGTCCGGTGACGAGCAGCATGCCGAACGGCTTCGCGATCGCGTCCTTGAAGTGCTTGAGCTGCTCCTCCTCGAAGCCGAGCTTCGTCATGTCGAGCTGGAGGTTCGACTTGTCGAGCAGCCGGAGGACGATCTTCTCGCCGAAGATCGTCGGCAGCACCGAGACGCGGAAATCCATGTCCTTGCCGCCGGGCAGGCGCAGCTTGATGCGGCCGTCCTGGGGCAGCCGGCGCTCCGCGATGTCGAGCTGCGACATGATCTTGATGCGCGAGGTGAAGGCGCTCCGGAGCTTGAGCGGCGGCTTCATGACCTCGTAGAGCACGCCGTCCACGCGGAAGCGCACGCGCATCATCTTCTCGAACGGCTCGACGTGGACGTCGCTCGCCCGCCGCTTGATCGCGTCCGTCAGGATCGCGTTCACGAGCTTCACGACCGGCGCTTCCTCGGTCGCGCGCTCGAGCTCCTTGACGTCGACGTCCTGCTCGTCGCGGACGAACTCGACGTTGTCGCTCTCGAGCTGGTTGAGCACGTCGTCGTAGCTCGCGGAGCCGACGTCGTAGAAGCGCTCGATGCCCTTCTTGAGCGCCATCGCCGGCGCGAGCACGACCTTGACGTCGAACCCCGTGAGGAACTTGACCTCGTTGATGCCGACCAGGTTCGACGGGTCGGCCATCGCGATCGTCAGCGTCGATCCGACGATCGAGATCGGCAGCACGTGATGCTTGTTCGCGAGCGTGTACGGCAGGAGCTGGAGCCCCTCGGGACTGACCTCGAAGCTCATCGGGTCGATGATCGGCAGGCGGTACTCTTTCTGCAGCTGCGCCGCGAGCTGGTCTTCGGTGATGAAGCCGAGCCGCACCAGATGGACGGCGAGGATGCCGCCCCCCTGCTGCTGCTCGGTGACCGCCTTGGTGAGCTGCTCCTGCGTGATCAGGTTTCGCCGGAGCAGCAATTCGCCGAGTCGAGACATGGGACGGTCAGTCCGGGGCGGTGACGCGCACGATCTCGTCGATCGACGTCACGCCCTCCCGCAGCCGCTCGAGCGCCGACTGGCGCAAGGTTCTCATCCCTTTCCTGACGGCCTTCTCCTTCAGGCCCTGCCCTCCGTCGTTCACCTGCACCACGTAACGGCGCATTTCGTCGTCGACGTCCAAGATCTCGTAGATCCCCCGGCGGCCGAGGTAGCCGGTGCCGCTGCAATCGTCACAGCCGCGCGGCTGGAAGATCTCGTAGGTCGGGATCTCCTTTTCGGGGATGCCGAGCGCCAGCAAATCCGCCGTATCGACGAGCGCCGGCCGCTTGCAGAGCGGGCAGAGGTTCCGCATCAGGCGCTGGGAGATCACCAGGTTCAGCGCGGACGAGAGCAGGAACGGCTCGAAGCCCATGTTGATCAGCCGCGCGACGGTGCCCGGGGCGTCGTTCGTGTGCAAGGTCGAGAGCACGAGGTGGCCGGTCAGCGCCGCGCGCAGCGCGATCTCGCCGGTCTCGAAGTCGCGGATCTCACCGACCATGATCACGTCCGGATCCTGCCGCAGGAAGGACCGCAGGCAGTACGAGAACGAGCGGCCGATGTCCTCGTGAACCTGCACCTGGTTGATCCCGGGGATGTTGTACTCGATCGGGTCTTCCGCCGTTGAGATGTTGATCGTGGTCTTGTTGAGCTCGTTCAGGACCGAATACAGCGTCGTCGTCTTGCCGCTGCCGGTCGGCCCGGTGACGAGCACCATGCCGTGCGGCTTGCTGAACGCGCGGCGGAAGGTCTCGAGCTCGGCGGCGGTGAAGCCGAGCTTCCGGAGGTCGAGCGCGAGCGCGGTCTTGTCGAGGAGCCGCATGACCACTTTCTCGCCGGCGTAGGTCGGCAGGATCGAGACGCGCACGTCGATCTCGCGGCCCGGCCCCATCTTCAGCTTGATCCGGCCGTCGTGCGCGAGGCGCCGCTCGGCGATGTCCAGGTCCGCCATGATCTTGATGCGCGAGACGATCGCGTTCTTCAGGCGGAGCGGCGGCTTCATGATCTCCTGGAGCACGCCGTCGATGCGGAAGCGGACGCGGAAGATCTTCTCGTAGGGCTCGACGTGGATGTCGCTCGCGCGCTTCTTGACGGCGTCGGCGAGGATCGCGTTCACCAGCGCCACCACCGGCGCGTCCTCGCTCTGGCGCTCGAGCTCGTGGACGTCGACTTCCGCCTTGTCGGTGTCCCGCAGGATCTCGAGCTGACCGCCGTCGAGCTTCTTCAAGACGCTCGAGTAGATCTCGTCGCTGTTCGACAGGCGGCCGATCACCCGGTTCAGCGCCTTCGGCGGCGCGAGCGTCACGCGCACGTCGTACCCGGTCAGGAACTTGAGCTCGTTGATCACCAGGTAGTCCGACGGGTCGGCGATCGAGACCGTCAAGGTCGAGCCGGCGAGGCCGATCGGCAACACCTGGTTCTTGCGCATGATCGCCGGCGGGATCAGGTCGAGCACTTCCTGCGGGATCTCCGTCGAGCTCGGGTCGACGATCGGGATGCCGAACTGCTTCGAGAGCTGCTCGGTCAGCTGGTTCTCGTCGATGAAGCCGAGCGCGATCAGGTGCTCGCCGAGGAGCCCCTGCCCTTCCCGCCGCTGGCGATCGAGGCCCAGCTCGAGCTGCTCGCGCGTGATCAGCTTGCTCCGAACGAGGATCTCGCCGATGCGCGAGGCGCTTTTCGTCGGAATCGTTCGTTGCGTCTCGGCGATTTCCAACACTCACCCGCTCGGGGCCGGAGAGGGCGCGGTCACGTCGGTCGATTGTACGTGACGCGCCCGAGGCGGACAAACTCGTACGATGGTGCCGCATTCAGCGGCGCGACGGGCGGCCGGGAGTGCCCCGGAGGGCGCGCTCCATGATCTCGAGAGGCGCGGAGCGTGCCGTCCACAGGCGGAAGGCGAGCGCCGCCTGCTCGAGCAGCATGGCGAGGCCGCCTTCTGCGGTCCGTCCCAGGCGTCGCGCCTGGCGGACGAGCGGCGTGTCGCGGGAGCCGTACACCAGGTCTTGAATTCGGCATCCCGGCGGCGTCGCGGAGATCGCCAGCGGCGGCCGCGATCGGCCATCGAGCCCGATGGAGGTGCAGTTGACGATCAGGTCGGCGTCGCGAACCAGGCGGGCATCTTCCGCCTGGTCGAGGGGCCCGGAGGCCGTCTCGGTACGACCGCCGCGGCCGAGCCAGCGAGCGAGCATCGCCGCGCGCCCGGCCGTGCGGTTCAAAACCGTGATCCGCGCCGCTCCGGCGCGCACGAGCGTCCAGCCGACCGCGCGCGCCGATCCTCCCGCCCCGAGAAGGACGACTCGCTTGCCGCGGGGCCGGAACCCTCCGCGGGCGAGCGCCCGGGCGAACCCGCGTCCGTCGGTGTTGTCGCCGACGAGCCGCTCGCTCCTGCGCACGACGGTGTTCACCGCCCCGATCTCGCGGGCGAGCGGCGAGACCTCGTCCAGCAAGGGCAGGATCCGCTCCTTGTGCGGCACGGTGACGTTCAAACCGGCGAGGCCGAGCGCGCGCACGCCGGCGAGCGCCCGTCGCAGGTCTGCGGGAACCACCCGCAGCGCGAGGTAGACGTAGTCGAGGCCGAGCGCGGCGAAGGCCGCGTTGTGCATCGCCGGCGAACGCGAGTGCTCGACCGGATCGCCGAGGATGGCGATCAGCCGCGTGCGGCCCGAGACGTCAATCAATCCGCGATTCGTCGGCGAGCGCCGCCTGTGCCGCCGCGAGCCGCGCCACGGGAACGCGGAACGGAGAGCACGAGACGTAGTCGAGACCGATCCGGTGGCAGAAGCGGACCGACTCCGGCTCGCCGCCGTGCTCGCCGCAGATGCCGATCTTGAGGCCAGGCTTGGCCGCGCGGCCGCGCTCGATGCCGATGCGCATGAGCTCGCCCACGCCCGCCTCGTCGATCGCCTCGAAGGGGTCTCCCGGCAGGATCTTGCGCCGGAGGTACAAGGGCAAGAACGATCCCACGTCGTCGCGCGAGAACCCGAACGTCATCTGTGTCAGGTCGTTGGTTCCGAACGAGAAGAACTGGGCGTGCGCGGCGATCTCCGCCGCCACCAGTGTCGCCCGCGGCACCTCGATCATCGTCCCGACCTGGTGCTCGATGCGGTCGATCCGAGCGCGGCGGCAGACTTCGTCGTGTACCGCGCGGATGCGCTCGAACTGATCCGCGAGCTCGGCGGCGGTCGATACCACCGGGATCATGATCTCGGGCATCGGCTTCTTCCGCGCCTTGCGGAGCTCGGCGGCGGCTTCGAAGATCGCGCGAACCTGCATCTCGCTGACCTCGGGATAGCTGATGCCGAGCCGCACCCCGCGGTGCCCCATCATCGGGTTCGTCTCGTGCAGAGCCTCGCCTCTGCGCCGGACGACGTCGGGAGCGACCCCGAGATCGCGTGCGAGCTCCTCGATGCCTTCGTCCGTATGGGGAATGAACTCGTGGAGCGGCGGATCGAGGAGCCGGATCGTCACCGGGCGGCCGTCCATCGCCGCGAGCGTTGCCTTGATGTCCGCCTTCACGTGTGGCGCGAGGTCGTCGAGCGCCGCCCGCCTCTCGGTCTCGTTGGCGGCGACGATCATCTTGCGGAGCTTCGCCAGCGGCTCGGCGGCGCCTGCGCCGTAGAACATGTGCTCGGTGCGGAAGAGCCCGATCCCCTCCGCGCCGAACCCGAGCGCGCGCTCGGCGTCCTCGGCGGTATCCGCGTTCGTGCGCACTCCGAGGCGGCGGAACCCATCCGCCCAGGTCATCAGCTCCTGGTACTCCGGATTGCGGCGGAGATCCGGCTGCATGAGGGGGAGCTTGCCGGCGAAGACCGTGCCGGACGTGCCGTTCAGCGTGAGCCACTCGCCGCGCTCGAGGGTCCGGCCGCCGATGCGGATCCGCCCGGCATCGAGGTCGATGTTCAGGTCCTCGCAGCCGACGATGCAGCACTTGCCCCAGCCGCGGGCGACGAGCGCCGCGTGACTGGTCATCCCGCCGCGCGCCGTCAGGATCGCCTGCGCGACGTGCATGCCGTGCACGTCCTCCGGGCTGGTCTCGTTCCGCACCAGGATGACGCGCGCGTCGTCGGCGAGCTGCCGGGCCGCCTCGTGGTCGCCGGCGGCGCGGGCCTTCTCCGCCGCTTCCACGTTCTCGCGCGACATCTCGACGGCCTCGTCGGCGGTGAGGGCGATCCGCCCCGCCGCCGCTCCGGGGCCGGCCGGCAGACCTTTCCCGAGCACCTCCGCGGTGCGCTCGCCTGCGGGATCGACCATCGGCAGCAGGATCTGCACGAGCGCCGACGGATTCACGCGCAGCACCGCTTCCTTGCGGTTGATCAGCCGCTCGCGAACCATGTCGACGGCCATCTTCAGCGCGGCGACGCCCGTGCGCTTGCCGACGCGGCACTGCAGCAACCAGAGCCGCCCTTCCTGGATCGTGAACTCGATGTCGAGCATGTCCCGGTAGTGACGCTCGAGCCGCCGCACGTACTTCTCGAGCTCGCGATAGACGGCGGGCATCGCCGTCTCCAGGCTCGGCAGGCGCCGGGTGTGATCGGTCTTGCCGGCCTCGTTGATCGGCAGCGGCGTGCGGGTGCCCGCGACGACGTCCTCTCCCTGCGCGTTCGGCAGCCACTCGCCGTAGAAGATCGCTCTGCCCGTTGCCGGATCGCGCGTGAAGCCGACGCCGGTGCCCGATGAATCTCCCATGTTTCCGAAGACCATCGCCTGGACGTTGACGGCGGTTCCCCACTCGTCCGGGATCTTCTCGATCCGGCGGTACTCGATCGCGCGCTTCCCGTTCCACGAGCGGAAGACCGCGCCGATCCCGCCCCAGAGCTGCTTCACGGGATCTTCGGGGAAGGGCTGACCGAGGACTTCCTTTATCTTGCGCCGGTAGGTCTCGATCAGCCGCTCGAGATCGTCGGCTTCGAGCTCGGTGTCGAGCTTCACGCCCTTCTCGTGCTTCATCCGCTCGAGCTCGCGATCGAGCTGCTGGCGGATGCCCATCCCCCCCGGCGGCTCGATGCCCGCCGCCTTCTCCATCACGAC
>JAXDLK010000304.1:0-4542 GCA_034666665.1 Candidatus Binatota bacterium
GGTGCCGAAGAGCGAAGGTGATGCAGGCGCCGACTGAAGAGGAAAACGCGATCCGCTGCAGAAGCTCGTGCCCGAACGGCAGGAGGTGGGGCCTACGGAACGGAGTACCTATAGAGGGAGCGGCCGCCCCTTGCAACGTGTACCCGAGGGCGGTGAGCGAAGCGGCGCCCTCGAGATCGCTCCGGCAACACCGTCGAGTGCAGGGGCGGCGATGGACTTGCCTGCCGCTTCTCGGCTCCGAGAACGACGAACGCCATCACACATTCCTCGTCGCTTTCGTTCCTCCAGGCATGGCGTGTGCCGTTCTGAACGAGGCAGTCGCCGGGTCGGAGCTGAACCTTGGCGCCGTCGAGGTCTCCGACGCGAGATCTCGTGATTCTTCGCGAACCGCTCGGTTCCGCTCTGTTGAGAGGAAAACCACCGGAACTACCGGCTCCCCGCGGGTTGGCTAGCTGGTACTGCACCTGCGCCCATACGGCATCGACATGCGTGGACGCCGTACGCGCTGGAGGGAACTTGGGACCTGGCGATCTCGTCTGGCTGTTCTTCGTCTTCTCCGCGCTGCAACCGGTGCTGAAGCAGCGGCTGCTCGAGGCCTCGCGCCAGCGGTTGATCCTGAGGATCGAGCGCCAGCGCAAATCGCGCGTGATTCTCCTGGTGCACCGGCAGGAGACCATGAGCATTCTCGGTTTTCCGGCGTTTCGCTACATCGACGTGAACGACTCCGAGGACCTGCTGCGCGCGATTCACCTCACCGATCCTGCCGTGCCACTCGACATCGTGCTGCATACGCCCGGCGGGCTCGTGCTCGCCGCCTTGCAGATCGCCCGCGCGATTCACAAGCACCGAGGCACGGTGACCGCGTTCGTACCGCATTACGCGATGTCCGGCGGGACTCTGATCGCCCTCGCCGCCGACGAGATCGTGATGAGCTCGGACGCGGTGCTCGGGCCCGTGGACCCGCAGCTCGGCGAGTTCGCCGCGGCTTCGATCGTCAAGGCGGTCGCGCGCAAACCGATCGAAAGAGTCGACGACCGCACCCTCATCCTGGCCGATCAGGCGGAGAAGGCGATCCGGCAGGTGCGGGAAAGCGTGAGCGAGCTGCTCTCCGACAAGTTTCCCAAAGAGAAGGCGGAGGAGCTCGCGCCGCTGCTCTCCGAGGGAACGTGGACGCACGATCACCCGATCACGTACGACGCGGCGAAAGCCTTCGGCCTGCCGGTGCGGGACGACATTCCGCCGGAGGTCCTCGACCTGATGGCGCTCTATCCCCAGCCGGTGCGACGCCAGCCGACCGTGGAGTACTTGCCGGGGCCGCACCGCTTCAAGGACGTCCAAGGACCGCGGAGCTGACCGGCGGTCCAGGAAAACGCCGGCGATCGCGGTGGACGGAGAAGACGCCTTGGTCCGCCTGCCGGAGGAACGGTGATGAGAAGTCGAAGCTACTACATGGTGCTCGGAGTCCCGCCGACGGAAAACCCCGGCGGGATCCGTCAGGCGTTTCGCGAGCTCGTCAAGCGTTACCACCCGGACCGCGCCGGCGAGACCGGTCTCCGCTGCTTCCACGAGATCGTCGATGCCTATCGCACGATCGTCGATCCCGAGCGGCGCCGCCGGTACGATCAGGGGCTGTCCCACGCCGAATCGACGAGCGACATGGCGGCGGTTTCGATCGCGCTCTACCCGGCGATGACGTCGCCGACGCCGCTCCCACAGGTGACCTCCTCGATCCGCTGTTCGTGCCGGGGCCACGCTGCCTTCGAAGCTGCCCTCGCTCGCGTCGTGCGCGGGCAGAACGGCTGCGACGCACCCGGCGACGGGAGCTGGCAAGGCATCGACGTTCAGGCGGTGCTCTCTCCCGACGACGCGGCCCGAGGAGGTTCCGCGTTCCTGTCGGTGCCGAGCTACGGTCCGTGTCCGACGTGTTTCGGCTCCGGCCGAGAAGGGCGCTTCGACTGCGTGACGTGTGACGGGTCGCGCGTGCTCGAGCGCGACGAGACGGTGCGCGTCGTCCTCACGCCTCCAGTTGCGGATGCGATGTTGATGGACGTCCCGCTGCGCGGCCTCGGCGTTCACCACTTCTACTTGCGCCTGCACCTTCGCGTCGCTCCGGCAAGCTGACGCAGCCTGGCACCGGGCGGCTCGATGCCGCCCGCGGACGATGCGGCTCGGGGGCCCGAGCGGCCCTACGAATTGCTCACCGCACCGGACGGAGCCGGTGATCCTTCATCTTTCGATAGAGGGTCCCGCGGTGAACCTGCAGCCGCCGCGCTGCCTCGGCGACGTTGCCGCCGGTGTCGGCGAGGACCCGTTCGATGGTCCTCTTCTCTGCCTCGGCAAACGAGGAAACTCGGCTCTCGTCGTTGCCGGAGGCCGGCGACACCGCGTCGCGGATCCGTCCGGGCAGGTGATCGACCGTCAGATCGGCGTGCGGGCCTGCGGCCTCGAGCGCCTGAATGATCGCGTTTCTGAGCTCGCGCACGTTTCCAGGCCACCGATGATTCCGCAGCGCGTGCATCGCATCGGGAGCGATCGCGTTCCGCCGCCCCTTCGTTCGCACGAAATGCTCCGCCAGAGGACCGACGTCCTCGGGACGATCGCGTAGCGGTGGCAGCGAGACCTCGAGCACGCTCAGACGGTAGAAGAGATCCGCGCGAAACGTGCCGTCGCGGACGCCCTCCCCGAGGTCGGCATTGGTGGCGGCGATCAGGCGTACGTTCACGCGCCGGGGGGCGCTGGCGCCGATGCGAAGCAACAAGCCGTCCTCGAGGAAGCGAAGCAGGTGCGGCTGCATCCGCGGCGACATGGCCTCGACCTCGTCGAGGAACAGCGTGCCGCCTTCGGCGATCTCGAACTTGCCCAGCTGCCCGCCGCGGGAGGCGCCAGTGAAGGAGCCCGATTCGTATCCGAAGAGCTCCGCCGTCAGCAGGTCCTCGCTGACCCCGCCGCAGTTGAGGGCGACGAATGGACCCGCCGCGCGGTCGCTGCCCTGGTGCATCGCATGCGCGACCATCTCCTTTCCGGTGCCGGTCTCCCCGGTGATCAGGACGGGCTCCTCGCTCCGAGCGAGCGCACGGCAACGCTCGACGCAGCTCCGGAGGATGTCGCTCTCCCCGATCAACGATTCGAACGTGTGGAGAGCGGCCCACCCGCTGCCCGCTGGATGTGCCGCGCGTCGCGCGGGAGGCTCGAGCCGCACGACGTATCCGGCCGCGCGCTCGCCGCGGACCGGCATCAGCGAGAAGCGCAATCGGCCGGAGCGGGAGGGCAGGTCGAAAGAAGCCTCGGTGCGTGCGGACGGCTCGACTCGCGGCAGCTCGAGCGACACTCCCGCCAGCTCTCCGAACCGCTGGCCGAGCACATCGGGGAGCCGCCAACCGAGCAACGAGGCGGCGCGACCCGTCGCTGCGAGGAGCACGCCCGTCTCGTCGATGCAGAGCGCCGGGTCGTCGGGGTAACGCGTGACGTGCCGGTAATACTCGTCGCAGAGGGCAGCGTGGGCGCGCCGATGGGCGGCCGCGAGGCGCTCCTCTATGGTTGCGGCAGCGTTGCCGATCATCTCGAGCGCCGCGCGATGAGCGACTCCCGGGTAGCCGTAGAGGCTCACCGTGCCGACGGTCCTCCCGTCCGCGTGATGCCGAATCGGAGCGGCATTGCCGGTCCATCGATCGCCGACGTCCGCATAGTGCTCGTACCAGTGGATCTGGACCGGAAGCTGCAGCCGCGTGCTGAGCGCGAGAGCGGCCGTGCCCACCTCGCGCTCGGACCACACGGCGCCGAGCACGATGTTCAGCTGCTCGCAGACCTCGTTCAGGTCGGTCGTGTTCCGCAGCGCGATCAGCCTGCACTCCGCGTCGGCGACGGCCACCACGTGTGACCGGCCCGAGAGCGCGTTCTGCAGGAAGTCGAGCACGGGTGCCGCCGCCTCCATCAGCGTGTCACGCGACCAGGTCTCGGCGGCTGCCGACACGCTCGGCGACTTCATGGTTCGCGGATCGACGTCCTTCTCTCGTGAGAATCGCCACGACTCGAGGATGATCGGTCGGATCGCCGACGTCAGACGAGCATCGCCCGCGCGGAAGAGATCACGCGCGCGGTGGACGGTGCGCGCCTCGGGACAGGAGGGAGTGGAGAGGGGGCTGCTCAGCGACTGCATGAACGACTCCTCGTCATAGCTCTGCCACGGAGCGGATGCCGGTCACGTGCGGAGCGGACGGCCGCCGGGGCGATCCGACTTGTGGCGCCCCAGCCGACGCAGTGTCAATAGTCTGCGACATGTCGCGCGTCCGAGTCCCCGCAGTGTTGCGCGCGCGCGACAGTCGACCCGGGGAAATGCCCGTTTTCGCTGGCATGAAGGTTGATGATCCGTGGGCAACCAGGGAGCCCGTCGCTCCGAAATGCGCTTTCGGGAGCGACCTGCGACCCGGAACCAGGAGAAGGCATCATGACGACCGGAATACAGGAAGAAGTGCGAATCGAACGGAATCTGATCATTCCGTTGAAGGATGGAGCGACGCTCGCGGCAGACCTCTACAGCCCGCC
>JAXDLK010000305.1:0-4996 GCA_034666665.1 Candidatus Binatota bacterium
GTGTGCCCGGCGTTGTTCCCGCCCTGGTAGCGTACGACCACGTCGGACTGATGCGCGAGAAGGTCGACGATCTTGCCCTTGCCCTCGTCGCCCCATTGGGCGCCGACGACGACCAGCGTGCGAGGGGTATCGCCGCTCCGAGTCATGGGAGCTCTCTCTACAACCGCACGAGCTGTGCAGAGACGATGCCGGGGATCTGACGGAGCTCCGCGAGCACCTCCGTCGGCACCGGCTCGTCCACGTGCACGAGCGAGATCGCCATCTTCTCGTCGCGACCGAGCTCGATGCCCGCGATGTTGATGCCGTGGCGGCCGAGCAGCGTGCCCACCGCGCCGACGACGCCGGGGACGTCTCGGTTGTTGAGCAGCAGCACGTAGCCTTCGGGAACCGCCTCCATGTAGAACTTGTTGATCCGCACGACTCGCAGAGTCTTGGTGCCGAACACGGCGCCCGCCACCGTCGTCGTACCTTGCGAGCGGCGAACCCGCACCGTGAGCGAGTTCAAGAAATCGGACGGCGAGCTCGAGCGTGATTCGACGACCCGGATGCCCCGCTCGCGGGCCAGGATCGGCGCATTCACGTAGTTGACCCCCGATTCCATCACGGGAGAAAGCAGCCCCTTCAGAACGGAGACGCAGATCGCCTTGCGATCCTGGTCGGTCACGTCGTCGCCGCTGACCTCGATCTCCACCTCGAGCGGAGCCTCGGGGACCAGCTGCGCCTGCAGCGCGCCGAGCTTCTCGCTCAGCACCAGGTAAGGACGGAGGACGCCGAGCCGCTCTCCACTGATGGTGGGGAAGTTGACCGCGTTCCGCACCTCTCCTCGGACGAGGAAATCCGTCACCTGCTCGGCGATCGCGATCGCCACGTTGATCTGCGCCTCGTCGGTCGAAGCGCCGAGGTGCGGGGTGCAAATGACGCCGTCGAGCCCGAGAAGCGGATGGTCCTTGGCGGGCGGCTCCTCGCCGAAGACGTCGATCGCCGCGCCGGCTACTTTTCCCGACCGGACGGCGTCGGCGAGCGCCTGCTCGTCGATGATGCCGCCGCGAGCGCAGTTCACGATGCGGACGCTCGGCTTCATCTTCGCGAACGCTTCGGCGCCGATCATCCCTCTCGTCTCGGGGGTGAGCGGCGTGTGCACCGAGATGAAATCGGCACGCGCGTAGAGATCGTCGAGCCCGACGAGCTCGATGCCGAGGCGGGCCGCGGCCGGCGCGGTGATGAACGGATCGAACGCGATGACCTTCATCTTCAGGCCCTGCGCGCGATCCGCGACGATCGACCCGATGTTGCCGATGCCGACGATGCCGAGCGTCTTGTTGAAGAGCTCGACTCCCGTGAACTTGTTCCGCTCCCATTTTCCCGACTTGAGCGACTGCATCGCCTGCGGCACGTTTCGCGCCATCGCGAGCAGGAGCGAGAGCGTGTGCTCCGCCGTCGTCACGTTGTTCCCGCCCGGCGTGTTCATGACGACGATGCCGCGCTTGGTCGCGGCCTCGACGTCGATGTTGTCGACGCCGATCCCGGCGCGGCCGATCACCTTCAGGCGGGCGCCGGCGGCGACCAGATCCTCGGTCACCCGTGTTCCGCTGCGCACGACCAGCGCCTCGTATTCGCCGATCACCTCGCGAATCTCCTCGGGACGGGCGCCGGGCCGGTACTCCGCGGCAACCATCGGTTCGTCGGCCAACACCTTGAGCCCTTGGGGGGCGAAGCTGTCGGTGATCAGGACCTTGTGGGGCTCGCTCATTTCAAACCGCCGGGAGGCCTTCGACGAGGATCCGCTCGGCCGCCGCCACGCCGGATCCGAGATCGATCCGGGCCCCGAACTTGGTGAGAGCCATCTCCACGGCCGCGATCGCCACGACGATGTCGAATTCCGTGAAGTAGCCGATGTGTGCGATCCGCAGGATCTTGCCCTTGAGGTGGTCCTGACCGCCGGCGAACGTCACTCCCATGCGGTCGCGAAGGTACTTGGCGATCTTGCCGCCATCGACCCCGGCGGGCAGATGAAAGCCCGTGGCGGCAGGGCTCGGTGCATCCGGTGCGAGGAGCCGGAGCCCCAGGGCCACGACCGCCGCGCGCGTCGCCCTCGCCAGTCGCTCGTGGCGGGCAAACACGTTCTCCAGTCCCTCCTCGCCGATCATCTTCAGGACCTGATGCAGACCGGTCACCAGCGACACCGCCGGAGTGTAGGCGGTGGTGTTGTCTGCATGGTTCTTCCGCTCGCGCGCGAGGTCGAAGTAGAACGTCGGAAGGTGCTGTGCGCCCGCCCTCTTCCACGCGCGCTCGCTGAGCGCGATGAAGGCGAGCCCCGGCGGCAGCATCAGCGCCTTCTGTGAGCCCGTGACGAGCACGTCGATGCCCCAGCGGTCCATCGGCACGTCGTACACGCCGACGGCGGTGATGCCATCGACCACGAGCAGCGTGTCTCGCGTTCGCGTGAGGCGTGCGATCTCCTCGATCGGGTGAACGGCGGTCGTCGAGGTCTCGCTCGCTTGAACGAAAAGGGCCTTCGCGTCTGGGAACTCGTCGGTCGCCTTGCGGACCGCATCGACGGCGACTGCCCTCCCCCATTCGACGGAGATCTCCTCCACCCGCACCCCGTGCGTCGCGCAGATCTTCGTCCAGCGCTCACCGAACTTCCCGCCGTTCACCACGATCACCCGGTCGCCCGCGGAAAGCAGGTTCACGACTGCGGCTTCCATCGCGCCGGTGCCCGAGCTCGAGAGCACGAGCACGTCCTGATCGGTCTGGAAGAGCTTCTTCAGCCCCTCTCGGACCTCGCCGAACAGCCGGCTGAACTCCGGCGTTCGGTGGTGAATGATCGGCTCCGCCATGCGGAGCGCGACCTCGGCCGGAACCGGCGTCGGTCCCGGGGCCAGTAGGTATCGCTTGATCATAAAAAAGCCTGGTACCTCCTTCTGCTACGGAGGCCCAGGCGAACGACCTGCTCGTCAGAGCCGGCCTGGCTGCGGAAACGGCAGGGCCAGGACGGCGGAATGCGCTTCCTCGTGGTCTGTCCACAGCGCCAGTCGCGCGTTCCGACCGGCGTGCTTAACGGATCATTCCGTCGGAGTCAATCCGCGGTGCCGGTCTTCCGCGAGTCCCGCTCGGCGAGGTATGCGAGGAACGCCTCGACGACGTTCGGATCGAGCCGGCCCGCGGCGGCGTCCTCGCGAAGGATCTCGATGCATCGATCGCGCGAGAACGCCCGCTTGTACGAGCGCGTCGTCGCGAGTGCGTCATAGATGTCCGCAACGCCGACGATGCGCGCCTCGAGCGGGACGTTCTCTCCGGCGAGCGCGTCCGGGTACCCCGTGCCGTTCGGACGCTCGTGGTGGCTGCGGATCATCGGCAGCACGTCGCGCAGCGAACGGAGCGGCTCGCAGATCTTGTAACCCATCATCGGATGCTTCTTCATGATCTGCCATTCCGCATCGTCGAGCGCTCCCGGCTTGTTCAGGACCGCTTCCGGCACGCCGATCTTGCCGATGTCGTGCAGCAGTCCGCCGAGACGCAACCGGCGGAGCGCCTCCGGCGGCAGATCGAGCTGCTTGCCGATCTGCACGGCGTAGTGCGCCACCCGCTCGGCGTGTCCCTCCGTGTACGCATCCTTGGCCTCGATCGCGCTGCTCAGCGAGAGCAGCACGGCTTCGGCGGTCTCGAGCTCGTCGGTCAGACGTTTCAGACGAATGCACGCCTTCGCACGCAGCAAGAGCTCTTGCCGGTCGAATGGCTTGTGGATGAAGTCATCGGCACCCGCGGCGATGCCTTCGATCTTCGCTTCGTGCTTGTCGAGAGCGGTGATCATCACCACCGGCAGGAGGCTCGTTCGTTCGTCGCTCTTCAGCCGTTCGCACACCTGATACCCGCTGAGGCCCGGCATCATCACGTCGAGGAGAACGAGGTCGAAGAGCTGATCACGGGCGAGCCGTAGCGCGTCTTCGCCGTTCTCCGCCTGGACGACGTCGCAGCCGGCTTGCTCGAGGTTGTCGGCGATGATCTCGCGGTTCATCGCGTTGTCGTCGACCACCAAGACGCGGGCACCCTGAGTATTGATTCCGTCGAGAAACATTCCTCGCCCATTCTAGCAGGTCGCCGGCACGTCAATCTCCCCCGGTCCGCGTCCACTGGGCGACCGCCTGCAGCAGGTCCTGCATCCGGAGCGGCTTGGTGAGAAAGCCGACGCAGCCGGCATCGCGCGCCTTCTCCTCCTCCCCGCGCATCGCGTGCGCCGTGAGCGCCACGATCGGGATGCCTCCCGTGGCAGGGTCGGCCCGGAGCTTTCGCGTGATTTCCAGCCCGTCGGCACCCGGAAGCTGGATGTCCATGAGGATCAGGTCCGGTCCTTCCTCCCTGGCCAGCCGGAGCGCGGTCGTCTCGTCTTCCGCCTGCAGCACCAGGTAGCCTTCGTCCGACAGCATGTCGGTGACCAGCTCGAGGTTCAGCGGGTTGTCCTCGACGACGAGGATTCGTGCCGCCACCGCCGGGCGATCGTCCGCTCCGCTCACGCGTGCGCCTCCGCCTGCGACCGCGAGGTCGGCAGGAACACGATGAAGCGACTCCCCTTCCGGAGCTCGCTTTCGACACGGATCGAGCCGCCCTGAAGCTCGACGAGCTTGCGCGTGAGAGCGAGGCCGAGACCGGTGCCCTCGTACCGGCGCGAGTGCGAGCCGTCGACCTGCTCGAACTCCCGGAAGATCCGCGCCTGATCCTCGGGCTGGATGCCGATTCCGGTATCCGCCACCTCGATCTCCACGCCTCCCGCAGCGCCGGGTCGCGCCGAGATCGTGATCTGCCCCTCGTCGGTGAATTTCACTGCGTTGCTCACGAGATTGTAGAGGATCTGCTTCGTGCGTCCCGAATCCAGCTCCACCCGGTCGACGGCGGGATCGAACCGTACCTCCACCTCCAATCCCTTCTTCTGAGCGACCGGCTGGATGACGCTGACGGCCGTCTCGATCACGTGGCGGAGCGAGAAGACTTCCCAGCG
>JAXDLK010000306.1:0-11979 GCA_034666665.1 Candidatus Binatota bacterium
GAAGGCTACCGCAAGCGCGACGTGAGCCTCCGCGATCTCGCCGAGGTGCTCGGGTATCCCGGCTTCTGGCGGCTCGCCGCGCGTTACTGGCGGACCGGCCTGGAAGAGGTCGGCCGGTCGCTCAGCACGCGTGCGTTCGTGCGGGCGCTCGCGCGGCTGGTGCCGGAGATCCGAGTCGACGACGTCGTCGCCGCTGGGGCCGGAGTGCGAGCGCAGGCTCTCGCGCCGTCCGGCGAGCTGGTCGACGACTTCTGGATCGTCGAGCGACCTCGTGCGCTGCACGTCCTGAACGCTCCGTCTCCGGCGGCCACCGCGTCGCTCGCGATCGCCGGCGAGATCGCCACGCGCGCGGAGAAGCGCTTCGGGCTCGATTGACCGGAGCCGCGTCGCCGCGCGAGAAGCCGGGCGGGAAGAGGACATGCCGGTCGAGTTCGTCGATGCCGATGCGCACGTGGTCGAGCCCGACCTGGTACCCGAATGCCTGAAGCGCTGGCCCGAGGTGTTCACGATCGGCGCCGACGGTCAGGCGACGACCGAAGGCCGGCGCTACCCGGATCCGGAGGGACCCGGCGCCGGCTGTCCTCCCGAGCACGGCCTCAGCCGCGCCGAAGGCATCAACCCGTTCAGCGCGGACGGTGTGCTCGCCGACGCCGATCGCGACGGGATCGATCAGATGGTCTTCTACCCGAGCTTCGGCCTCCGCGGACCGACGATCCGCGATCCCGCCGTCGCCGTCGGCTTCGCAGAGCTCTACAACGAGTGGATCGCCGCCTGGTGCGCGGGCGGCCGCGGACGGTTTCACGGCGTCGCGATCCTCCCGGTCGAGCACGTCGACGCGGCGATCTCCGTGCTCGGGCGTGCGAAGCGCCTCGGCCTCGTCGGTGCGATGATCCCGCCGGCGCTGGCGACCCGGAACCTCGATCATCCGGACCTGGATCCTCTCTATACCGCGTCCGAGGATCTCGATCTCCCGCTCGGCGTCCACGGCGCCCCGGGCATGCACCTGCCGAAGATCGGCGCCGATCGCTTCACGAACTACGTGCAGGTTCACTGCGTGAGCTTCCCGTTCGATCAGATGGTCGCAATGACGGCGCTGGTCTCCGGCGGTGTCTTCGACCGACATCCGAAGCTCCGGGTCGCGTTCCTCGAGGCCGGCGTCGGCTGGGTACCGTACTTCGTCGAGCGGTTGCAGGAGCACCGCCGGAAGCGCGGCGACTGGATTGCCGGCGGATGGCGCCGCGATCCGCGGGAGTACGTCGCGCGCGGAAACGTCTGGGTGAGCTGCGAGTCGGACGAGCCGTTACTTCCCGCCGTGATCGCCGACCTCGGCGCCGACTTCATCCTCTGGGCGAGCGACTATCCCCACTGGGACGGAGATTGGCCGGAGAGCACGCGACCGCTCCGCGAGCGCTGCGATCTGAACGACGACGCTCGAGGCAAGATCGCCGGCGCGAACGCGCGGCGCTTCTACGGGATCGTGTGACGTCGGCCGGCTTGCAGCCGGATGAGGCGGCGGAGAGAATCCGACATGGACTACGAGACGATCACCTACGAGACCCGCGACGGCGTCGCTCTCCTGACGCTGAATCGTCCCGACCGGCTGAACGCGTGGACGCCACGCATGGCGTCCGAGCAGGCGGATGCGATCGAGCGGGCGAACGCCGATCCGGCGATCGGCGCGGTCGTCATGACCGGTGCCGGCCGTGGCTTCTGCGCCGGCGCCGACATGCGGGACACGTTCCAAGAGCGGATCCAGGGACGTGATCCCGGGGGGACGACCGCGCAAGGACAGGGCGGCATGCCGGCCGAGGTCGACTGGGTGGCCCTCTGCCGTCGCTCGAAGCCTTTGATCGCGGCGGTCAACGGCGCCGCCGTCGGCATCGGCGTGACGATGATCCTGCCGTTCGACGTGATCTTCGCCTCGGACCGCGCGAAGCTCGGCATGTTCTTCATCAAGATGGCGCTGGTTCCGGAGCTCGCGAGCAGCCGCTTCCTGGTTCAGCGGATGGGCTTCGGCAAGGCGAGCGAGATGTGCCTGTCCGGGAGGCTCTACGACGCGGCGGAAGCGGAACGCGCCGGCTTGGTCGATCACCTGACCGGCGCCGAGGACCTCGTCGACCGGGCGTCCGCGCTGGCGCGCGAGATCGGCGCCAACCCGGCGCCGCAGCTCCGCATGATCAAGGACCTGCTCACGCGGAATCCGGTCGAGACCGATCTCGCGGAGGTCCAGCGGCGCGAGACGGAGTGGCTGCGGGTGTGCTGGAAGTCGCCCGAGCACGCCGAGGCCGTCACCGCCTTCCTGGAGAAGCGCCCGCCACGCTTCCGCTGAAAAGGATAAGAGTACCGACACGGTGGAAGAAAGCCCGAAAGGCATCGACGTCCCGCGGGTGACGTCCTGGTTCCGGGAGCAGGTGCCGGCGGCGGCGCCGCCGCTCCGCTTCGATCTCATCGCCGGCGGTCACTCGAACCTCACCTACCGCGTGACCGATGCCGCCGGCGGCGAATACGTGCTCCGCCGTCCGCCGCTCCACCACGTGCTGCCGACCGCGCACGACATGGGACGCGAGCACAAGATCATCGCCGGGCTCGCATCGACGGCGGTGCCGGTGCCGCCCGCGCTCGGCTTCTGTGCCGCCCCGGAGGTGAACGGCGCTCCCTTCTACGTGATGACGTTCGTTCATGGGCACGTGCTCCACGACCGGACGATCGCGGAGGGGGCGCTCGAGGAAGCGGCGCGACGGCACGCGGGCGAGCACTTCATCGACGTCCTCGCGGACCTCCACGCCGTCGATCCGGACGCCGTCGGCCTCGGCGATCTCGGGCGCAAGGAAGGCTACGTGTCGCGGCAGCTGAAGCGCTGGTACTCGCAGTGGCAGCAGTCGAAGACGCGCGAGCTCCCTGCCGTCGACCGCGTCCACGACGCGCTCCAGAAGCAGATCCCGGAGCAGGCGCGGGCGACCGTCGTCCACGGCGATTACCGGCTCGGCAACTGCATCACCAGCGAGCGCGGCCGCATCATGGCGGTCCTCGACTGGGAGATCTGTACGCTCGGCGATCCGCTGGCGGACGTCGGCTACGTGCTCGCGACCTGGTCGCATTCCTCCGACGAGCACCCGGTGAATCCGTTGGTGCCGTCGATGGTCCCCGGATTTCCGACCCGGGCGGAGCTGCTCGAGCGCTATGCGGCGCGCTCGGGGGCGGACGTCTCGCGCATCGATTTCTACGTCGCGTTCTCCTACTGGAAGAGCGCCTGCATCATCGAAGGCGTGTACGCCCGCTACCTCGGCGGCGCCCGCGGCGACGACGCCCGTGCGGAGATCCACGAGTTCCCGAAGCAGGTGGAGCGCTTCGCGGCGCTCGCCGAGGATGCGGTCGCGCGCTTCGCGTGAGCGGCGCTTCGGCGAACGCTGCGACCTGGAGCCTGGAAGCCGACGGCATCGGCCGGCGCGCTCCCGGCGGACCATGGCTCCTCCAGGGCGCGTCGCTACGCGTCGCACCCGGTGACCGGGTCGGGATCTCCGGCCCATCCGGCGCGGGGAAGACGCTGCTGCTCCGCGCTCTCGCCCGCCTCGACCCGCTCGACGAGGGGCGCGTCCTCTGGTGCGGCCAGGAGGTGCGCGGGGACCACATTCCGGAGTTTCGCCGGCGGGTCGTCTATCTCTCTCAACGGGCGGTGGTCTTCGAGGGGAGCGTCGAGGCGAACTTCCGGCAGCCGTTCGCGCTCGCGGCGAGTCGGCGGCAGTCACTCGACGCTGCCCGCGCACGCAGTTGGCTCGATTCGCTCGGCCGCCGAGCGGACTTCGAGGCGAAATCGCACGCACATCTCTCCGGCGGCGAGGCGCAGATCGTCGCGCTCGTGCGCGCTCTCTCGCTCGATCCTTCGGTGCTGCTGCTCGACGAGGCTGCGGCGTCGCTCGACCGGGACACGGCGGCCGCCGCCGAGCGGCTGCTCGTCGATTGGACGACGGCTTCCGAGCGCGCGATCGTCTGGGTGAGCCATGCCCCGGTATCGTCCGCCGGATTCATCGCTCGCTCCCTCGAGCTCCGCGACGGCCGCCTCGAGGCGGTGCGATGAGCGCGGGCTACCTGACCCTCGGCTACGGACAGGTCGCCGCCGCTGCCGTGCTGGTGGCGGTGAGCGGGGCGCTCTCCGTCTGGCTGCGGCTCGGCTTCGCGCGGGCGCTGACGATCGCCTCGGCGAGAACCGCCGTGCAGTTGCTGCTCGTCGGTTTGGTCCTGCACTGGGTGTTCCGTCTCGATCGATGGCCCGTGGTGCTCGCTCTCGTCCTGTCGATGACGCTCGTCGCCGGCGCGACCGCCGTCCGTCGGGCGAGGCGCCGCCATCCGGGCATCTGGGTGGCGAGCATCGGCTCCGTGGCGGGCAGCGCCTGGCTCGTCACCGCGTTCGCCGTCGCGATCGTCGTCCGCCCCGAGCCTTGGTACGCCGCGCAGTACGTGATCCCGTTCGCCGGGCTCGTGCTCGGCAACACGTTGACGGGGATCTCGCTCGCGCTCGATCGCTTCGACGAGGAGCTCGTTCGCCGGAAGGGAGAGGTGGAGACGCTGCTGGCGCTCGGCGCCACGTCGTGGGAAGCGGCCGGAGATCCGATTCGCCGCGCGGTCCATGCCGGCCTGACACCGATGATCAACGCGATGAGCGTCGCCGGGATCGTCAGCTTGCCGGGCATGATGAGCGGGCAGCTGCTGGCCGGTGTGGCGCCCGTTCAGGCGGTCAAGTACCAGGTCGTGGTGATGTTCCTGCTCGCCGCCGGAACCGCCTTCGGCACGGTGGCCGTGGTGTTGCTGAGTTACCGGCGGCTCTTCAACCGCGACCACCAGTTCGAATCGGACCGCATCACGCTCGCGTGAGCGGCGTCGCGAGCGGCATCAGGGAGCGTTGCCGCCGCCGAGCCAGGCGTACAGGATGATCGCCCCGAGGATCAGCAGGACGATGCGCGCGGCGCCCATGAGCCGCGTGTTGCCGACCGGCTTCGCTCCTCGCGGCCGCGCTCCTGGAAGCGCCACGACGAGTGCGACGACGATCGCGAGACCGAGTAACGGCAGCCATGTCCACATGGTCGTCTCCTATGAGCCCGTCGCCGGTTGCCCCACCGGCGGTCGAGTCCTTGGCGCGGAACGCCTCTCTGCAAGCTGACTCCGGCGGCGTTCGGATAGCGCCGATGCCACCGCTCGCGCGAGAGGCGATCGCTCCAGCTCGTCGAGCATTGTGGGCAGCGGGATCGACCAGTTCGGCCACTGATCGACCGTGCCGGGCATGTTCGGCCGGCGCTCGGCGCCGACGGCGTCCTCGAGGGTGGCGATCAGCAGGCGCGATGGCGCGCGCGCGAGCAGACGGTGCGTCTCTTCGATGACGCGATCGATGGGTGCGTCCTCGGCGAGGCCGATCTGTCGGGCGATCCGCTGCCGCAGCGCCCGCGTCGACGCCTCGTTCGGGCGGAGATCGAGCGCGCGCTGACTTTCCAGATCGGAGCCGGTCCAGAGGCCGGCGATCGTCGGCAGGTCGTGCGTGGTGACGGCGGCGAGTGCCCGCTCCGGCCACGATTCGGGAGGATCGCTCTCGAACCAGAGCAGGCGATACGAGAGGATTCCGTTGGTCGCCAGCTTTTGTCGCGCATCGTCCTCGACGGTGCCGAGGTCCTCCCCGACCACGTAGGCGCCCGCACGGCGGCTCTCGAGGGCGACGATCGCGAGCAGGTCGTTCGCCGGATAGCGGACGTAGGCACCCTCGGCGGCGCCGCGCCCCTCGGGAATCCAGAAGAGGCGGAAGAGTCCCATCGCGTGGTCGATCCTGAGCGCGCCGGCGTTCCGGAGCGTCGCGCGAATGGTCTCGACGAAGGGCTGATAGCCCGCGGCTTGCAGGCGATGAGGCACGAACGGAGGCAGGCCCCAGTTCTGTCCGAGGGTGTTGTACTCGTCGGGCGGCGCTCCGACGCTGACGCCGCGCGCGAGCACGTCCTGCCACGCCCACGCGTCGGCGCCGCCGGGATCGACCCCGATCGGCAGGTCCTGCATCACCGTCAGGCGACGCGACACCGACGCCAGCTGTCGATCGAGAAGCCACTGCAGCCACTGGTGAAAGCGCACGCGCCACGCCGCGGCTGCGGCGAAGCGGTCGACCGCGGGCGACTCCGGCCGGCGGTAGTCTGCGGGCCACGCTCGCCAGTCGGCGCCGTGTCGCTCCGCGAGCGCGCAGTAGGTTGCGAAGCGCTGGAGCGGCTGGCCGCCTTCGGCTGCGAAGCCGTCGAGCTCTTCCTGTGGCCCGGATCGTGACCAGAGAAGCTCGAGCGCCTGCGACTTGAGCATGAAGACGCGGTCGCGATCGATCGTCTGGTTGCCGAGCAGCGCCCGCCCCGCCGCGGCGAGCGGGTCGATGTCGACCGCCGCCTCCCGGGCGCCGGGGACGTCCTCGATCCGCAGGTAGAGCGGATTCAGGAAGCGCCGGCTGGTCGGATAGTACGGGCTCGGCTGCTGCGGGACGACGGGCGCCGCGGCGTGCAGCGGGTTCACCAGCAGACACCCCGCGCCCAGATCGCCGGCCGACCACTCGGCGAGCCGCGCGAGGTCACCGAGGTCGCCGATCCCCCAGCTCTCCTTCGAGCGGCAGGCGTAGAGCTGCACTGCCCACCCCCAGGCGGGCGCCGGCAGACGGCAGGAGCGGGGTGCGATGATCAGCCGGAACGGGGCCCCCACGCGCGGAGCGAGCTCGTGGTAGCCGTCGGGGACGTCGCGCGGCAGCTGCCGATCGAACGCGATCGTTCGGCCGTCCTCGAGACGCAGCTCCGCGGGCCCGAGCGCGGCGCGGCTTCCCTGCCGCACGACTCGCACGGCGGCGCGTGCCCGCGAAGGCGCATCGTCGTCCTCCTCGTCCATCGCCGCGCGCAGCGCCTCGCGCGTCGGTGCGGAGGTCTCGTGACGCGTCCGGGTCACGTCCTCGTACGCATCGTCGATGCCCCAGCGATCCGTCATCGGCTGCTTCGCGGGATGGCGTCGTCCACGCGGCGCAGCAGCACGACCGATCGCGACTCGACGGCGATCTCTTCGCCGGCGCGGTAGTCGAGGCCTTCGGAGAGACCGGGCGAGTTGGTGTCGAGCACCGAGACCCAGCGCTCCCCCCAGCGGTCGGTCGGCAGCCGGAACCGCAAGAGCTCGTGGTGGCCGTTGAACAGCAGGTAGAAGCTGTCGTCGACGATCTGCTCGCCGCGGGGATCCGGCGTGGGAATGGCACGGCCGTTCAGGAAGACGCCGAGGGACTTCGCGAATCCGCTCGACCAATCCTCGTCGCTCATCTCCTGACCGTCCGGCTTGAACCAGCCGATGTCGCTCACCTCGGAGCCGTGCAGCGGGCGGCCCTGGAACCAGCGGCGCCTCCGGAACACCGGATGCGAGCTCCGCAGGCGGATCAGGCTGCGCACGAACTCGAGAAGCTGCTCGTCGACGTTCTCCCAGTCGTACCAGGAGATCTCGTTGTCCTGGCAGTACGCGTTGTTGTTCCCCTGCTGCGTACGGCCGATCTCGTCGCCGCCGAGAAGCATCGGGATGCCCTGCGACAGAATCAGCGTCGTCAAGAAGTTCCGCTGCTGGCGCGCACGCAGGCGATTCACCGCGGGATCGTCCGTCGGACCTTCGACGCCGCAGTTCCAGGAGCGGTTGTGGCTCTCGCCGTCGCGATTCTCCTCGCCGTTCGCCTCGTTGTGCTTCTCGTCGTAGGAGACCAGGTCGCGGAGCGTGAAGCCGTCGTGCGCAGTGACGAAGTTGACGCTCGCGTACGGCCGGCGGCCGTTCGAAGCGTAGAGGTCGGAGCTGCCGGTCAGGCGGAAGGCGAACTCGCCGATCGTGGCGTCCGTGCCGCGCCAGTAGTCGCGGACGGTATCGCGGTACTTGCCGTTCCATTCGGACCAGAGGGGCGGAAAGTTCCCCACCTGATACCCGCCTTCGCCGACGTCCCAGGGCTCGGCGATCAGCTTCACGCGCCGCATCACCGGGTCCTGGTGGATCAGATCGAAGAACGCCGACAACCGGTCGACCTCGTGAAGCTCGCGCGCGAGCGTGGCTGCGAGATCGAAGCGGAAGCCGTCGACGTGCATCTCCTCCACCCAGTAGCGGAGCGAATCCATGATCAGCTGGAGGACGTGCGGCTCACGCACGTTCAGACTGTTGCCGGTTCCCGTGTAGTCCATGTAGTGGCGTCGGTCCTCGGCCATGAGCCGGTAGTACGCGGCGTTGTCGATCCCTTTGAAGGACAGGATCGGTCCCCGGTGGTTGCCCTCGGCGGTGTGGTTGTAGACGACGTCGAGGATGACCTCGATGCCGGCAGCATGCAGGGACTTCACCATCTGCTTGAACTCCTGCACTTGCTGCCCGCGGTCGCCGCTCGCTGCGTACTCGTTGTGCGGCGCGAAGTAGCCGATCGAGTTGTAGCCCCAGTAGTTCCGGAGGCCCCGCTCGACGAGATGTGCGTCGTGGACGAACTGATGCACAGGCAAGAGCTCGACCGCGGTGATGCCGAGCCGCTTCAGGTAGTCGATCGCCGCCGGATGAGCGAGCGCGCCGTACTTGCCGCGGAGCTCGTCGGGGATCTCCGGATGCCGCACGGTGAATCCCTCGACGTGCATCTCGTAGACCAAGGTCTCGTGGAACGGCACGTCGGGGCTGCGGTCGTTGCCCCAGTCGAAGTACGGGTTGGTGACGACGGAGCGCGGCATCGCGGCAGCGCTGTCGGTTTCGTTCGGCGCCCCGTCCGGGTCGTCGAAGCGGTAGGGGAAGACCGCCTCGCTCCAGCGGACGGTGCCCTCGATCGCACGCGCGTACGGGTCGAGCAGGAGCTTGCCGGGCAGACACCGGTGTCCCTCGGCGGGATTCCAAGGCCCGTGGACGCGATAGCCGTAGCGCTGTCCGGGGATGACGTTCGGCAGGTACCCGTGCCAGCAGAGCGCGGTCACCTCCGGGAGATCGATGCGGTTCTCGTGACCGTCTTCATCGAAGAGACAGAGCTCCACCCGCTCCGCGACCTCGGAGAAGATCGCGAAGTTGGTGCCGACGCCGTCGTACACCGCACCGAGCGGGTACGGCTTTCCCGGCCACATCTTCGACATTCGTTCCCGATCCCTCCCGAGCGCGGAGGCCTTGAAACCCCTGGTGCGGCCCCGGTAGCGGCCGCCTCGCCAGGCCTGGATCAGCGGGTGCGCGGCATCGTCGCCGCCGAAGCGGCGCCGACGAGCCACGCCGCCGACGAGATCCCGAACGCGATGGAGAAGGAGCCCGTGGTCTCCGCGATCCAGCCGCCGAGCTGGGGCCCGATCACCTGCGCGATCCCGAAGAAGAGCGTGACGGTGCCGAAGGCCGCGGCGAAAGCGCGCGGCGGCAGGTGATCCGCGAGGTGGGCCGCGACCACCGAGCCGAGACCGGAGAGCATCAGCCCGAAGAAGAAGGCGGATAGGCTCGCCCACGGCTCCGATCCGGCGAGCACGAGCAGCGGGCATGCCGCCATCACGACGTAGCCCCAGACGAGCGCTGCGCGCCGGCCGACGCGGTCGGAGATCCTGCCGAGGAGAACGCCGCCGAACACGATCGCGACGCCGATCAGGGAGTACACCGCCGTGGCGTGCGCGACGGTGAAGCCGGCATCCTCCTCGAGGGCCGCCACCAGGTAGTTCACGTAGAGCGAGTAGCCGAGACCGTAGGCGGCGTACGCCCCGACGACGCCGAGCCAGCCGGGCACCGCGCGGAGGGCGGAGAGACGGACGCGACCCTGCTCCTCGTCGCCACCGGGTGCTCGCCGCAGCCAGCGAAGCGCCGCCGCGAGCGCCACCGCCGCGACCGCCGCTTCGACCGCCCACACCGGACGCCACGAGTCCTCGCCGGCGATGGCGCGAACCACCGAGGCGACCTGGCCGGCGACGACGATGCTGATGCCGATGCCGGCGCCGAGAAGTCCGATCGCCAGGCCGCGCCGGTCGTCGGCGACGACCGAGCCGGCGAGCCCCGGCGAAGGCACCCAGATGAACGCGCCGGCGAGCCCGGTCAGGACCATCCCGGCAAGCAGCGACGGCATGCCGGCGGCGACGGAGAGCAGCCCGAGCCCGAGCGTCGCCGCGACGAGGCCGATGCGCATCAAGCGCGCCGGCTCGAGCCGCGAGGATGCGACGCTGACCGCGAGCGTGCCGGCGAGATACGCCGCGACGTTGGCGGTCGCGAGCAGCCCGGCCAGAGAATATGAATGCAGCATGTCGCGGTCGATCGCCGGAAGCAGCAGTGCGTAGGTGAAGCGGCCGAACCCCTGGGCGACGCCGACCGCGAGCATGGCGACGGCGATCAGCAGACGCGGCGACGGGGACGGGGCGGACTCGGGGCCGGGATCGGCGCGCTCGTCCGGGAGTGAGCTCGGGATCGTCATGCAGGATCTCAGGCCGCGGACGGCGGACCCGACTGAACACGACGGGAGAAGCTGAAGGAATCGCTTGACCCGTTTTCGCGCGGTGGTAGCCTCGAACGGACGCCGCGGAAGAGGCCCCCCGGGCCGCGGATGCCGGCATCACGCCGTGACGTAGCTTTCGTCGTTAGAGACCGGAGACGGCAAGCCCGATGCCCGGAAGTTCCACCATCCTCGTCGTCGAAGACGACCCCGACATCCAGTCGCTGTTGCGCTCGCTGCTCGAGCGCCGTGGCTACACGGTGCTGACGGCGAACACCGCCGTGCAGGCGAAAGCGGTGCTCGCGACCCGCATCCAGCAGATCGATCTCGTCCTTCTCGACATCGGCCTCGAGCACGAGGAGTCGGGGATCGACCTCGTCGGCGAGCTGCGGTTGCAGGAGGCCTGGAAACGAGTACCGATCGTGGCGGTCACCAGCCAGTCGTTCTCCCGTGGCGGGGCCAGCCTGATCGAGCATGGCTTCACCGCGTTTCTCGCGAAGCCCTTCAACCATCAGCACCTACTCTCGACCGTCGAGCTTCTGCTCGCGCGGCGCTGAGCCGGGCCGGTGCCCGGCGCCGTCCGCATCGGCATCTCCGGCTGGAGGTACGCTCCGTGGCGCGGAACGTTCTACCCCCAAGGTCTCGCGCACCGCCGTGAGCTCGAGTTCGCCGCCAGTCGCTTCGACTCGGTCGAGATCAACGGGTCCTTCTATTCGCTGCAGCGGCCGGAGAGCTACCGACGCTGGTGCGAGGAGACGCCGCCCGGGTTCGTCTTCGCCGTGAAAGGAGGCCGCTTCATCACGCACATGAAGCGGCTGCGGGACGTCGAGGCGCCACTGGCGAACTTCTTCGCCTCCGGTGTGCTGCGCCTGGGTGAGAAGCTCGGCCCCATCCTCTGGCAGCTGCCGCCGCAGCTCGCGTTCGACGCCGAGCGCATGCGCGCGTTCCTGGCGATGCTGCCGCGCGACACCGAGGAGGCGGCGCGGATCGCTCGCGGCCACGATCATCGCCTGCTCGGCCGCGCCTGGACGGAGGCCGACTTCCCCATGCCCATGCGGCACGCGATCGAGGTGCGGCACCCGAGCTTCGTCTCGGAGGAGCTCGTCGACTTGCTCCGTCGCTTCGGCGTCGGGCTGGTCGTCGCCGACACGGCGCGGCGCTGGCCACTCCTCGAGGACGTGACCGCCGACTTCGTCTACGTGCGGCTGCACGGGGACGAGGTTCTCTACGTGAGCGGCTACGGTGCCGACGCCCTCCGCGATTGGGCACGGCGAATCCGCGCCTGGCGCGACGGGCGGGAGCCTCGGGGCGCGCGCCGCGCGAGCCGCAAACCGTCGCCGCAGCGAACGCCTCGCGACGTCTACGTCTACTTCGACAACGACGTGAAGGTGCGGGCGCCATATGATGCGCTCGCGCTCCGGGCGCTGGTCGATCGCCGGCAGCCCGAGGAGTCGCCGGAATTCGAGATGCCAGTGAACCTCGGCAGCGGCGCCAGCCGCTGGCCGGGATTCCGCAGATAGCGAGAAGGGGTCGTGTCCCACATTTTG
>JAXDLK010000307.1:0-3189 GCA_034666665.1 Candidatus Binatota bacterium
CTGCGGCTTGACCCGCGGAGTTGCCGCCGCCGACGAGCGCGATCTCTTGGCCGGCGCAGAGCTTTCCCTCGAGCGGTGAGGCCCAGTAATGGACGCACGAGCCCTCGAACTCGGCGAGGTTCGCGAGATCGAGGCGCCGATATCGCGCGCCGCTGGCGATCACCACCGAGCGGGCGCTCACGCGCTCCTCGTTCGCGAGCCCGATCTGGAAGCGCGCTCCGCCGTTACCGCTCCGGCACATCAAACGCACGACCTCGTCGGGGATCGCCATCTCGGCGCCGAACTTCTGCGCTTGATTGTAGGCTCGCGCCATCAAGGCCATGCCGGTGATCCCGGTGGGGAAGCCGAGATAGTTCTCGATGCGCGCGGACGCGCCCGCCTGACCTCCGAACCCGCGGCCATCGAGCACCATCACCGAAAGGCCTTCCGATGCCGCGTAGACCGCCGTCGCCAGACCCGCCGGGCCGGCGCCGATGATGGCGACGTCGTAGACCCTGGCAGGATCGATCGATCGGAGGAGCCCGATGCAGCGCGCGAGCTCGCTCTCGGTCGGATTCCGCAGCAGCTGTCCGTTCGGGCAGAGCACGATCGGCAGGTCCGACGAGGCGAGGTGGAAGCGCTCGAGCAGTGTCTTCGCGCACGAGTCCGAACCGGGGTCCAGCCTCTGGTGCGGATGTCCGTTCCGCGTGAGGAATCCGGAGAGCCGAAGGACGTCGCCATCATCCTCACGGCCGATGATGAGCGGTCCGCCGACGCCGCTTTCCAACAGACCGACGCGGCGAAGGATGAGCGCGCGCATGATGCGCTCGCCGAGCTCGGCTTCGGTGACGAGCACGTCGCGCAGCCGCTGCGAAGGGACGACGAGCACTTCGGTCGCCGTGCTCGCAACCGCGTCGACGAGCGAGGGCCGGCCGGAGAGCTGCGCCAGCTCGCCCATGAACCCGCCGGGGCCGAAGGTGACGATCGGATCCTCGCGGCCGAGCACGTTGTGCTGGGTGACCGCGACCTCGCCGGCGAGGATGACGAACATGCCGGGACTCGGTTCGCCGGTCCTCACCAGGCGCTCACCGGCGGCGTAGGCGCGCGTCTCTCCGAAGCGCCGCAGGCGCTCGATCTCCGCCGTGTCCAGGATCGGAAACATCTGGTCGTATCGGGTCTCGATCACGGGGCGCGGAGGTGCGGCCATGGTGGGTTCCTCGCGGGCGGAGACGGTGCGGCGGACGAAGACGTCTCGCGCGCCGACGCTGGGACCGTACGCCGATGCCGCTGTTGCAGCAACGTGCCGCAGACTGTCAGCGCCTCCGCGCGAGCGTTCGACGACGAGCGGTACCCGACGGCTCCAAAGGACTGACGGGCTCGGCAGCGCCCGGTGCCGTGATGCCGATTCGCGTCGGTTTGGGAGCGAGCGGGCCGCTCGGCTATAACCGCGTCGCGGCAGCGGCGAGCGGACCCCTTGGACTGGAAGAACGGCGTCATCGCCATCCTCGTCGTGCTCGTCGTCGCTCTCGGCGCGTTGCTCGCGCGAGAGAAGCTTCCGAAGAGGCCGCCGCCGGTCGAGAAGGTCGGTGTCCCCGTCAAGGTGCTCGACGTCGTCCTCGACCGCGAGGGCATGCAGGCGATCGACGTGCTCTTCGATGCGCCGCTCGGCGAGAAGGTCGTCGGCGAGATCCTCGGCCACGATCCGGCGACGATCATGCCGCAGACGGGCGGGAGCTGGCGGTGGATGGGTCCGAGCGTGCTTCGCTTCGAGGCCACGAACCGCTTCGAGATGGCGACCGACTACCGGATCGATCTCCGCACCGACCGCCTGTTGCGCCCTGGCCAGTACCTGCAGGGCAAGAGCGACCTGCGTGTGCGCACGGACCAGTTCCGCGTCGAGGGCATCGACGTCTACGAGGAGCCGGCGACCGAGGGCGAGCACCGCGTGATCCTGCGCGGCGATCTGCGCTTCAACTACCCGGTGGATCCGAAGAGCGTCGCCACCAAGGTGAAGCTCATCGATCCGCTGCTCGGTCCGGACAAGCCCGTCGCGGTGACGATCGACGTGCCTTACTGGAGCGAGACCATCGGGTTCCGCACCGATCCCGTCGACAAAGGGAAAGAGGAACGAACGCTCCGGCTGGTCGTGCTCTCCGACCTGACGTCGGTCTCCGGCAACGTCCCGCTCACCAAGGACTTCGAGAAGCCGATCGTGCTGAGCTCGCGGGATACGCTGACCGTGCGCGGCACGTCGTCACAGCCTGGAGAGCCCGACTCGATCATCAAGATTCGCTTCTCCTCGCCGGTGAGCGCGGCGATCGCGCCGCAGTACGTCTCGGTGACCCCCGCGGTGAAGTACCGCGTCTCGACCGAACGCGACGAGCTCATCCTCGCCGGCGCGTTCGAGCCGGGGAGCAAGTACCGCATCGCGGTCACGACCGGTCTTCCCGCCCGCGACGGATCGGTGCTGCGCGAGAAGGTCGAGCAGGAGGTCGCGATCGCGGACCGCGAGCCTGCGGTCGAGTTCGAGAGCGACGGCATGTTCCTGGCGCGCACCGGGTACCGCACGATCGCTCTCGAGAGCGTGAACGTGCCCGAGATCCAGGTCACCGTCGATCGCGTCTACCGGAACAACGTCTTCTTCCTGTTCGAGAACTTCGGCTACTCCGCGTGGAACGAGACCTTCTACAACGACACTGTAGCGCGGAGCCTCGGCGACCGGATCGCCACCGACAAGATCGCGGTTCCGTCCGAGAAGAATCGTACCGCGAAGACCGCCGTCGTTCTCGATCGCTACCTGAAGGACAGCGAGCCGGGGCTCTATCGCATCGGCGTCTCCCGGACGACGGGCGACTGGGGCAAGCAGCGCTGGCTGCTGATCACCGATCTCGGCATCGTCGCCAAGCGCGCCGAGGACGAGCTCCTGGTCTGGGCGTCGTCGTTCGCGAACCTCGGACCGATCGCGAATGCCGACGTCACCCTGGTCAGCGACCAGAACCAGACGCTCGCGACCGGCAAGACCGATGCGGCCGGGATGTGGCGCATCACCGGCCTGGCGAAGCTCCTCGAGACGGGGGGTGCCAAGAACCCGCGCGAGCCCTACATGGTGACGGTCGCGAGCGGCGGCGACTTCAGCTTCCTCATCCTCGAGCGCTCGCAGATCGACACCGCGGGCCTCGACGTCGGCGGTGCGACCCCGACGAAGCAGGG
>JAXDLK010000308.1:0-8801 GCA_034666665.1 Candidatus Binatota bacterium
CGCCCGGGAAAATGGCCGGTGAAGAAGGGCTCGTTGATCGTCACGTTCTTGATCGCCACCAGCCGCTTCCCGGGCTCGAGCTCGAGAACCCGGTCGACCAGCAGGAAGGGAAAGCGATGCGGCAGCCGCGCGGAGATCTCGCGAACGTCGAACCCGGCGGTGCTAGTGTTCCGTCCCACGGAGGGCTTCATGCAGATCGCGGATGATCGTCGTCGCTGCCAAGGCGCGACGACGACGAATATCGGGCAATCTTCGGAGGAGGCACAACGCAGGCAGCGGCGGCGACAGCCGCGAGATGCGTGGAGCCATCCGTGGGAGGGGACACTCGGGAACCGCCGGATTACTTCTTCGGCTGTCCTCGTCGTTTCGCATTGTACGCCTCGATGACCTTGTCGGTGATGTCGGTGGAGCGGTGGTTGTACAGCACCACGCCGGTGTTCGACGCCTCGAGGATCACCAGGTAGGGAGAGCGCGAGCCGTACTCGGCGATCACCTCTTGGAGGTCGCGGAGGATCTCGGCCGTGAGCTCGTTGTCTCGCTGCTGCAGCTCGGCCTGCGAGTCCTTGTACGTTCGCTGGAAGTCGCGGAGCTTCCGCTGGTAGTCCTTCTCCAGGTTCTTCCGCTCCTCCTCCTTCAGCACCAGTCCCTTCTTCTCGAGGTCCACCTTGATGCGCTCGAGGGATTCCTTCTGCTTGGCGAGTTGCGCCTGGAGCTTGTCGACCTCGCCCTTGAAGCCCTCCTTCGCCCGCTTCCCCGACTCACATTCGTTGAGCGCCCGCTGCAGGTCGACGGTGGCGATCGGCAGGTCCGCGGCGGACACGGCGAGCGGAGCGAGCAGCAGCGTTGCGATGAACACGACGACCGACTTCATTCGACGGACCTCCTCGGATTCGGCGACCCGGCCGACGCGCTACAGGGGCGCGCCGAACGAGAACTGGAAGACGTTGTTCTTCTCGCCGCGGCGGCGAGCGATGGGATAGCCGATCTCGAGCCGTAGCGGCCCGATCGGGGAGAGCCAACGGACTCCCCACCCGTAGGCGTAACGGAGCTCGGCGACGTCGAGCCCCTGCGAGCGGCTGAACGCGTTGCCGGCGTCGAAGAACACGACGCCGCGGAGCCCGAGCTCCTCGATCAACGGGAAGATCAGCTCGCCGTTCATGATCAGCTGCGAGCTGCCGCCGACCGGCGTGGTGTCGACGATCGTACCGTCGGGAGCGAACACCGGCTCGCGCGGGCCGAGCGTGCGCGTGCGGAAGCCGCGGACGGAGTTGATGCCGCCGGGGAAGAAGCGCTCGAAGAGCGGCAGCTCCTTGCCGTCGCGTCCGCCTTCGCCGAGGCCGTAGCCGACGCGGCCGCCGGCGGACGCGACGAACGTGCCCCACGAGGGGCTGCGGTAGAAGGGATAGAACCAGCGAGCGCGGCTCTCGACCTTCAAGTAGTCGGTGTCACCGCCGAGACCGGCGAACTCGACGGACACGTCCTGCACCGACCCGTCCGTCGGGTCGAACGGATGGTTCAGCGTGTTGCGCACGAGCGTCGGGATCACGCTCGACGTCAGCGTCTTGCCTTCCTCGGCATCGATGCTCGGTACGCGGAAGAAGAAGTCGAGGTTGCCGATGTCCGCCTGGTCGAGCTGGTACTCGAGGCCGAAGCGCACCTCGTCGAGGGACAGCCCGGCGAACCGGTCGAGGCCGAGAGCGGTGAAGGGATAGAGGAACTGGGTGGTGAAGCCGCGTCCGGAGCGCGTGAAGTCGTCGAACTCGAGCCGCGTGTTGAAGGCGCTGAACGACGCGGTGAAGTAGGTGTCGAGGAAGTACGGATCGACGTAGTCGATCGAGTAGTCCTGGCGGATCGCGCCGAAGTCCACGTTCAGCGACACGCGGTCGCCGGAGCCGAACAGGTTGTTCTCCGAGAGCCGGCCGGAGATCACGAACCGGTCCGCGGAGCTGAAGCCGGCGCCCGCGGTGAAGGCGCCCGTCGGCGCCTCCTTCACGTCGATCACCAGGTCGATCTGATCCGGCTGCTCGGACTTCTTGGTCGCGAGGTTCACCTCCTGGAAGAAACCGAGGCGCTGGATACGCGCGCGGCTGTCCTTCAGCAGCGTGCCGGAGAAGAGCTGCTGCTCCTGCACCTTGAGCTCGCGGCGGATGACGTCGTCGCGCGTCTTGGTGTTGCCGGTGATCTCGATGCGGTTGAAGTAGACGCGCGGTCCCTTGTCGATCTTGAACGTGATGTCGACCGCCTGCTTCGCCGCGTTGACCGAGGTCTCGGGCTCGACGTTCGTGAAGGCATAGCCGTTGTCGCCGTAGAACTCCGTGAGCGCCAGGATGTCCTTGCGGAGGTCGCTGGCCTTGAAGGTGTCGCCGGTCTGCGTCGAGAGCGACTTCGCGAGCGCCGGTTTCGGAGCGATCAGGTCACCGGCGATGTCGACCTTGCCGATCTTGTGTTGCTTGCCCTCGTCGATCTTGAACGTCACCTGCAGGCCGTCGTCCACGCGCTGGACGTTCGGCTCGTCGATGCGGACGTTGACGTAGCCGTTCTCGTAGTACCAGGCGGTGAGCCGCTCGCCGTCGGTCTTGAGCACGTCGGCATCGAGGTTGCCCGCCCCGGTGACCCACGAGAGGAACCACGCCTCCTTGGTCTGCAAGATGCGCTTCAGCTGCCGATCCGAGAACGACTGGTTGCCCTCGAACTCGATGTGCTCGACGCGCACGATCTTGCCCTCGTCCACGTTGAACGTGAGCACGACCTCGCCCGCGGCGTCCGGCGGCGAGACCTGGAAGGCGATCTTCGCGTCCTTGTAGCCTTTCTGATCGTAGAGCTTCTTCGCTTCCTCGATGCCTTCGTGCACTTTCCCGAGGTCGAGGATCGTGCGCGGGCGCACCTTGAGCGCCGTCTGCACGTCCTCCTCGGTCAGCTTCTTCGTGCCCTCGATCTTCACTTCCTTCACGAGCGGCCGCTCGACGACGCGGTAGACGAGGATGCGGCGGCCCTTCTCGTTCAGCATCTCGGCGCGCACGTCCTCGAAGAAGCCCATGTCGTAGATCTCGCGGATGTCACGCTCGACCGTCGCGGGATCGACGGGAGCCGCCGCGCGACTCCGCACGTGCAGCTTGATGGCGCTGTCCTCGACGCGGTGGTTCCCGATCACCCTCACCTCGTCGACGGGAGCGTTCTTCTCGAGATCGCCTCCCGGAGGCGGCGCGATGTGCTCCACCGCAGGCGGCTGTGCGGAGCCGATGGGAGGCGGCGGCTGCGCGGACTCCAACGGGGGCCGCGGTGGAGCGGACTCGATGGGAGGCCGAGGCTGCGCCGACCCGACCGGCGGCCGGGGCTGCGCGGAAACGATCCGCGGCGCGGCCAGCAGAAGAGCCGCCGCCACGGAAAGCCCGATCTTGCCCGAGTCCGGTCTCATTAAAGTCGTGCCTCGTACCACAGCTCGTTTTCGTCTTCCATGGCCTCTCTCCGCCGTCACGCGGGCTCCAAGCGGCCGTCGTGAAGCCGGAGCACCCGATCCATCGCCGCCGCCAGCCGCGGGTTGTGCGTTGCGATGATCAACGCGACGCTGCGCTCGCGGTTCAACTCGATCAGCAGATCCTGAACCTCCTCGCCGGTGATGGGATCGAGATTGCCCGTCGGCTCGTCGGCGAGCAGCACCGGCGGCCCGAGAGACGCCGCGCGTGCCACCGACACCCGCTGCTGCTCGCCGCCGGAGAGCTCGCCCGGCTTGTGGTCGAGCCGGGCACCGAGCCCGACGCGCACCAGGATCTCTCGCGCGCGGTCGGCCGCGCGCTCCCAGCGTTCGCCGCCGACGAGCGCAGGCATCATCACGTTCTCCAGGGCGCTGAAGTCGCCGAGCAGGTGGTGGAACTGGAAGACGAAACCGATCTGGCGATTGCGGAACGCGGCGAGCTCGTCGGAGCCGAGCGTCGCGACGTCGAGGCCGCCGTAGCGGACGGCTCCGGCGGTCGGCCGATCGAGCGCGCCGAGGATGTGCAGCAGCGTCGACTTGCCCACTCCGGACTCGCCGACGATCGCCACCTTCTCTCCGCGCTGCACCTCGAGCTCGACGCCTTCGAGCACGCGCACGTCCCGCCCCGCATCCGCGTAATGCTTGACCAGACCTTCGACGCGAACCAGCGGGTCGCCCGCGGACGCGGCGGTCGGCTCACTCATAACGGATGACGTCCACCGGGGCGACGCGCGCCGCCCGCGAGGCAGGATAGAGCGTCACCAGGAAACAGATCAGCAGCGCGGCGACGGAGACCGCTGCGAAGTACGCGGGCACGATCTCGACCGGCACCGTCGGCGTCTGGAACACCCCCACCGGGAGCGGCAGCTCGAGACGCGAGATCGCCCACGACAGCAAGAGCCCGCCGCAATTGCCTACGACCGTGCCGACGACACCGATCACCAGCCCCTTGAAGACGAAGATCCGGGCGACCGAGCGATCCGTCGCACCCATGGACTTGAGAATCGCGATGTCCTTCCGCTTCTCCATGACGACCATGATCAGCGTGGCCAGGATCGAGAAGCCGGCGACGACGAGCATCAGCGTGAGCACGAGGAAGTAGACGAGCTTCTCGAGACGGAGAGCGATGAAGAGGTTGCGGTTCACCTGCATCCAGTCGCGCGCCTCGTACGGAAAGCCGAGCGCCTTCTGGTTCAGGCGCGCCGCGACCTCGCCGGCACCCTCGAGATCCGCCGTACGCACCTCGATGCCGCTGACCGCGCCGTTCATGCCGAGGAGCTTCTGCGCTTCGTCGAGCGACACGAAGATCAACGCGGCGTCGAACTCGAACATGCCGGAGTTGTAGACGCCGACGACGACGAAGCGCTTCACCCGGGGAATCATGCCGACCGCGGACGGAGCGCCCACGGGCGAGAACACCGTCACCACGTCTCCGGTGTGAACGCCGAGCTGCTTCGAGAGCTCCTCGCCGAGAAGCACGCCCGGCAGCACCACGCGGCGCGAGGCGTCGTCGCCCTCGCCTTCGAGGCCGGGGACCTTCACCTCGTGCGGCTTGCCGAGCTCCGCGAAGCTCCCGGAACGGAGGAAGCGAGCGATGTCGACGACCTCGCTCGCCCGGTGGGGCTCGATGCCGCGCAAGTAGACGCCCGCGACGCGCTCCTCGCGTGCGACCATCGCCTGCGCGTAGATGAACGGCGCCGCGGCGACGACGCCCGGCACCTTCGAGATCGATTCGATCAGCTTCGGCGCGTCGCGCACCGGCCCGCCGTAGCTGGTCACCACCACGTGCGGCGTGAGGCCGAGGATGCGATCGCGGAGGTCGTTCTCGAAGCCGGTGAACACCGACAGCACGGTGTCCAGCGTCATCACGCTGATCGTCACGCCGACGATCGAGATCAGCGTGATCAGGCTGACGAACGCCTCCCGCCGCTTCGCTCGAAGGTAGCGCAGGCTGATGACGAGCTCGTACCGCATGACCGAAGAATTCGCGCCGGAGGCGCCGCGGTCAGGCCCGCTCCGGCCGGAGCAGCGGAAACAGGATCACGTCGCGGATCGACGGCTGATCCGCCAGCATCATCACCAGCCGGTCGACGCCGACTCCTTCTCCCGCCGTCGGCGGCATGCCGTACTCGAGCGCGCGCAGGAAGTCCTCGTCCATCGGCTGCGCTTCCTCGTCGCCCGCGGCCTTCGCCTGCGCCTGCGCCTCGAAACGCGCCCGCTGGTCGTCGGGATCGTTGAGCTCGGAGAACGCGTTCGCCATCTCGCGTCCGGCGACGTAGAGCTCGAAGCGGTCGGTCACCTCCGGGTCGGCGTCGCTGCGGCGCGCGAGCGGCGACACCTCGACGGGGTAGCCGATCACGAACGTCGGCTGGACGAGCTGGTGCTCGACCAGCTTCTCGAAGAGCTCGAGCAGGATCTTGCCCGCGCCCCACTCCTTCTCGAGCGGGATCCCGCGCCCGGCCGCGAACGCGCGAAGCGCCGTTACCGATGCCAGGTCCGCGGCCGTCGCCTCCCCGTGCTCGAGGACGGCATCCCGCAGCGGCAGCCGGCGCCACGGACGCGTCAGGTCGATCTCGTGAGCGCCCCAGCGGATCTTCGTGCCGCCCGCGACGCGCTCCGCGAGCTCGACGAACAGCTCCTCGGTGAGCTCCATCAGGTCCCGGTAGTCGGCGTAGGCCTGGTAGAACTCGAGCATCGTGAACTCGGGGTTGTGCTGCGTCGAGGTGCCCTCGTTGCGGAACACGCGCGAGAGCTCGAACACCCGCTCGAAGCCACCGACCACGAGGCGTTTCAGATAGAGCTCGGGCGCGATCCGCAGGTAGAGATCGAGATCGAGCGCGTTGTGATGCGTCACGAAGGGCCGCGCCGCCGCGCCGCCGGGGACGGGTTGCATCATCGGCGTCTCGACCTCGACGAAGTCGCGGCGGACGAAGAACTCGCGGATCGTCTGCAGGATCAGGGTCCGCTTGCGGAACGCCTCGCGCACCTCCTGGTTGACGATCAGGTCCAGGTAGCGCTGGCGATACCGCGTCTCGACGTCCGAGAGCCCGTGCCACTTCTCGGGGAGCGGGCGGAACCCCTTCACCAGCAGGCGGAAGGATCGCGCGCCGAGCGTGAGCTCGCCGGACCGGGTGCGAAAGAGCCGCCCCTCGACGCCCACGACGTCACCGACGTCGGCGTCACGGTAGACGTCGAAGGTCTCGTCTCCCACGTCGTCCCGGCGGAGGTAGACCTGCAACCGGCCGGCCCGGTCCTGGAGGTGGAAGAACGCGGCCTTGCCGAAGTCACGGGCGGTGAGCATCCGTCCGGCGAGGCGGACCGTCTCGCCGCTCCGCTCGAGCTCGCCCGCGTCGGAGTCACGGTGCCGTTCGGCGAGCTCGCCGGCGGTGTGCGTCGGCCGAAAGTCGTTGGCGAAGAGCGGGACCCCGCGCGCCCGCAAGGCCTCGAACTTCCGCCGGCGCGCGGCGACGAGATCGCTCGACGGATCCGCCATCGTGCGGCTTCTTACCAATTTCGGGGACGTTTCACACATTGAGCACATTCCAACGGTCAGGGCGGGGCCGATGTGGAACGCCTCGGTATCCACCGTCGGCAGCGGCATCCCGTGTGACGCTGGATATTCCGATCGGTCCGCTTTTTGGGCCGAGCGGAATATCCAGCCACCGCGCGGAGCGCGGAATGTCTCGACCTCGCCACCGCGCCGGTACTTCGGATGAGTCGTCTGGTTCCGTGCTCCGCACGATGGGTGCAGTTTCCGCGTCGATCCAAAAAGGGCTCGACCCGGAAACTGCACGGCATCCCTGACCTGTGGCGCTCGGGCAGAGACCGAGGCGTTGCACGACGTGCGAAACGTCCGCGCCCAGCCAACCCCCCACCACCCCGGACGCGCTCGCAGAAGAGCTCGCGGGCGCAAGATGGCGCCGCTCCGAGCCGGCGAGGAGCGTCATGGCGCCGCCAGCTCGGACCGCGCCCTATTTCCGCGCGAGACCGGGGACGTAGGCGAGTGGGTCCTGTGGATCGCCGCGCAGCCGGACCTCGAAGTAGAGGCGCGGTCCCTCGGCGATGCCGGTCGCGCCGACGCGCGCGATCGCGCCGCCGGCGGCGACGACCTCTCCCTTCCGCGCGAGCAGCTCCTCGGCGTAGCCGTAGACCGAATGCAGGTGGCCGCCGTGGTCGAGGATCAGGAGCTTGCCGTAGCCGGGAAACCATCCGGCGAACACCACCCGGCCGTCCGCGACCGCCTGCACGGTCTTCCCTCGCGGAGCGAGGATCTCGATGCCGTTGCGCGCGATCGTCACCGACGACGCGCCGGCGAGCGGAGGCAGCAACCGTCGCGGCGCCTTCCGCTTGGAGAACGCTCTCGCTGCCTTCTCGTTCTCGATCAGCGCCCGCAGCTGCTTCGCCGAATCCTCGAGCTCGGCGGCGAGACCTCGTTGCCGCTCGCCCTCCTCGCGGAGCGACGCGACCAGCTCTTCCTTCTTCTTCCGCTCCGACCGCCGCCGGGCGAGCTCGGCTTCCTTGCCGGCGCCGAGGCGTGCGACCTCGCGCGCCGCGGCGGCGGATCGCGCGCGCGCCGTCTCCGCCTGGATCCGGTTCGATCGTACCGCGGCTGCGAGCTCGCGGTCGCGTGCGAGGATCGCCTCGAGGTAGCGACGGTGGCGGAGGAACTCGCCGAGATCGCCGGGCGCCTGGAAGAGGACCGGACCCCAGCCCCTGCGCGCCAGGCGGTAGAGCCCGCCCGCGCGCGACAGGAAGCGCGCCCGGAGATCCTCGAGCTCCCGGTCGAGCCGTGCAACTTCGCGCCGCGCGAGCGCCTCTGCCGCTTCGTGCCCGTGGAGCGCCTCCGCGAGACGCCGGAGCTCGGCCTCGATCGCGTCGAGCTCGCGGTCGATCTTCTCGGCCTCGCCGAGGACGCCGCTCGCCTTCGCCTCGGCCTCGCGGGCGCCCTCCTTGGCGTCGCCCAGACGCCGTTCGACGTCGCCGAGCCGGCGTCGACTTTCGGAGGATCGCCCGGAGGCGCCGCCGGTGCTCACCAGGCAGACGGCGACGATGCCGAAGCATACGCACCGGGCGCCGCTCACGGAGCGACACTCCGGACGAAGCGGCGCGCCGAGCCGGCGGCACCGAGCGCACCGACCAGGGGACCGCTCGCGGCCAGGACGGCGAGCGTCACGGGATCGAGAAATCGCACCTCGGCGAGGAGCGGCAGCGCGGCGGCATCGCCGCGCGCGAGCTCCACGAGGCCGCGAAAGACGATCGCCAGCGCACCGATCCCCATGAGCGAGCCCGCGAGACCCTCCATCGCTCCCTCGATCAGGAAGGGGATCAC
>JAXDLK010000309.1:0-3851 GCA_034666665.1 Candidatus Binatota bacterium
CCGACGCCCACGGTGACCTCGACGTCGACGCCGAATCGCACGCGCACGCGGCGCGCCCGCTTGCACAGGCAGCGTACCCGCCGAGCGCGTCAGACGCGGCGGGCGATGCGGTTCACTCCCACGCCGACGCCGACGCCGGACTTCGGTGGGACGATCATCCGCATCATCGGCTCGAACCAGAGCGGCGGGCCGGGAGATACCGTCTTCGCCGGGCGCGCCGACGGCAGGAACACGTCGAACCAGACGCAGACCCTCTCGTGCGTGCGCCTGGCGATCTCGAATCCGGGCCTCTTCGATACGGTGCTCTTCTCCGTCAACGGCGGCGGACGGATCAAAGGAGTGCCGGCAAGCTCCACGCGGTTCTGCTTCGCGCCGATCCGGCTGCCTCCGGGCGCCGTCGCGACCTTCGAGTTCTTCTTGAGATTCGCCGGCGGCGGGGGATCGTCGTCGCAGCAGCTCGCCGACCTCGAGATCACCGTGAACCGCGAGCGGGTGAGATACAGACGCCTGCCGGCGTTCTTCGGTACGCTCAGCCGCCGGTGACCCGGAGGCGCATCGAGGTGAAGGGGATGGGACGAACGATGGCAGCTCTCCGGTCACGTCGCGCGCTCGTGTGGATGCTCGCCGCCTTCGCGCTGATGCACGTGTCGTCGGCCATGGACACGGTTACCGCCGCGGAGAGTAAGCGCGAGACGGCGGGGGCGCTCCTGTCGGAGGGCATCACGGACTACCGGGGCGGGAAGTACCAGGAGGCGGTCGAGACGCTCGGACGGGCGCGCGCTCTCGCTCCGGACAACAGCTCGGCGGCGCTGTATCTCGGCCTCGCATACCTCCGCCTCGGCAAGACCGCCGAAGCGATCGGCGTCTGGCAAGAGTACACGAAGCTCGCCCCCGCGACCGAGGAAGAGCGGCGCATCGAGCTCCGCAAAAGCGTCGGCCGCTACCTGACGCTGCTCCTGCGCGAGGAGAACCACCGGCTCGCGCAGCAGGCCGTCGCCGCGGAGAAGCTGCTCGGCGCCGGCGATTCACGGACCGTCGCCATCACCTACTACAAGAACCTCGGTTCCACGGAGCTCGATCCGCTGGCCAAGGGTCTGACCGCACTGCTGATCGACGACGTGTCGAAGGTGAAGGAGCTCCGCGTCGTCGAGCGAGAACGGATGCAGGCGCTGCTCGAGGAAGCGAAGCTCGGCACCACCGGGCTCGCCGACGAGAAGACCGCGCCGAAGGTCGGCCGTCTGCTCGGGGCCGGCAAGGTCGCCACCGGAAGTTACGTCGACGACGACCAGGAGCTCCGCGTGAGCTCCATCGTCGCCGAGAGCGGCACCGCAGCCGTGGTGGGCAGTCGCGAGGCGACCGGAAAGATCGACGAGTTCTACCGGGTGGAGAAGGCGCTCGCGTTCACGCTGCTGCAGGATCTCGGCTACGACCGCGCCGAGCTCGCCAAGGCGGGACTGGTCGAGCGCATCGAGAAGCCGCAGACGCGGAGCATGCCCGCGCTGGTGGAATTCTCGAAGGGCCTCGATGCGAAGGATCGGGGAGACTTCCGCGCCGCCCGCGCGCACTTCGAGCAGGCACTGAAGGAGGATCCGAACTTCGATCTCGCCAAGCGTGAGCTCGCGCTCTTGCCGCTGCTGCTGATCGGCACCCAAGGAATCATCAGCGCGGTCGAAGCCTCGGCGCCCGCGGTGCAGAGCGCGGCGGCGGGAATCGGCGGCACCGCCGGTGTCGCGGGGACGACCGCCGCAGCCGGAGGCCTCGGCACGTCGACGACGGCGGCGATCGTCGCCGGAGGCGTCGCGGTGGTCGGCGGCGCCGCCGCGGGCGGAGCCGCCGCGGCGGGCGCCTTCGGCGGAGGCGGCGGCAACGGTGGCGGCGGGGATACCTGCCCGAGCGACCAGTTCCGCTGCAACGACGGCAGCTGCATCCCCCGGAACCTGGTCTGCAACACGCAGCCGAACTGTCCCGGCGGCGACGACGAGTCGCTCTGCACCGACGAGCGGTCGTGCTGCGTCGCGACCGCCGGTTGCCCCGGCGAGACCGGCAGCAACTGCGCGGACACCTGCTGTTGCTGCGGAGTCGCGGAAGCCTGCTGCGCCGATCTCTCGGGATGCTGTCCGTCACAGTGACGCTGGTCGCGGCGATGCTCGCGGCCGGCGCATCTGCCGCGAGCGCAGAGCCGCGGTTCACCGGCGAGAAGGCGCGGCCACAGGCGATGCCGGCGCCCGAGAGCAGCTGCCGCGAGTTCGCCGTCGACTCGCAGATCGCGCTCCGCCGCGTCGACTCCGCTCCCGAGCGCGAGGCGGAGCTGATCGAATTCACCGTCACGGTCTCGGTGAGCAATCCCTGCAACGAGCCGCTCCAGGTGCAGTACGGCTCCTCGGTTGCGTACCAGTCGAACTTCCCGCCACTGGCCCAAGCCGCCGGCCAGCCGCCCGGCTGCATCGGCCAGCAGGTGAGCTTCTCGGGAGTCGTGCCGCCGCATCAGAACCAGCCGTTCGCGTTCCGCTCCCAGGCCTGTGCCTATCCGACCGCCGCGCCGGAGCCCGCGCGGGTGGCGGTGGAGAGCGGACGCGTCGTCACCGACCGCGGCGAGCGGCCGGTCCCGTCCCTGAGTCGCGCGCTCCCCTGAAAGAGTCGGCATCGCTCTCGCGCGGTCGCTTCGTGAAGCCGGTTTTCGCCGCCTGGCGTCTCGGCGTACCAGCGCCGGCAGCGTCACCGCTCGCGCGGCAGATCGATCATCCGGTCCACTGGCGGAGCGCGCGTCCCGCGGCGACGATCGCCCCCGGCTCGGTCTCGGCGGGAACCGTGCCATACAGGAGGAAGCGCGCCGGCGCGGCGCCTTCCAGGTGCGCGGCCGTCCAGAAGCGCCGCCCGAGGCCGCCGGCGACGCGCTCGCCGGCGGTCCACAGCGGCGCCAGCACCGCCGCCTCCGCATCCTCGACGAGCCAGAGGTCCGGCTGCGCCGAACGCTCCGCCGCGAGATCCGCGACGCGAATCGCGCGCCGCCATCCGTAGAGCGCCGCGTTCTTTAGGATCGGGCCGACGGCACGCGTCTCCGCCGCGGTGAAGACGTCGAGCGCGACGAAGTGGAGGCCGGCGTCGCGGACGTGCTGCAGGAGCCCGGCGAGCTGCAGTCCGGCTTTCACGATGCCACGCTCCGAGGCGTCCCCGAGTGCGGACGCGACGGTGCGCGGCGCCGGCAGGACGAAGCCCCACGCCGCGCGTCCGGCGGTGGCGGATGCGATCGCCTGCGCGAGCTCGGGCAGACGATCGTTCCATGGCGCGGCGCGGCCGAGGAGCGCTCCCCATCCGCCCGCCGGGTCGGCGGCGAGGATGGCCGCGAGATCGACCGCGACGTGCGTGGCGGGAAGCGCGCCGAGGAGCTCGGCGAGCTCCTTCCGGACGCGCGGCGGCTCGCACCAGACCGACGCGGTGCCGGCGAGCGCTTCGACGGCGGCCGCCGCCGCGATCCAGACCTCTCTCTCCGCGGTCTTCATATTCGGGGATCAGTTCTCCATTCGACTCGGGGGCCCCGTGCGGTGCTCGCTCGCTTCGCGAGCTGCGCTCCTCCGATGGCCCCCGAACCCCCGCGCCGATCGCGGCGCATGTCCGCGTTCGGCTTCGCCTTCGCGAGCTGCGCTCCTCTGACCCGGTTCACTCGCGCCACTCGATGCCGCGCTCCTTGAGGCGCGCCTCGAGCTCGGCGATGCGCACGTCGCGAGGATCCGGCATGGTCACGCCGGCGACCGTCCCGCGGGCGGCTTTCTGCGATGCGCTCCCGAGATGGACCTCGTCGCGGTCGGCCCACGAGCCGTAGTACGGCAGGCCTTCCGGCGGCGACGGCGTCA
>JAXDLK010000310.1:0-4572 GCA_034666665.1 Candidatus Binatota bacterium
TCAGGCATTGAGCGAGAACGGCACGGTGCAGATGCCGCTGCAGCAGACCTTCTGGGCCGTCCGCTTCGGGATGTGCGTCGATCGCTTCGGAATTCCCTGGATGGTCAACTGCGAGGCACCCGCCCAGGGACACTAGCTCTTCGCGGTCGATCACGACCCGGCCGATTTCTTCCGCCGCGTGTCGATCTGGGGCTCCTCCGTTCGACTAGTAGATGAAAGGAGGAGCCCCGATGTGTCCCGCATGCATCTCGACCGTGGCCTTGGCCGTTGCAGGCCTGACCTCCACCGGAGGCCTCGCAGCGCTGCTGACGAGCAGGCTTCGCGCCGGGAAGGTGCCGAAGAAGGAGCCCCACCGATCCGCTGATGGGAGCGCGGAGCGTCCCATGATCCGAGCGACAGAAGGAGATTGAACCATGCAGCCGAACCGAATCGTGTCTCGAGACGAATGGCTCGCGGAGCGGAAGCAGCTCCTCGCCAAGGAAAAGCAGCTGACGCAGCTCCGCGATCGCCTGAGCGCCGAACGCCGCGCCTTGCCGTGGGTGCGGGTGGAGAAGCAGTACGCGTTCGACGGGCCGAACGGCAAGCAGACGCTCGCCGACCTCTTCGATGGGCGGAGCCAGCTGTTCGTCAAGCACTTCATGCTCGGTCCCGGCTGGAAGGAGGGATGCGTCGGGTGCTCCTTCGAGGTCGACCACGCCGAAGGGATTCTCGTCCACCTCGAGAATCACGACGTCTCCTACGTCGCCGTCTCGCGAGCACCGCTCTCGGAGATCGAGGCGTTCAAGAAGCGCATGGGCTGGCGCTTCAAGTGGGTGTCGTCCTTCGGCGACGACTTCAACTACGACTTTCACGTCTCGTTCCGGCCGGAGGAGATCGCCGAGGGAAAGGTCGACTACAACTACGACACCCGCGATTTCGTCGTCGAGGAGCTTTCCGGCGACAGCGTCTTCTACAAGGACGCCGCGGGCGACGTCTTCCACACGTATTCGACGTACGGGCGCGGAGGCGAGGAGTTCCTCGGGGCGTACCGGTATCTCGACGTGATGCCGCAGGGGCGCAACGAAACCGGCCCGACGCACACGCTCGCCGACTGGGTACGACACCACGACCGGTACGGAGGGGGACGTTTCACACATTGAGCACATTCGAACGCGGGCGGAGGGGGACGTTTCGCACATCGAGCATATTCCGAGCTCCCGACGTGAGATTTCACGTGCACGAAGGACGCGATCGAGGTAGATTCCTCTACCCACTCTCCGGCGTCGACCGCTCCGACGCCGATGCCACGTACCGCACGTCTGGACACTCGCGGCGCTCTGCACCACGTCAGGGCGCGCGGGGTCGAACGCGCAGCGATCTTCCTGGACGATCGCGACCGCGCCGACTTCGTCGCCCGGCTTGGACACCTCGCCGACGCCGGAGCTCTGCGGGTCTTCGCTTGGGCGTTGATGCCCAACCACATCCATCTGCTCGTGCAGACGGGCGGCCAGCCGCTACATCGATCCATGCGGGCGTTGCTCGCGGGGTACGCGACTCGCTTCAACCGGCGTCATCTTCGCGTCGGGCACCTCTTTCAGAACCGGTACAAGTCGACCGTCTGCGAGGACGAGCCGTATTTCCTGAAGCTCGTCCAGTACGTGCATCTGAACCCCGTCCCCAAAGTGGTCCCAGACGTCGATACCCTCGCAAACTACCCGTGGACCGGACACTCGGCACTACTCGGAATCCATTCGCGCCGATGGCAAGACCGCGCTTCCGTGCTCGCGCGCTTCGACGACGAACCGGCTCGAGCGCGCGCGCTGTACGAACAGTACGTCCGCGGCGGCGCCGACGACGGGGCGCCTGCAGTCGCTGGCGGTGGCCTGATTCACGGCCGCGACGGCACCCGGTACGTAGCGGACCTTCGTCGCGGCCGCGAGCGCTTCACCTCGCACGAGCGAATTCTCGGATCGCCCGAATTCGTCGAGCGAGTCATCTCCGCGGTCGATGGAAGCCGATCGCGGCCGATGCCGCTCGACGAGCTCGTCGAACGAGTCTGCGCACACGTCGGCATCGCGACAGCTGCCGTACAAGGCGCAGGGAAAGGGCGAATGATCTGTAACGCCCGTCGCGGGATTGCATTTCTCTGGACGCTCCACTTGGGCCGGAGTGGCCGCGAGCTCGCAAAGAGCCTCGGTCTCTGCCCGTCCGCCGTGTACCGCAGCGCGCGTCTAGGGCGCGGCGAGGCCGCGCGGTGGTCCGCGCTGCTCGCCCCGACAGCGGTACCGTGAAATGTGCTCAATGTGTGAAACGTCCCCGCGACTACCAGCGGCGCGTCTCGCCGACGGCGAGAGTCCAGACCCGGTCCGCACCGACGCCGGCGCGATTCGCCGCGGCGTGGAATCGCCGCGGCGGCTCGTCGAGTGGCTCGTCGGCGAGGTCGAACGTCCCCCAGTGCATGCCGATCGCGGTGCGCGCCCCGACCTCGATCATCGCGCGCACCGCTTCGTCGGGATCGAGGTGAACGAACCGCATCATCTCGGACGGCCGGTATGCGCCGATCGGGATTGCGGCCAGGTCGATGGGTCCGAGACGCTCGCGGATGATGCGAAAGCCATCGAAGTAGCCGGTATCACCCGCGTGATAGAAGCGGCGCGTTCGACCGACGACCACCCAACCGGCCCAGAGCCGCCGCCTGCGGCCGACGATCGAACGGCCGGAGAAGTGCTGCGCCGGAACACAGTGCACCGTGACGTCGCCGAGGCGCACGCTCTGCCACCAATCGAGCTCGATGACTTCACCGCCGACGCTGCGGACGAGGTCGCCCATGCCGAGCCCGGCCACGAAGACGACGCCGCGCTCGGCGAGCCGCGCGATCGACGGCAGATCGGTGTGGTCGTAGTGGTCGTGAGAGAGCGTCGCGAAATCGATCGCGGGCAGATCGTCGATCGGTACCCCCGGCGGCACCAGACGCTTCGGTCCGAGGAACGGCACAGGGCTCGCCCGATCCGAGAACATCGGGTCGGTCAGGAACGTCGCGCCGTCCATGCGAACGAGCATCGTCGAATGTCCGATCCAGGTGACGCTCGGGTCCTGGCCGAGCGCTGCGCGATCATAGGGCACGACCGGCGCGGCCCCGGCGCGCCCGGCCAGCGTCGTCCATGTGCGCCGCAGGAAGAACGGCAGCTTGATGAGCATGCCTGCCGCGGGCCGCGGCCCACCCGGGTTCGCGAACCGGTCGCCGTCGCGGGGTGCGCCGCCTCGGAACGCGTCGGCACCAGGGACTCGCCGCTGGGGAGGAGCCAGCGGGCCGCACGCGATCAGGACCGCCGCCACGCCGGCGAGGATCGGCCACGCGACGCTCGCCACGGCCGCCCCACGAGAACGTGCTCTACGCAATCATCACCATGTGCGGGTCAGCGAGAGTGCTTGCCGCGCCGCAGGATTCGGAGCGGCGTTTGGGGCGCGAGCGGGTGAACGCAGCCCGGCTCGCGGCCAGCGATCTGCCGTTGCCCCCCGGACGATCATTGCGGTTCGACACACGCCGCGCCGGCCGAGCCCGGACCCCGGAGTCGCACCTCAATCGATGAGCTTCAGGATCTCGATCTCGTCGGCGACGCACGCGGCCTGCGCCTGGTAGGCGCCGCCCGCGCTCCGGACCTTCTTCTCGCAGCGCTCGAGGATCGCCGGCGTGACCTTCCGCGCCTGCAGCTCATCGCGGGCGGTACGCTCCTCCTTGCGGCACGCATCGAGGCGCGCGCGATCGCCCTCACTCGATTTCCGGCAGTAGGCGTCGATGTCGAAGGCGGTCGCGGGAGCGGCGACCATCAGCAGAAACACGAGGAGGGCTCGCATCGCGAGAGATTGCTAACCGACGCGCCAGCGGCGGGCAAGCCGTCGCACGGCTTCACGCGTGTCCAGCGCTCGTGGCTTTGCTCGTTCGTGTCGACCCGTCACGCCTTCCGCGCCGGCGACGCCTCCGGCGTCACCTCGATCGTCCGCTTCTCCGCGCCGCGGAGGACCGCCAGCACCAGCGGCTTACCGATCGCACGATCGGCGAGCCGCCGCTGGAGATCGTCGATCGTGGCGATCGGAGCGTCCTCGAAGGCCACGATCACGTCGCCCACACGAAGGCCCGCGGCCGCTGCGGGACTCTTCTCCTCGACCGACGCGATCAGCACGCCGGCTTCGGCGGCGAGACCGTGGAAGCGTACGACCCGTCGCGGCAGGGGCACGTTCTGCCCCGCCAGACCGAGGTAGCCGCGCACGATCCTGCCGTCCTTGATCAGCCGACCGGCGACGAACTTCGCGGTGTCGATCGCCGTCGCGAAGCAGATCCCCTGCGCCGGCAGGATGACCGCCGTGTTCACGCCGACCACCCGGCCGCGGGAGTCCACCAGCGGGCCGCCGGAGTTCCCCGGGTTCAGCGCTGCGTCGGTCTGGATCACGTCGTCGATCAGCCGACCCGAGCGGGCGCGCAGCGTCCGGCCGAGGGCGCTCACCACGCCCGCGGTCACCGTGCACTGGAACCCGAACGGATTGCCGATCGCGATCACGAGCTGCCCGACGCGGAGAGAGCGCGACTCGCCGAGA
>JAXDLK010000311.1:0-21322 GCA_034666665.1 Candidatus Binatota bacterium
CGGCCGTCCCATCGGAATGATCGGTAGCGAACGGCTCCGCGACGTGCTGCGGGGACTGGCGCTCCTCTTCGGCACCGACCTCGCAGCGGCGTGAGCGAATGGTCAGCCGACCTGCACCGTCAGCATGGATATGGATCCGCCGTCCACGCCTTCCACGGGGAACGTGATCGTCTCGTCCTGCCTCTGCTGGGCGATGACGTAGAGAAGCGCAGGTAGTGCTCCGGCGTCGGGATCGACAACGCCGCGTCGCGTCGCAGGCCTTCGTAGTCGATCCGCGGTGCGTGATCGCGCGCGAGCAACAGCGGGCGTACCTCGTTCTCGAAGCGTCTCGCCCATGGCGGTGACGGCGGTTTCCGGCAGGTACGTGCCCGAAGAAGATCGCCGGCATACGGTCGGCCATCTCAGTCGCCCTCCGGCAGCGCCGCCATTCGGAAGCAGGCCGACGAGACGAGCATCACCGCGCGTGCCAGCGCCACGACGGATCGTCGCACTTCGATGGGGGAGTGGGTCATCCCGGGTTGACCTCCGCCTGCTATGAGTCAGTGCCGCCCGAAAGGAGCCGACGATGAGCTTGACGACCGAGCAGGCGAAGCGCAACCGCGGCCCCGCACCGGCCGCGCGTAACCAGCCCGCCGACGGAACGACGCCGCGAGGCGCCAAGGATGGGCTGCGAGCGAAGCTGCCGCCGCGGAGGACCTGGCTCTGGTTCGTGCTCATCCTGATCGCGAACTACTTGCTCGTACGGTTCTTCGTGCCGGCGCCTGATGCGCCGGTGACGGTGCCTTACACGGTATTCAAGGAGGAGGTCGCCAAGGGCAACGTCCAGGCGATCTACGGTCGAGGCGAGATCATCACCGGCCGCTTCGCGGCGCCCGTTACCTATCCGCCGGCGCGCGAACCGAGTTCAACGCCCAGCGCGAAGCCCGAAACCACGAGCGAGCATGATGTGGCCCGCCGCGCCGAGCCCAAGACCTCGAGCAGCTTCACGACCACGCTGCCCTCCTTCGTCGATCCCGGTCTGGAAGCATTCTTGATCGACCATCGCGTCGAGATCAGTGCCGAGCCCATCGCGGAAGAGGGGAGCCTCTGGGAGACGCTGCTCTTCGGGTTCGGCCCCGCTCTCCTCTTCATCGGGTTTTACGTGTGGACCTTCCGGCGGGCGGCGCAGGGCGGCATGGGCGGAATGATGGGTATCGGTAGGAGCAAGGCTCGCCGCTACGACCAGGAGCAGGGTACGAAGGTCACCTTCGACGACGTCGCCGGAATCGACGAGGCCGAGAACGAGCTGGTCGAGATCGTGGATTTCCTCCGCGACCCGAAGAAGTACACGCGTCTCGGCGGGAGCGCTCCCAAGGGCGTGCTGCTGATCGGCGCGCCGGGAACCGGGAAGACCCTGCTCGCGAAGGCGGTCGCGGGCGAGGCGGGCGTTCCGTTCTTCTCGATGAGCGCCGCCGAGTTCGTCGAGATGATCGTGGGGGTCGGCGCCGCCAGGGTCCGCGACCTCTTCAAGCAGGCGCGCGAGAATGCGCCGGCGATCGTCTTCATCGACGAGCTCGACGCGATCGGCCGCGCGCGCGGGCAGGTGGCGATCGGAGGCTCGAGCGAGCAGGAGCAGACCTTGAACCAGATCCTGACCGAGATGGATGGCTTCTCCAGCCGTGAGGGCATCATCGTGCTGGCGGCGACGAATCAGCCGGACGTGCTCGACAAGGCACTCCTGCGCCCCGGACGCTTCGACCGCCGCGTGGTGGTGAACCTGCCGGACAAGACCGGGCGCGAGGCGATCCTCCGCGTCCACACCCGCGGCGTGCCGCTGGCGACCGACGCGAGCTTGACGGAGATCGCGGCCGCGACTCCCGGGTTCTCGGGCGCCGACTTGAAGAACCTCGTCAACGAGGCGGCGCTGCTCGCCGCCCGCCGCGAGCGGAACGAGGTCCGTCTCGAGGACTTCTTCGATGCGCTGGAGAAGATCGTGCTCGGCCCCGAGCGGCCGATTCTCCTGAGCCGTGCCGACAAGGAGCGCATTGCCTATCACGAGGGGGGACACGCGATCCTCGGCCTGGTGGTGCCCGGCGCCGATCCCGTCCATCGGGTGACGATCGTGCCGCGCGGGCAAGCTCTCGGCGTGACGTATCAGCGCCCCGAGAGCGACCGCTACAACTATCCGGAAGCCTATTTGCGGGCGAGGATCGTCGGCATGCTCGGGGGACGGGCGGCCGAGGAGATCGTCTACGGCACGAAGACGACGGGCGCCGAGGACGACATCGAGCAAGCCACCAGTCTCGCCCGCCGGATGGTCACGCGTTGGGGCATGAGCGAGCGGCTCGGGATGGTGCAGCTCGCGCCGCGGGAGAACCCCTACCTCGCCGGAGGGGGCATCTACCCGGGGGCGAAGCCCTTCAGCGAGGAGACCGCGAAGGCGATCGACGCCGAGGTGCTCGAGATCATCAGCGAGAGCCACGCCGAAGCGAAACGCCTGCTGAGCACACACCGCAAGCGACTCGACGCGCTCGTCGACGCCTTGCTCGTCCGGGAAACACTCAACGAGCAAGAGATCCTCGAGGTCACCGGGCTCCCGCCGGCACCGGCCCTGGAGACCGGGATGTTGCCGGTCCCGGGTGCGGACGGTGGCAGCGTCGGCTCGGCCTCGTGAGCTAGCCGTCCGTTTCCGCCGACCAGGCTTCGCCCCACCGTACCGAATGACCGGTCCTCAGGCCTGCCACGAAGAGGACCAGTGACACCGTGCCCGCCGCAAAGATCGTATCGCCGACGACGCGCATCCATCGCAGCATCTGGAGAAGGTCCGTCTGCAGGAACTCGGGACTGCGAGCGTACCAGTAACCACGCTCGACGGATGCCCAGGTCTGCATGAGCCCTACGGGCAACAAGCTCAGTACGACCATCGCCATCAAGCCGAGGTTGATCGCCCAGAAGGCGAACTGGAGCGCTCCCTCTCGCCACACCTCCGTCGGCCTCAGTGCGCGAAAGCAAAAGAGCATCAAACCGATCCCGAGCATCCCGTAGACTCCGAACAATGCAGCGTGGCCGTGCACCGGCGTCGTGTTCAGGCCCTGCATGTAATAGAGCGCGACCGGTGGATTGATCATGAAGCCGAACAATCCTGCGCCGACCAGGTTCCAGAACGCGACCGCGACGAAGAAGTAGATCGGCCATCGATACTTCCTCACCCACGGTCGGGCCTGGCTGAGCTTCAAGTTGTGCCATGCCTCGAAGCCGACGAACAGCAAAGGTACGACTTCCAGCGCGCTGAATACCGCTCCCAGTGCGAGGACGATGGTCGGCGTTCCCGCGAAGTAGAGATGGTGCAGAGTGCCGATGATGCCGCCCGAAAGGAAGATCGTCGACGCGAGCACCGTGGTGACGCCGGCGGTCTTCAGGCTCACGAGGTGGAGCCTCGCGAAGAGGAATGCGATCACCACGGTCGCGAAGACTTCGAAGAACCCCTCGACCCAGAGGTGCACGACCCACCAGCGCCAGTACTCCGCAACGGCCAGGTTCGTCGTGCGGCCGTAACCCAGCGCAGCACCGTAGAAGCCGGCGATCGCCGTCGCCGAGATGAGGAACAGCGTGAGAATCGGCTTCTGATCGTCGTTGCGACGCAATGCCGGCAAGATTGCGCGAACCAGAAGGGTCAGCCACAGCACCAGGCCGATCAGCAGGGCGATCTGCCACAGACGTCCGAGGTCGATGTACTCGTAACCGCTATGCCCGAGGTAGAACCACGCCGCACCGGAAAGCTTCTGCTTCACGCTCAGCCACTGACCCGCCATCGATCCGACCACCACCACCAGCAACGCCACGAAGAGGACGTCGACACCGAGTCGCTGGAAGCGCGGCTCGGTCCCGACCGCCGGGCCGATGTAGAGGCCGGCGGCCAGCCATGCAGTCGCGATCCAGAATATGCCGAGCTGCAAGTGCCACGTGCGCGTGATCGCGTAGGGAAGCACCCGATCGAGCGGAATGCCGTAGAAGCCGCTCCCCTCGACGCCGTAGTGAGCGGTGACGACGCCGAGGACGACCTGCACGAGGATGAGCGCGGTCACCGTCCAGAAATACTTGACGACCGCCTGCTGCGACGGCGTGGCTCGAGAGCCGAGCAGCGGATCGTCGGCCGGAACGTCGTCGCGAGGAAATTCCACTCTCTGAGTCGCGTACCAGAATGCCATTGCGCCGATTCCAGCGAGGAGCACGATGATGCTGACACCGGTCCACACGATGGCCTCGCCCGTGGGACGGTTGCCGACGAGCGGCTCGTGAGGCCAGTTGCTCGTGTACGTGACGGAGTCGCCGGGGCGGTTCGTGACCGCGGCCCACGAGGTCCAGAAGATGAAGGCCGCGAGTTGGCGGAGCCGGTGGACGTCGGTGACCGCGCCCGTGGGAATCGCGTACTCGCTGCGGCCGTTCGCGAAGACGTCTGCGTAATGCGCTGCGTTCGCGGCGAACGCGCGTGCGCGCACCGGCTCGACCGTGAGGAGTCGCGTCGAGGGATCGTAACCATTGGCTCGAATCGATGCCTGGAGCCGGCTCTGCAGTGCGCCTCGCTGCTCCGCGCCCAGCGCATCGTAGGCTCGCCCGTATTGCTGGCCAGCCCACTCATCCAGGACGAACGTCGCCTCGCGGTGCAGCCAGTCCGCGGTCCAATCGGGCGCAACGTAGCTCCCGTGGCCCCAAATCGAGCCTACCTCCATGCCGCCCATGGACTGCCAGACGTTCTGGCCGGCGGTGACGTCGCCCGCGGGAATGACCTCCCGTCCCTCCGTCGTCACGACTCGGTCCGGTACGGGAGGTGCCTCTTGGTAGATGCGGACGCCGGTCCAGCCGAGAACGGCGAAGGACACGGTCAGGACAGCTGCGAAGGCCGACCAGTATCGTCGCATCGTTCATTGCCTTTCATTTCGGGTTGACGATGTACTGTTCCTCGTCTCGGATGTCCCGGGGTGGACCACGGGCTTTTGGCGAATCGCCCGATGAACCGCGGTTCCTGCCACGGTGCCCCGCGGGGCGCCGTCACGACAGTGGGCCGATCCGCATGCGTGCGTCGACGACGATCGCCCCGCGTCCCGGCGCGAGCAGCTTGACGGGATTCATGTCGAGCTCCCGCAGCTCGGGAACGATCTCGACGAGCGCGGCCGCTCGGCGAATCACCGCGATCAGCGCCTCACGATCCGCCGCCGGGCCGCCGCGGTAGCCGTCGAGGAGCTTCCGCGATCGGAGGCCGTCGATCATCTCGGCAGCGTCGGAGTCGGTCAGCGGCGTCAGACGGAAGGCGACGTCGCGAACCAGCTCCACGAGGACTCCGCCGAAGCCACAGACGACGAGCGGACCGAAGGTCGGATCCATCGTGACGCCGACGAGCGCTTCCACTCCGTCCACCTGCCGCTGCAAGAGCACGCGCTCGAGCGGCGCGCCGACCCGCTGCAGCCGCTCTCGCAGCGTATCTACCGCCGCCGCGACGGCCGGGCGTGAATCGAGCCCGAGGATCACTCCGCCGACGTCGCTCTTGTGGAGGACTCCGGAAGAGATCGCCTTCGCGACCACGGGATAGCCGAGTCGCTCCGCCGCGGCGACGGAGTCGTCCGGTGACGTCTCCGCGAAGCCGGCGAGCTCGACCCCGGTCGCGGAGAGGACGGTGGCGACGTCGCTCGTGGACAGCCACCGAGGCCCATCCGCTTCCTCGAGGACGCGGTCGACGACCGCGCGCACCGCCGTCGCTGCAGACTCGTCGAGCGTCAGGACTTCTCCCTGCGTCCGCCGCCGCCAGCGCGCGTGGCGCTCGGCCGCGGCGAGCGCGATCGCGGCGTTCTCGGGGTAAGTGTACGACGGCAGCGGCCCGCGCGGTCCGCCGCCGAGGGCCGCGGGCGCACCGGGTCCCGACAGGAATACCGTCGCGATCGGCTTTTCGGTCGGGACCTCCGCCGCTCCGCGCGCGATTCCGGCCGCGATCTCGTCGGGCCGAGTCACCAGAGGCGGGATGTAGATGACGACGACCGCATCGGTCGTCGGATCGTTCCCCACCGCCGCGATCGCGCGCTCGTAATCCTCGGGACCGGCGGCGGCGAGCATGTCGACCGGGTTTGCCAGCCCGGCCTGCGGCGGCAGGAAAGCGGCGAGCGCTTCGCGTGTCGTGCTGGTGAGCTCCGGCAACGTCAGTCCCTTCGCCTCGCACGCGTCGGCGAGAAGAATCCCGGGACCGCCGGCGTTCGTGACGACCCCGACGCGCGGACCCGGGGGCAGCGGCTGCGTCGAGAGCAGCGCCGTCAGGTCGAAGAGCTCCTCGAGCGTGTTCGTGCGCATCACGCCGGCCTGCTCGAAGAGCGCATCCACGGCGACGTCGAGGTTCGCCAGCGCCGCGGAATGGCTCGAGGCCGCGCGGCTTCCCGCCGCCGAGCGTCCCGACTTCACCGCGACGATCGGTTTTTGGCGCGCGACGTCCGGCGTGACGCGTGCGAACTTCCGCGGGTTCCCGAAGCTTTCCAGGTAGAGGGCGATCACGCGGGTGCGAGGATCCTCGGCCCAGTACGCGAGGAGATCGTTGCCCGAGACGTCGGCCTTGTTGCCGACGGACACGAACGTCGAGATGCCGATCCCGCGTGCGCGCGCGTGCTCGAGCAGCGCGATCCCGAGCGCCCCGCTCTGCGACAGCACCGCGACGTTTCCGGCCGGCGGCCAGACGGGCGAGAACGTTGCGTTCAGACGCACCGCCGGGTCGGTATTGAGGACGCCGATGCAGTTCGGCCCGACCATGCGCATGCCGGACCCTCTCACGAGATGCTTCAGACGCTCCTGGGCCAGACGCCCCGCATCGCTCGCTTCCGCGAAGCCGGACGAGATCACCACCACGGAGTGAACGTTCGCGCGGGCGCAATCGGCGATGACGGCCTCGACCGACGGCTGTGGGACCGCCACCACGGCCAGGTCGATCGCGGAGCCGACGGCGGTGACGGCGGCGAACGCGGGCAGCCCTTCCAGCTCGGCCGCTTCCGGATGGATCGGATAGATCCGGCCGTTGAATCCCGTCGAGATCAGGTTCCGCAGAATCGCGCTGCCGATGCCCTGCGAATTCCGTGAGGCACCGATGATCGCCACCGCGCCTGGCTGGAGGAGGGACCGAATGCTCCGCGCCGCCGCCTGCCGCTCGCGTCGCTGACCGATCCTTCGCGATGCATCGGTCTCCTCGGTCGGGAACGAGAGGTGTACGACCCCGGCGTCGGTGGAGCGCTTCACCGTGAAGCCGCTCGCCGCGAAGACGTCGAGCATGCGTTCGTTGTCGCCGAGGACGTCGGCTTCGAACTCGCAGATCCCGTTGGTTTCGGCGATTCGGGCCAAGTGCTGGAGCAGGAGCGAGCCGACGCCCCGGCCCTGGTGCTCGTCGAGCACGGCGAACGCGACCTCGGCGCCTCGTGGTACGGCGTTCGAGTCGACGACGATGTAGCGCCCGACCCCGATGACGTGCTCGGCGCCGCCGTCGAGAAGCGTGGCGAGAAGCCCGACGTGCGTGGTGAAGTCGAGCTCGGTCAGACGCGTGACCTCCTCTTCGCTCAGACGCTTTCGCGGACCGAAGAAGCGCAGATACACGGACCGCGGGCTCAATCGCCCGAAGTGCTCGAGAAGCAGAGGTCCGTCGATCGGGCGGATCGCGCGGATGCAGATGGAGCCTCCGTCGCGGAGGATCTCCTCGGTCGCGTAGGAACGCGGGTCGCGAGGGCTTGCGGCCGACGACGCCATGGGGGAAACCGCCGTGTCATTCGGCTCGTCCGAAGCGTTGAAGGGCAAACCGGTGACCTCTACGTCTCGCGCGTTCTGCTGGTCGCCTGCCGCGGCTCGGGGCGGCGTCCGGCGACCGCGCAGCGGAGCGCTCGCAGGACGTCTTCGCGGGCGATGATGCCCGTGAGCCGACCGCCGTCCACGACGGGGAAGCTCTTGCAGCGCGTCTTCAGCATCGCCTCGAGCACGCGCGTGAGCGGCGTGTCGGAATCGAAGGTGATCGGAGACGGAGTCTTGAACAGAGATGCGGCTTGGCGCATGATGTCGTCGTAAGGCGGGAGGATGCGGCTGGTGTCGAACGCGAATGCTTGCAGCACGTCGAGCTTGGTGAGCACACCGAGGAGTCGACCGCTGTGTTCGACGACCGGGAGGCAGTTGAAGTCGTGATCTTCGAAGCGTCGCTCGGCGTCCGCGAGGGAGGCTTCGGGCCGAATCGTGATCGGCTGCACGGTCATGGCGTCCCGCACATGGTATTCGAGAAACTCGTACATGGGGCCGGCACCTCGTCTTTGGACGGAGTGCCACGACGATCACCGTCGCGGCAAGGGTGGTGCCGGCGACGAACGGGCGCTGCACTGATGCGTGACAGATCCGGGCTCAGCCTGCCCCGACCCTCGGTTTCGCGATGGGCTACGGACCATCCACGGGCACGGCGCCGCCGGTGTCGCGCTGGATCAGGAGACGGTATCCGTCCGAGGCCGCACGTCCCCCGGCCGAGTCGATTCCTTCGGCAGTGAACGCAAGTACGCGAGGATCGACCGCAGCTCGCCTTCCGTGAGCGATTCGCCGAAGTGAGGCATGCGCGGCCGCGCGCGCCGGAGCATGTGCCAGATCCCGGCGCGGATCTCTTCCGGATCCTTGCGCCGGAAGAACTGGGCGTCGAATGCGAACTTCGGGTGTGGCAGCTCGGTGACCGCGGACTCGGCACCCTCGCCGTGGATGCCGTGGCAGACCTGACAGTAGCGATCGTAGAGCTCGTATCCCGGCGAGAGCAGGCGGACGAAGGCCGCAATCGCGCGTGCCTCGGGCTCCGCGATCTGGGGAGCGAGCGCGGGCATCCGGCCAGTGCCGTGTCGAACGAGCTCGCGCAGCCGCTCGTCCGTGATCGAGCTCTGGAAATCTTCCCGAGAAAGGTCCCGAGGCAAGTGTGCCACCCCGGAGGGACGCCGCGCCTGTGGCCGCCCGTAATCATCGTGACAAGGGAGACAGCGATCGTAGTAGATCTCGCGCCCAGAATCGGCGAGGTGCCAATCGATCGTGGGGAGCCGGTGCAGGAATCGGAATAGGTCTTCGGTCCGGCTTGCCTCGGCGCGGAGCGCCTCCGGCCGGAGCTCGAGCCGAAGCTCCTTGCCATGGCGGACGAACTCTACGAGCTCCGAATCCGAGTAGTCGTGGAGCACCGGGTTGCCGCGAAGCCTCGGCGGGGGCTCGGCGAAGCGCGACGCGTCCGGTCCGTCTCCCTCGGCGGCTTCTCCGTGGCAACGGGCGCAGCGCTCGAAGTAGAGCCGGCGGCCACCGGCGTCAGCCGATGCATCAGCGCAAGCGACGCTCGCGAGCGCGATCACCGCGAGCAGTGAAGCTTGCAGGATAGTCCTCGATGGAGGTCTCACGTGCCGGCTCTAGAGGCGCTGCGTACCTGGATCGACTGATATTCGACGAGGCTAGTCGCGCAACTCGCGGACACGAGATCGATCCCGAGGGGAAGAGCGATGAGGCAGCCGCGGAGCGAGGAACGATTCATGCGATGGCACCGTCACCCGCTGTGGAGGTTCCGCTCAGGCTCGACACGACGTCGTGGACGTATCACCGGTCGCGCCGGTTGTTGAGCGCCGGCGGGACTCGAGATCGAAGCTCGCCCGATGCGTTCACAACTGTCGCCGCGGCGTGTACTGATCCCCGCGGAGGTTCCCCCGCATGACTCGAGAGAAGCTCACGTTCCTCACGGACGATCTCCAGCGGATACAGAAGTAGCGAGCGCGGCGCAGTGTGATCGCCGTCGTGGACACGCGCTCAGGACGCTCTTCTGCGCGGCTCGAGCGCCACGCCGTCCGCGAAAGTTCATCTCCGTCCGTCGTTACCGCCGTGGCCGTGGTTTGGTCGGAGAGCCCGAGACGGTATAAACGAGGAGATCCTGCTCCCCCGCTCATCACACGACCGTACTACTCGACGATCCGGTGCCCCGCCGCAACTCGAGTTCCGGCAACGATGTGATCTCCCGACGGGGCAGGGATCGCTCGATCCGTGAGGTGCTGATGTGAATCTCGGCGCGCCAGGGCTGACGAAAGGAACGCAAGCTCCAGCCGCGGCATTCGAGCGCGCCGTGATCGACTGCTCCACGAATGCCGTTTACGCGCTCGATCTGCAGGGCCGGTATACATTCCTCAACGGCCGCGCTGCCGAGTTTTCGGGATACGCAATCGAGGATCTGCTCGGGTCCCACTTCTCCAGGGTGTTCCCCGACGAACGGGTCAAAGGGGTCCAGGAGTGCTTCCTGAGGGCCTGCGGAGGAATCGCCACCAGGCAATTGGAAACCGAGATCGCGCACCGAGACGGAACTCTGAGGATCGTCTCGTACAGCATGGGGCCATTGACGGTCGACGGCGACGTCCGTGGGGTCGTCGGTACGGTCGATGACGTCACCGAACGCAGAATGGCCGAGCGCAGGCTCGCGGAGCGCGAGAGACAGCTCGAGCAAGCCGAGCGAGTCGCACACCTGGGAAGTTGGGAATGGCATGCCGCGACGGATCGCGTGAATTGGTCCGACGGGCTCTATCGGGTGCTCGGTGTCGTTCCTGGCGAATGCAGCCCGTCCTTCCACGCCTATCTGGAGCTCGTTCATTCCGACGACCGGGAGAGAGTGCGGAGAACCGTCGGCGCCGCGCTCCGCGAACGCAAATCATTTCGCGTGGAAGAGCGGATCGTTCGGCCAGACGGGGAGGTGCGGCTTCTCGAATTGCGTGCCGAGGTCATGCCCGACGCCGCGGGCGGTGCGGCGAGCATGGTCGGCATCTGCCGGGACATCACCGAGGAAAGAAGGGCGGCGGAGACCATCCGCGAGAGCGAGGAGCGGTACCGGCAGCTGGTCGAGCTCTCTCCCCAGCCGATCGTCGTTCATTCGGCGGGTACGTTCCTGTACCTGAATCCCGCGGCTGCGGGGCTCTTCGGAGCGGCGTCCGCCGACGATCTCGTCGGTAGCCCGGTCCTCGACTTGGTGCATCCGGATTCGCGGGATCTGGTGCTGTCGCGGATCCAGCAAGTGCATGCCGACAAGAGACCGGTGGGCCCGGTCGAGCAGAAGCTCCTCCGGCTCGACGGCGAAGTCATCGACGCCGAAACCGTCGGCGCCCCGATCGAGTTCGCCGGCACACCCGCCGTCCAGGCCGCGATCATGGACATCACGGCGAGAAAGCGCGCCGAGCGCGAGCTCGCCGAGAGCGAGAGGCGATACCGGCTCCTCGCCGAGAATGCGACCGACCTGATCTCTCGTCACGACCGCGCCGGGCGCTTTCTGTATGCCTCGCCGGCCTCCTCGACCCTCACGGGCTACACGCCGGAGGAGCTGATCGGGCGTACGGGTCGGGAGCTCATCCACGCCGAGGACCGTGGGCGCGTCGCCGATTGCTTCCGCAAAGTCGTCGCGACCGGGGGGGTGGCCACGGTCGAATACAGAGTGCGCTGCAAGGACGGCCACCATGCATGGATCGAGTCGGCGGCTCGCGGCGTGCGAGAAGAGGGAACCGGCCGCGTACCAGAGATCGTTTCGGTGACACGAGACGTGACCGATCGAAAATGCATGGAGGAGCAACTTCGCGAAAGCATCGCTCGATTCGATCTGGCGGCGCGAGGGGCCAACGACGGCCTCTGGGACTCGAAGCTGGTTCCTGGCGAGCCCTGGTACTCGCCGAAGACGGAAGTCTACTTCTCTCCGCGATTCAAGGAGCTCCTCGGATTCGAGGATCACGAGTTCGAGAACGTCCTCGGCAGCTTCGAGTCCGTGCTCCATCCCGAGGACCGTGATCGCGTCTATCGAGCGCTGGAGGACCACATCGATCGGCGGGTGCCGTACACTTTCGCGTACCGCTTGCGAAACAAGGCGGGCGAGTACCGCTGGTTCGAGGCGAGCGGGCAGGGGGTATGGAATCGCGGGGGGCACCTCGTGCGGATGGCGGGATCGATCCGGGACGTGACCGATCGAAAGGAAGCCGAGAAGAGGTTGCGGCAGAGCGAGGAGCACGTACGCGCCGTCATCGAAGCTGCACTGGACGCGGTCGTCACCGTCGACACGCATGGCTCGATTCTCTTGTGGAACCAGCAGGCCGAGAAGCTGTTCGGCTGGGGTGCCGAAGAGGCTCGCGGCAGAAGGGCGACGGAGCTGGTCGTTCCGCTGCGGTTTCGGGAAGCGCTCGATTCCGGACTGCGGCGGTTCCAAACCACCGGAGAGGCACTGCACTTGAATAGCCGGTTCGAGCTCACGCTGCTCCGCCGCGACGGCCACGAATTCCCGGTGGAGCTGACGGTGAGCTCCACGCTCGGGGCCGCGTTCACCGCGTTCGTTCACGACATCAGCGACCGGAAATTGGCCGAGGAGCAACGCGCGCACCATGCGGCACAGCTCCAGGGCCTGGCGGAAGCGGCCTCGGCGATCAATTCGATGAATCCGCTCGCCTGGGTCCTGCAGATCATCACCGCGAAGGCGCGAGAAATCGTCGGCGCTCACCAGGCAGTCACCAGCCTGACGAATGATCGAACCTCGGCGCAGGCGATCACCAGCGTCTCGCTCTCCGAGAAGTACGCCGCATGGCGTGAATACGACGCAGAGCCGGATGGCTCCGGCATCTACTCGCTCGCCTGCCGCATGAACGAGCCGATGCGGATGACCCAGAGTGAGCTCGAGGCGCATCCCGCGTGGCGCAGGTTCGGAAACGCCGCGGACCGGCATCCCCCGTTGCGCGGTTGGCTCGCCGCTCCGCTCGTCGGTCACGACGGGAAGAACATCGGCCTCATCCAGCTCTCCGACCGCTACGAGGGCGAGTTCACCGCCGACGACGAAACGATCCTCGTGCAGCTCGCGCAGATGGCGTCGGTCGCGATCGAGAACGTGAACCTCTTCGAGGAAGCCCAGGGTGGGCGGCAGCGACTCCGAGAGCTCTCGAGACGCCTCGTGGAGGCGCAGGAGGCCGAGCGTCGGAGGATCGCTCGCGAGCTGCACGACGAGAGCGGTCAATTGCTCACCGCGGTCAAGTTCGCTCTCGAGAGCGTGCCGCAGGCCTTGTCATCCGCGGCCGGCGAGCGGCTCGCCGTCGCCACCGCACTGGTAGACCAGCTGCTCGAGCGGTTTCGCGAGCTGTGCCTGGACCTGCGCCCTTCGGCCCTCGACGACCTCGGCCTGCTCGCCGCCCTCCTCGAGCATTGCCGGCGCTATTCGAAACAGACCGGCGTCAGCGCACGCTTCCTCCACGAGGGTCTCGACCGCCGATTTCCGCCGGAGATCGAGATTGCTGCGTACCGTATCGTCCAGGAGGCGCTGACGAACGTAGCGCGGCATGCCGCCGTCGAGCGGGCGCTCGTCCGCGCGTGCGGTGACGACGAGACGTTGCGGATCCAAATCGAAGACGCGGGCGTCGGCTTCGATCCCTCGGCCCCCGGCCGTACCGGCGGGCTCACGGGGATGCGCGAGCGCGCGGAGCTGCTGGGAGGGCGCTTGCTGGTCGCCTCGACCCGGGGAGCCGGAACACGGGTGATCGCCGAGCTTCCGCTGCGCGCGCAGGAACCACGCTGATGGTGACCCTGCTGCTGGCAGATGATCACGCGGTCGTACGCGAAGGCCTGCGCGCGCTGCTCGAAGCAGAGGCGGGGTTCTCGGTGGTCGGGGAAGCGGGGAACGGGCTGGAAGCCTTACGCTTGGTCGAGCGTCTCCGTCCCCAGGTTCTCGTGTTGGATCTGATGATGCCGGGGCTCGGCGGGCTGGAGGTGACCCGCGAGGTCGCGAAGAAATTCTCGGCGACCCACGTGGTCGTGCTCTCGATGTACTCGAGCGAGAGCTACGTCATGGAGGCGATGAAGAAGGGCGCGGCCGCGTACGTGCTCAAGGGCTCGAGCCGCCTGGATCTCGTCACCGCGATCCGCGAAGCCGCTGCCGGCCGGCGCTTCCTCAGCTCGCCACTGTCGGAGCATGCGATCAGCGCCTACTTGGCACGACCGAGCGGCGAGCACCTCGACGACTACGAGAACCTGACGAGGCGGGAACGCGAGGTCCTCCAGCTCCTCGCGGAAGGCCATTCTCACGCCGAGATCGGCTCCCGCCTCTTCATCAGCCCGCGTACGGTCGAAAGTCACAAGGCGAGCTTGATGCGGAAGCTCGCGCTGCGGACGCAAACCGACCTCATCCGCTACGCTCTCGAACGCGGCCTCTTGCCGCGGCTCGACGTCCCTCGCGCCCCCCGCTGACCGAATCCGGGTTCTCCCGGGGAGAACTCCGGGCGAGCCCGTACCCTGCCGGCGGGCTGGCGACGTTAGCCTGGTGACAGAGGGGCAACCGTGAACCAGGAGCGGCACCGATCGCACGACGATCGCAGCTCGCGGAGGCGAGCCGCACGCCGGTCAGGCCGGTGACGAAGCCTCCTCTGCGGGTGCTCCTGGTCGAAGACAATCCCGGCGACGCTCGCTTGGTGCGTGAGCTGATCGCGGATCACGCGCCGCACGCCTGGGAGTTGTTCTGGGCCACGTCACTGGCGGACGGGCTCGGACGGCTCGACGACGGTGGCATCGACGCCTTGCTGCTCGACCTCGGCCTGCCGGACAGCAACGGGATCGACACCGTTACCCGCGCGAGCGCCCATCCTTCGGGCGTCCCGATCGTGGTGATGAGCGGCCTCGGAGATGAAACGGTCGCCACGCGCGCGCTCCAGGAAGGTGCGCGAGGCTATCTCGTCAAGGGCACCTTCGACCCCGAGACGCTCGCGCTCTCCGTTGCTCGTGCGGTCGAACAGCAGCGGCTCGAGGAGGCGCGGGCGCGACTGGCAGCGATCGTCGAGTGCTCCGACGACGCGATCGTCGCGAACACGCCGGACGGCACGATCACCAGCTGGAACGCAGGAGCCGAGAGGCTCTACGGGTACCGTTCGGAAGAGATCTCGGGAAAGCCGGTGTCGGTGCTCCTCCCGCCGGCCGTGCGGGATGATTTCGCGGCGATTCTCGAGCGCGTTCGGCGCGGCGAGCGGATCGAGCACTTCGAGACGGTGCGCGTGCGAAAAGACGGCAGCCTGGTCGACATCTCGCTGACGATCTCGCCGGTTCGGGATGACGGCGGACGCATCATCGGCATCTCGACGATCGGGCGCGACGTGACGGAACGGAAACACGCGGACGAAACGCTCCGGGCCGCCATCGAAGCGGCGGAAGCGGCGAACCGCGAGCTCGAAGGCTTCTCCTACAGCGTCTCGCACGATCTTCGCGCGCCGCTTCGGGCGATCGACGGCTTCTCCCGCATTCTCGTCGAGGAGCACGCGTCGGCGCTCCCGCAGGAGGCCCGACGATACCTGAAGATCATCCGCGAGAACGCGCAGCGGATGGGACAGCTCGTGGACGACCTTCTCGCCTTCTCACGCCTCGGTCGCCAGCCGCTGGGGAAGCGCCACGTCTCTCCCGCGGAGATCGTCCGCGACGCGATCGAGGAGGTGCGAGCAGGGGAGAAGGACCGAACGGTCGAGCTCACGATCGGCGAGCTTCCCGACTGTCAAGCCGATCCCGCGCTCTTGAAGCAGGTGTTCCTGAACCTGCTCGGCAACGCCTTCAAGTTCACCCGGCGACGCGAGAATGCGTCGGTCGAGGTCGGCTGCCGAAGAGACGGCGGTGAAGACGTCTACTTCGTGCGCGACAACGGCGCGGGTTTCGACATGCGGTACGCGGACAAATTGTTCGGCGTGTTCCAGCGGCTGCATCGACAGGAAGATTTCGAAGGCACGGGCGTCGGCCTGGCGCTGGTCGAGCGGATCGTCCGCCGCCACGGCGGCCGCGTCTGGGCCGAAGGCGCGCCCGAGCGGGGAGCCACCTTTTCGTTCACTCTGGGAAGCGCGACGAATGGCTGACACCCCGGTCGAGATCCTGCTGGTCGAAGACAATCCACAGGACCTCGAGCTCACACTCCATGCGCTCCGCAAACGAAAGGTCGCCAACCACATCGCGATCGCGCGCGACGGCGCCGAGGTGCTCGACTTCATCTTCTGCACCGGGGAACACGCCGATCGCGCCATCGAGAATGCCCCCCGCGTCGTCCTCCTCGACCTGAAGCTTCCCAAGGTGGATGGCATCGACGTCCTCCGGCGCATCAAGGACGATCCGCGAACTCGAACGATTCCCGTCGTGGTCCTCACTTCCTCTCGGGAAGAGCGTGACGTCCTCGACAGCTACGAGCTCGGAGTGAACAGCTACATCGTCAAACCGGTGGACTTCGAGGGGTTCACCGAGGCGGTGTCCTCGCTCGGTCTCTACTGGGTGCTCCACAATCATCAGCCGGAACGAAGTGGTCGCTGAAGTGGGAGTTCCGCTCCGCGTTCTTCTGCTGGAGGATCGGCCCGAAGACGCGGAGCTGGTGATCGCACAGCTTCGCCGCGACGGATTCGACGTCGACCATCGCCGGGTCGACTCGGAAATCGAATACCGGAGCGTGCTCGTTTCGAGCTTCGATGTGATTCTCTCGGACTTCGCGATGCCGCAGTTCGACGCGTTTCGGGCTCTCGCGCTCTTGAAGCAGTCCACCCTGGACGTTCCCTTCATCGTCGTCTCCGGGACGCTCGGCGAGACCACGGCCGTCGAGCTCATGCGCGAAGGCGCCACCGACTACCTGCTGAAGGATCGGCTCACCCGGCTCGGGCCAGCCGTCACCCGGGCCATCGAAGAGCACCGTCTCCGGCAGGAGAGGCGGCGGGTCGAACAGATCGCCCGCGAGAGCGTCGAGAAGTTTCAGCGCATTTTCCAGCAGACGTTGGATGCGATCGTCATCCATCGCTGTCGAGACCGCCACGTAGTCGAGGCAAACCCGGAGTTCCTCGAGATGAGCGGGTTCACCCGGGCAGAAGTGATGGGCAATCCACTTTCCGAGCTCGATCTCTGGAGCGATCCGGGCGAGCTGGAGCGGGTGCTCGGCGAAGCAGAAGAAAGCGGGTTCGTCCGCGACCGGGAAATGGAATTCCGCACCAAGGACGGCGAGTGCCGGACCGCGCTCTACTCGGCGGTGACCGTCGACGTCGACGGCGAGCGGTGTCTGCTCTCGATCGTTCGCGACATCACCGAGCGGAAACAGGCGGAACGAGAGCTCCAGGCCGCGCTCGCTCGCGCGCAGGAATCGGATCGGCTGAAGAATGCGTTCCTGGCGAACATGAGCCACGAGATCCGCACTCCGCTCAACGTGATCCTGGGGTACAGCGCGCTGGTCGCCGAGGAGCTGGCCGACATGGCGATCACGAGCTTGGATCCCATGATCGATGGAGTGAAGAGGGCGTCGAAGCGGCTTCTCAATACGATTCACGCAGTCCTCGACCTCGCTCGCATCCAGACGGGGATCTTCGAGACCAAACCGGCCACGCTTCATCCGGCTGCCGTGCTGCGGAAGATCGAGGCGGAGTTCGAAGCCACGGCGGTGGAGAAGGGATTGACTCTTTCGTGCGAGGTCGCCGATCCGAGCCTCACGGTCGTTTTCGACGAATACTGCCTTTCGGCAGCTCTTCGTCAGCTCGTCGACAATGCGATCAAGTTCACCGAGCGAGGCGTCGTATCGATGAGTCTCCAGCGCGACCGATCCGGTGCCGTGAGCCTGCGAATCTCCGATACCGGGATCGGTATCGAACGATCGTATCTGCCCCACCTCTTCGACCAGTTCTCGCAGGAGCAGATGGGCTACACGCGAAAGTTCGAAGGATCGGGAATCGGTCTCACGCTGGTGAAGTGGTACGTGGAGGCGAACGGAGCGGCGCTGACGGTCGACAGCGAGAAGGGGAAAGGCGCGGCCTTCGCGATCCATTGCCCAGCGGGAGAGGTGGTTCCGGCCGGCGGCCCTTCGTGTGCCGGACGAGGCACGGCCTGCGGGGGCATCCCGTAGTGCCCGCGTAACTCTCGACCGAGCTCTCGCCGTCGTCGCCCTTCGCGATTCCTCGACGTAGGTTTCCGCGGTCCCGTAGCCGCCTGGTACCCTGTCCTTGGGGTGAGGCTGCGCCGGTCGAGGCCGGCAGCATCTTCGGCGGATGGTGGATCACTCCAGGCACGTTTCGGCTCGCGTACCGACGTCGGGTGCGATCCACGCGATCGGCCGCTCTCTCCGTCGACTCCTCGCGTCTTCCCGTGCCGAGCGGATCGCGCGATCGAAGCCTCCCGGCCGCGCTCGTGTTCCGCGTCCGCGGATTCGTGCGGTCGCTCTCGCCGCCCTCTTCGTGTGCTGCGAGAGTCGCGCCGATTCCGCCGCCGCCGACGGCCGGAAGCTCACCGAGCTCACGCTCGAGGAGCTGATGAACCTGCCGGTCACCTTGGTCTCGCGGAAAGCGGAAAGCCGGTCGGGGGCCTCGGCGGCGATCGCCGTCGTTCCCGGCGATGATCTGCGCCGGCTCGGCGTCACGGCGATCCCGGAGGCGTTGAGGATGGTACCGGGCGTGCACGTGGCTCGCATCGACGCGAGCGAGTGGGCGGTCGCCTCGCGCGGCTTTTCCAGCCTGAACTCCTCGAAGCTGCTGGTCCTGATGGACGGCAGGAGCGCGTACACGCCGCTCTTCTCCGGCGTCCTTTGGGACGTGCAGGACACGCTGCTCGAGGACGTCGACCGCATCGAAGTCGTGCGCGGCCCCGGCGCTTCGCTCTGGGGAGCGAACGCCGTCAACGGCGTCATCAACGTGGTGACCAAGAGCGCGCGCGACACGCACGGTCTCTACCTGGAGGGCGGCGGCGGTCAGGAGGAGCGCGGGTTCGGCGGGATCCGCTATGGCGGAGCGCTCGGCGAGGATTTTCACTACCGTGTCTACGGCAAGTACTTCGAGCGGGACGGCTTCGTCGACGCCGGACCGACCGACGACGACTGGCGGATGGGTCGCTTCGGGTTCCGCACGGACTGGGACGCAAGCCACGACGACGAGGTCACCGTCCAAGGCGACGTCTACACCGGGGACGTCGGGCAGCTCCGTCCGGCCGTCGAGGTCACGGGTCGTGCCGGCCCCGAGGGTGATCTCGAGGCCGACGTCGCCGGTGGCAACGTCCTCGGCCGCTGGCAGCGGACGCTCGAGAACGACTCGACCCTGGAGCTCCAGGCGTATTACGACCGTACCCACCGCGACGATCCCACGTACGAGGACGACCTCCACACCTTCGACGCGGACCTGCAGCATGGATTCCGCCTGACGGAGCGCCAGCAGATTCTCTGGGGTGCGGCGTACCGGCTGATGAGCGACGAGTTCCGCGGCAAGGGCGTCGCCGAGCTGCGTCCGATCGGGGCCGACGATCAGCTGGTGAGCGGGTTCGTTCAAGACGAGATCGCCTTCCTGGACGGGTCTCTGCGGTTGACGGTCGGGACCAAGCTCGAGCACAACGACTTCAGCGGCTTCGAGGTCCAGCCGACCGGCCGGATCGCGTACGACCCGGCGGAGCGACAGACGATCTGGGCCGCAGTGTCGCGGGCCGTGCGCGTGCCGACGCGCATCGAGCGCGACGTGTTCATCGAGGCGAGCCCGCCGGGACAGGATCCCAGAGTGCTGCTGCTCGGCAACCACGACATGAGCGCCGAGGAGCTTCTCGCGTTCGAGCTCGGGTACCGCGTTCAGCCGGCCGACGATCTCTCGTTCGACGTCACCACGTTTTACAACCGGTACGATCGCCTGGCGACGCTCGAGCTCGATCCGCAGACGACCGACGAGGACGGTCGCGTGGTCCTACCCGTGTTCGCCGCCAATCGCATGCACGGCGAGGGATACGGCGTCGAGGTCGCGGCTGCCTGGTCCCCGCGCCCCGGATGGCGATTCGATGCGACGTACAGCTACCTCGAGCTCCAGCTGCATCCGGAATCCGACAGCCTCGACATCAATCGGGCGAAGCGTTTCGAGGACTCCACGCCGCACAACCAGGTGTACCTCTGGTCCTTCGTCGACCTGCCTCGCGATCTCGAGCTCGGTGCCATGTTCCGTTTCGTCGACAACATCGGCAAAGGAGCGGACAGGGCCGAGGAGACGGGCACGTCGAGGTACTTCAGTGCCGATGCGCAACTCGCATGGCGCGCGACGGATGCCCTGGAGCTCGCGGTCGTGGGCCGGAACCTGCTCGAGTCGAGCCACGTCGAATTCCCCGGCGGCGCCGAGATCGATCGGGGCGCGCACGGGAGGGTTTCATGGCGCTGGCAGTGACCTGACCGCGCGCGGTCGGCGCGCGAGGCATCTTCTGGCCGCGGGCTCGTCGAACGCCGTGTCGATCGCCGAAGGAATCGTGGGGCCCGCCGGAACGGCCGGCGGCGCAGATGGTAGGTTCGCGCCGCCATCGACGCAGGCCCGCCCCGTGCGCTAGCTTCGCGGCCGCGCGCGCCGGCGCCGTCACCGATGTCCGAATCGCCGCTCGAAGTTCGCGTCTCCCGGCACTTCCTCGGCTGGCTCCAGGACTCGAAGCTCTCGCTTGCCTTCACCACCTACCAGACGAACCGGCTGTTCCTGATCGGCCGGAAGCCGGACGGAGCGCTCTCGGTCTTCGAGCGCAACTTCGACCGGCCGATGGGCCTGTGGGCAAGCGCGGAGCGGCTGTGGATGAGCACGCGCTGGCAGCTCTGGCGTTTCGACGACGCGCTGCCGCCCGGCGAGACGCATGCGGGTTACGATCGCCTGTACGTCCCGCGGCAGGCGTTCACGACCGGCGATCTCGACATCCATGACGTCGCCCTCGACCGCGAAGGCCGCGTCGTCTTCGTGAACACCGCGTACAGCTGTCTCGCCACCATCAGTGATCGGTGGAGCTTCGCTCCGCTGTGGAAGCCGCCATTCGTGTCGCGGCTCGCGCCGGAGGACCGGTGTCACTTGAACGGCCTCGCGATGGACGACGGTTCGCCGGCATTCGTCACCGCGGTCAGCCGCTCCGACGTCGCCGCCGGCTGGCGGGAGCGACGCCACGCGGGCGGTTTGGTCATCGACGTGCGCACGAGCGAGATCGTCGCCGCCGAACTATCGATGCCACACTCGCCGCGCGTCCACGGCGGCCGTCTGTGGGTGCTGAGCTCCGGCACCGGCGAGCTCGGCACGGTCGATCGCGCGACCGGCCGCTTCGAGCCGGTGGCGTTCTTTCCCGGGTACGTGCGCGGACTCACGTTCGCCGGCGACTCCGCGATCGTCGGCCTATCGAAGCCGCGGCACGATCGCACGTTCTCGGGCCTGGCGCTCGACGACCGCCTCCGCGAGAAGGATGCGGAGGCGCGTTGCGGCCTCTGGGTCGTCGATCTCCGGAGTGGCGTCGTCGCTCACTGGCTCGAGCTCGAGGGCGTCGTCGCCGAGCTCTACGACGTGCAGGTCCTGCCCGGGGTCGCGCG
>JAXDLK010000312.1:0-27382 GCA_034666665.1 Candidatus Binatota bacterium
GGCGTCTTCGGCGAGCAGGCCTGGTACGACTACAGCTCGCTGCTCGCGCTGCTCGACCGCCGCATCCCGGGCTTTCGCCGCCGGCACGTGCGCTGGATGAAGCGCCTCGGTCTCGACCGCCGGTCGCGTGAGCGCGTGATCCTCGACCACTACATCGATCCCGGACAGATGGTGTCGATCGAGAAGGACTGGCCGCAGTGGAGCCGTGTGCTGCTCCAGATCCGTGATCTCGCGCGCTCCCGCGGCGCCGCGGTCCTGTTCGTCGTCTTCCCGATCGACACGCGCATCGCCGAGCATGCGTCCGAAACCGCGCCCATTCTCACGCGCTTCGCGGCCGAGAACGACATCCCCCTCCTCGACCTGGTGAAGGTCTTCGCCGAGAGCCGAGAGCCGGTGCTGATCGACTACACCCATCCGAACGCGATCGGGCATCGCCTCGCGGCGAAGGCGATCGCCGACGCGATCCTCGAGCGCTTCGCCGACTCGCGCGGAGCGGCCGCCGCGCATGTCCCAGCCAGGAGCGGGTTGCGCGAGTCGCGGGCACGTGACATCAGCGGCGAATTTTCCGGCGGGGAAACCGCCTTCAGGGAGGTTCGATGATTGCGAAATCCAAGCGGACGATCTCGGCGGCCGCCGTGCTCGTGGCGCTCACCGGCACGGCAAACGCGGGTCCCGAGGACGCCGACTCCGTCGGCCTTCGCGATCCGGAGACGTTGCGGTTCGCCCTGAAGGTCGAGAACGCCGGCGGCCCCGCCGACGTCGATTTCCAGTTCGGCAGGCCGGCGACGGCGCAGCTGCCGATCGCCGGCGACTGGGACGGCGATGGGGTGGACACCGTCGGCGTGTACAGCCCGAGCAAGGGACGCTTCCAGCTTCGCCTGCGAAACACCGCAGGGCCGGTCGACATCGACATCGAGGTGGGTCCGGACGGGCTCCTGCCCGTCGCCGGCGACTGGGACGGTGACGGCGAGGATTCCGTCGGCGTCTTCGATCCCGACTCCGGTGAGTTCCTGCTGCGGAATCCCTTGACCTCGGGCGACGACGGGACGAGCGCCTCGCTCGCGGAATGGCAGCCGGGGTTCCTGCCGATCGCCGGCGACTGGAACGGCGACGGCACCGACTCGATCGGCCTCTACGATCCGGCGACCGGCCGCTTCTTGACCACGAACCGGAACGTGCTCGGCGCCACTGCCACCAAGGATTTCACTTTCGGCCCTGGCGGAGCCGACTTCCTGCCGATCGCCGGCGATTGGGATGGGAACGGCCGTGACTCGGCCGGACTCTACAAGCAGTCGACCGGCGCGTTCCGCCTCCGCAATCGGCTCTCCCGCGGGAAGGCGGACATGGCGTTCAGCGTCGACGGCGCGGGTGAGAACTGGCTCCCGGTGGCTGGCAGGTTCCGCGGGGTGGTGATCGAGCGCGATTCCACGGACGGGCCCGAGGGTTTCCTGTGGAAACCGGTCTCGGACGGCGGCGGTGGCGTGTTCAACGGCAAGCTCGCGCTGGCAATGGACGAGGCGGTCAACGGCAAGACGTCGCGCGTCGAGGTCCACAGCGCGAACCCGCCGAGCGGGAGCACCCTTCTCGAGCGCGGCATCTTCCGCGGGAACGCCGACGGTGGCCCGCGGGAGGTCTGGCGTTACGTCCACACGGGATGCTTCTTCGGGAAGAACGTCTGGGCCATGGTGTACCTGAAGACCGGCGAGATCCTCGCGTATCCGATTCCGGATGGCTGCGAGCGCATCGACTGAGAGAATGGGGCGGGAGTCTTTCGCGATCGGTCGGGGCGAATCAGCGGCCCGCTGACCGGCGAGAAAAGACTCCCCGACCCCTTTTACAGCCGGCGCGCCTTGACGATCAGCGCGTAGCCGCGCGCCGGAACCAGCCGATCGAGGCGCGTGAAGAGCCGGAGCAGCGGATAAACGCGCGACAGCAGCCGGAACTCCCGCTCGAACCGCGCGAGGTCGTTCGCGCTGACGACCGTGCCCTTCTCGCTTTCCCGCCCCGGGCCACCGGACTTCCGCGCGTAGGCCCAGTTGAGCGCGACGTCGAGGATCTCCGAGAACACCTTCGAGTACGTCGCGTTTGCCACCATCTCGAATCGGCCGTCCAGCAGCGACTGGATCTCGCCTAGGTCGTACCCCGGCCGCAGGTGACCATGCCATTCGTCGGTGAGGCCGAGCACGTTCCGCAACGGGCGACCGACGCTCCAGGGCTTCCTGTGCGGGACGTTGAGCACGAGCTCGCCGCCGGCGCGAGTCACGCGCGCGAGCTCGGCGACGAAGGCGGCGTCGTCTCGAACGTGCTCGAGCATGTCGATGACGACCACGAGATCGAAGCTGCCGTCGGCGAACGGGAGCGTCGCGCCATCCGTCCGGTGAACGTCGCTGCCGACGACGGCACGGATCGCCTCCACCGCCTTCTCGGCGAGATCCGCGCTCGACCAGCGGCCGCCGCGGCGGCGGAGAAGCAAGCTCAAGACGCCGTTGTCGGAGCCGAGGTCGAGGCAGGTCTTGCCGTCGACGTCGCCGACGAAGCGGACGAGGGCGCGGTACTTCGCCTGCTTCAGCACCGACTTGTCGAAGAGCGCGAGCGCGCGCTCCGGCGCGTCTCCGGTCATCGGATCGCCGCCGTCGCGGCGAGCGACACCGGCCGCGCGTGACGTTTCTCGACGAGCGTGCGGTCGACGTCCTCGACCTCACGCGTCCGCCGCGCGGAATCCCAGCCGAGCTCTGCGCCGAGGATCCGCGATGCCTCGTCGAGCGCCGCCGCACCGGGATGTCCGGCCGCGGCCAGAGCCGTCCGCCGGAAGACGACGTCCGAGAGCCGCACCGCCATCTCGGCGCGGGCCGCATGGACGATCTCCGCGCCGACGACCTCGCTGGAGCCGTTGATCGACCGGGCGAGCGAGGGCGAGCTTGCGGCAATCTCCAGCACTCGCTGGTAGTCGGTGCCGTAGCGCTCGACGAGCCGCCGGACGACGTGTTCCCCGACCGCCTCCGGCTGCCGTTCGATCGCGCGCGCGAGATAGTCGTGGAGATGGTCCATGTCTCCGCCGCGGAGCGGCGTCGAGGCGCTCGCGCATGCAGCGCGCCGCCCGAGCCGAGCGCATGCGCGGTCGACGACCTCCTCGGCGACGCCGCGCGCGGTCGTGTACTTGACCCCGGTCACGGTGACGACGCCGTCGGCACGCTCGTCGACCCGATGCCGGCGCCCGAGCTCGATTTCGCTTGCCTGGCCGTCTCCGATGATCGGCACGAGCCCCGAGTGGACGAAGGAGACGTCGTCGAACGTGAGCCCGAGCGCCGGCTGCGCCGCGTCGACCTCGGCGACGAACGCGGCGACCTCCGCGCTCGTCACCGCCATCGAATCGGGGTCGCCCGCGAACGGCAAATAGGCGGTACCGATCAATGTCCGCTGCCCCCACGGCACCAAGAAGTAGAGTCGGCCCCTTCCGCGGGTCCTGCTCCGGCTCGATACGCCGAGCGCATGATCGAATCCGATCGGGCGGGTGACCACGTTCATCGCCCGGGCCCAGCGGACGGGCTCGCCGTTGCCGTCGAGCGCGCGACGCGCCCACGGCCCGGCCGCGTCGACGACCACCCGAGCACGGACGTCGAGGTCGCCGCCGCCGATGCGATCGCGGGCGCGGACCCCGATCGCGCGATCGCCGGAGCGCAGCACCCCGACCGCTTCGACGTAGTTCGCCAGCGCCGCGCCGTGATCGGCGGCGGAGAGGACGGTGGCGAGCAGCAGGCGCTCCGAGTCCTGCATCACGCAGTCGTACCAGATCGCGCCGCCGGTGAGACCGTCCTCGACGATCCCCGGCGACAGCCGCAGACACTCCTCTCGGCTCACGACGCGGCCGCCGAGCAGGCGCCGCGATGGGTCGCGCGAGCGGTTGCGATCGAAGCTCACCAGGTCGTTCAGCTTGAGCGCGACCCACAGGGCCTCGCGGCCGTGGAGACCGTGGCCGTAGAGCGGCATCAGGAACGGGAACGGCCGCACCAGGTGAGGCGCGATCGCCAGCAGGATCGACCGCTCCGCGATCGAGGCGCGCATGCGGACGAAGTCCAGGTGCTGCAGGTAGCGAAGGCCTCCGTGGATGATCTTCAGGCTGTTCGCCGACGTGGCGTGGCCGAAGTCTCCGCTGTCGATCGCGGCGACGGAGAGCCCGCGAAGCGCCGCATCGCGCGCGATCGACGCGCCGTAGATGCCGGCGCCGACGACGGCGACGTCGAACGTCTCGCGTGCGAGGCGGCCGAGGTCGCGGCGCATCACACGGCTCCCCGCCGCGGCGCCCGCGCGACCCGGTCCTCGAGTGCTTCGAGGAACGCGAGGGCCTTGTCGCGGAAGATCCCGGGGCCGAACCGGGTCTCCGCGAGGCGGCGCGCGCGCGCGGCGATCGCTTCCCGGAGCTCGGGCGATTCCAGCAGCGCGAGGATCCCGCCCGCGATCCCTTCGGGCGACGGCTCTGCCAGCATCGCCTCCTCCGCGCTCACCACCTGGGTGTGGACCGGCCGATCGGTCGCGACCAGCGGCTTTCCGGAGAGCAGATACGAGTAGAGCTTGAGCGGCGTGTTCGTTCCCTGACTTCGCGGCGACACCAGCACGTCGGCCGCCGCGAGGTACGCCGGCATCTCCGATTCCGGGCGGGCGCCCGTGATGACGACGCGGCCTCCGGCAGAGACCGCGAGCGCACGCAGCGCCTCCACCTGCGGCACCTCCCCGCCGACGACGAGGAAGACGACCATCGGCCTTCGTTCAAGGACGCGCGGCGCCGCCTGCACGAGCAGTTCGACGCCTTGGTACGGCTCGAGGTTCCCGGTGTAGACCACGAGCTCCCCGGGCGGCAGGCTCCAGCGCCGCACCACCTCGGCGCGGGCCAGAGCCGCGTCGGCCGCGATGGCGACGTTCGGCGCATCCTCGATCTGGTGGATCGGCACGCCCGGCGCGAGCCGCCGCGCGCGCTCGCTCAGCGTGGCGCAGACGGTGACGGCGACCGCCGCTCGACGGAGCGCCCAGCGGTCGATTCCCGCCACCAGCGGCGCGAGGCCGCGCAGGTACCAGCCGCGGGCGATCCGCGTCTGCTCCTCGAGGTCCGAGTCCATGTCGTAGACGAACGGGATCCGCCGCCAGCGGCCGAGCAGCGCCGCGATCCACGCGCCCTCCTCGAATCCGTGAAGCGCGTCGTACCGTGTACCGTCTCGCAAGAGCGAGAACGCACGGGCGAGCACGAGGAGATCGAGCGGGAGCTTCAGAAGCGACGGTCCGATCGGCACTCGTCGCGCGAACGGCAGCCGAGCGGAACGGAGAATCCGCACCGACGCGGGCAGTCGCGGATCCTCGCCGAGGAAGTACGTGACCAGATCGATCTCGTGGCCGGCCCCGGCGGCGATCTCGGCCAGCCGCCGCACGTTCATCGGCGTGCCCCGCGTGCTGTAGAAGGGCTGTGGGGCGATCCACAGGAGCTTCATCGGGCTCGGTCGGCTCCTGTATCAGATGCGGCCGCCGGGGAAACTCCGGAGCCCCGCCAGAGCGAGACCTCCGCGATCGACCAGTCGAAGACCGGATCGCCGTCGAGCTCGACGAAGCGGATGCGGCGCGCGCGCCGCGGCGCGAAATCGAGGACGACGTACCGTCCCTGGACCTCGGGCCGCGGATCGGATGCCACGCGCACCCACTCGCCGCCACCGGTGGCGACCTCCACCGCCACCGCTCGCGGGTAGTCCGTGCGCCACGTGCCGCCGTCGAGCACGGCGCGGCGGAGCCCCTCGACTTCGCGGCCGAGGTCGATCTCGTACTCGAGGCCGGGATGCTGCGGCCCGCCGCTTCCCCAGCGCGTGTCCGCTCGATCGTCGAGCGCGGCCGACTCCGGAAGCACCGCGGGGTTCGCGCCGTTCGACCTCGCGAGCCAGCCATCCGACGGCACCCGTTCGAGCCCGGCGAAATCCGCGAGCGCCCGCGGCACGCTCAGGCGCCAAGACGCGGGCGGCGCGAGCGGCGCCAGCCACGCCCAGGGGATCTCCTCCGTAGGCGGTCTCTCGAGGAACTCGACCGCATCGAGATCGAGCTTCCGCGCCTCCTGCCAGAACGCCTCGGTCCAGAACGTGTTCGGGCGAACCGGAAGAAAGCGAACGAACGCGACGAGCGCCCGCGGCTCGAGGTTCGCGAAGCGCGCCGACGGATGCTCCTCGAGGCGCATCGCCAGCGGCGCAAAGGCGAGCGGCCATGCGAGCACGCGGAGCTCGCCGGCCCCCGGCGGAGCCGCGGACGCAGCCGAGCCGGACGCGAACGCACCGGCCGGTGGCGCCGACGCGAGACCCGCGGAGACGGCCACGGCGGCCAGGATCACCGCCGCGATCACGCCTGTCCGTGGCGGCGCCAGCTGCGACAACGCGCGAGCCCCGGACGCGATCAGGACCGCGGCGGCGCCCACCACGAAGACGATCGGCACCATGTGCTCGCCGCCGTCCGGCACCCAGCGGAACGGACGGAGCGGAGGAATTCGCCAGCCGGCGAGGATCGCACCGTCGAGCGATGCCCACACGAGCACGAGCGCAGCGAACGCCGCACCGCGGGCGCTCCGTTCGCGCGCAGCCGCGGTGATCGCCGCCAAAGCGAAAGCAGCGAGGCAGGCGAGCTCCACGAATCGCGCCTGCGCCAGCCATTCCGAGGCCGTGGCGGTCCGCGCGGCCTCGCCGAGCGTCGCCCACGCCGGAGGCGGCGTTGCCGTCGGCCAGGCGAACGAGAGGATCACGGTGGCGAGCAGCAGGACCGCGGCGGCGCCGTGCTCACGCGACCGCGGACCGGCGAGGAGCGTGAACACCGCGACCAGCGGAAGCGCGGCGCGGAAGTACAGCTCGCTTCCGAGACGCAGGAGGACCAGCGCCAGCAGCGTTCCGGCCGCGATCGGTGCCGTGGGAGACCGGGCGAGCGCCACGAGGCCCCAGCCGAAGAGCACCAGCCAGGGCGAAGGCGTCCACAGCGGGTGGCCGAGCCGCTCGAGCGGCGACAGCGCGATCGCGAACGCAGCAGCGCCCGCGCCGGACCAGCCCGCCGGAGCTCCACTCCAGGCGATCGCAGCGAAGTACGAGAAGAAGACCACCATCAAGCCGAGCGCGTGCTCGACCAGGAATGACGTGGCCCGATCGGAGATCACGGCGGCCGGAGCGCGGAGCAAGGGGTCGAACCGCTCGCGGCCGAGCGTGCCCGTGTCGTCGTGCGCGAGGAGAAACGAGCCCGAACCGCCGCCGGAGACATGAGTCGCTCTCGCGGAATCGCGCTCGACCACGTGCGTGCCGACGGCGGTGACCGCGATCGCCAGCAGGAGCGAGAGCGCGAGCCCTCCGAGCACGGCGAGTCGCGTCACGGGAAGGACACCTCGAGCCAGCGACCGCTCGGGCCGCGCACGTGGATCAGCTCGATCCCTTTCACGCGTGCCGGCTCGAGGGATCCGCCGGCGCTGATCTCGAGGCCGTCGACCCAGCGAAAGCGCAGCACGGCCTCGCCGGAGTCCAGCCGGACGCGCAGCCGATTCAGGCTGGCCTCCACCTCTCCGGAGCCGCTCTGGAAGTAGCTCGCGGGAAACTCGCGGAAGCGGAAGAGCTTGTACTGTCCGCCGGCCCAGATCTCCTCGAACGCCGGATCGGCGGAGAGACGTAGCCGCCAGTCCCGATCCTTGGTGATCGCCAGATCGACGTTGAACAGGCGAAGGTACTCGTGGAGCCCGGCGGCTCCCTGCCGGAACCGAGGAGGCAGCGGCTCCTGGTACCACCAGTATCGGTGCACCGGGTCGACGGCCACCATCGGCACGCCGGTCAGGCGTTGCAGCCCCGAGGCGTGACCGTCGGCGAAATCGTGCAGCACGAAGCCGGAGATGTACGTGCGCCCGCCGCGGGTGTTGCGGCGCACCGCGCGGACCAGGCCCTCGACGTTCTCGTCGAGCGCGCGGAAACGCTCGATCCCCTCGTTCCGGTAGAAGCTGCGGCCCGCGAACAGTGACGCGGCCAGCAACGCCGCGAGAACGCCGCGGCCGGCGGCACCGGCGAGGCCGACGCGCGACGATCGCCACAGCGCGCGCGCCCCCGCCGCCGCGGGGAGCGCGAGGCAGAGCGCCATCGGCAGCGCCATGCGATCGAGCTCGAGATGCCGCTTGAGCTGCGGCCCGAACACGGCGAGGCCGAGATAGACCATCGCGAGCAGCACGAAGCGGAGGAGATCGCCGCCCGCCGAGCGCGCCACGGCGGCGGTAACGACGAGCACCCACAGGACCGCATCGGTCATGATGAAGATCGACCACGCGAGCCGAGCGCTACCCTCGATCGAAAACGCCTGCTGAGCTGCGGCGGAGCCGTGGAGTCCGCGCTTGAGGAACTCCGCGATCGGCACCAGACGCAGGTACTCCTCGATCCACCAGTAATTGAGCACGAGCACCACGACCGCGGTGCCTGCGAGCCGAGCGATCGCGCGCGCGCGATCGCCGCTCCGCGGCTCGAGCAGAAGCGCGACGCCGACCGGCGCCAGCATGAACGCGCTGCCGCTCCAGAACATCGCCAGGTTGAGCGAAGCCGCGAGGGCCAGGAGGAATCGCCAGTCGGCGCGCTCGGCGCGGATCGCCCGCAGCGCGAGCGCGTAGATGAGCGGCGTGAGATACGCCGAGGCGACGAACGGCACCGCGCCGTAGGCGAGCGCCCAGCGGTAGAGCAGCAGCGAAGGCGCGAGCGCGAGCCACGCCGCGACCAGCGCGAGGCGAACGTCCGGGTCGAGCAGCCGGGCCGCTGCGTAGACCGCCCACGGCAGCACGACGATCACGGTCGCCGCCACGGTCACGTCGTAGGCGCGCTCGAGCGGCATCCACGGGTAGAGCGGCAGCGCCACGAGGTGGAGCAGGACGGCGCCGGTCATGAAGAGCTCGCGAACCAGCGTGCCGCCGTTCCAGCCCGGGTTGTAGAACGCGAGGTCGGGGAAACGCTCGTGCAGCAGGTAGAGGCGGTAGAAGAAGGCGGAGTGATCGTCGGAGAAGAGCAGGTGTCCGCCGGTCGCCGAGATGAGACCGTTCGCGAGGTAGAGCTGCGCGGCGATCATCGCCGCGACGCAGAGGAATACCGGCGGCGTCCGCGACGGCAGGAAGAAGGTCGCCGCGGCACCGGCGAGCAGAAGCAGCGCGCGCACCTCGCGGTCGTGCAGGAACGCCCAGGCGCTGCCGGAAACCACCGGGGTGACGGCCAGCGCCGTCGCGGCCAGGGCGACGCCGACGACCACCGACGCCCGCGGCAACGTTCCGCGGGGCTCGTCGGTGTCTTCGCGATCCTCGCGGCGGGCGGCGTGGCTCACGGGCGCCCCGCAGCCGGCGCGGCTCGCAGGTCCCACGCACGCAGCACGACCTCTTCCAGCGCGCGCACCTCGAGATCCGGCCGCCGGTGGCTGACGAACTCCTCCAGGGTCGGGGGCAGGTTCGGCCCCCGGCGCGCCCAGACGACGAAATCGGCATCACCGAGACGGTAGTAACCGAACGCCGGCGCCGGCTTCGGCGGCTCGCCCAACCTCGCGGGCAACACGCGGTGCCAGTAGAAGCGGAGCACGTCGTCGTAGCAGAAGGTCGCCACCCGGTCGCCAGGGCCGGCCCGCCTCCAGAGGAACAGCGCCGCGTCGTCGTGGCCGTCGGCGCCGAGGAGTGGAACGATCCCCGCCTCGCGACGCACGAGACTGCCGATCGTGCTCGTCCACGCGGCGAAGTGAGGCGCGACGGGCAGCACGACGGCGGCGGCCGCGACGGCTACCGCGGCGACCAGCGCGCGGCGATAGGCCGCAGGCAACAGCGCACCAACGGTCACCCAAGCCCAGGCAGCGCTCAGCGCCAGCAGCGGTGAAATCGGCATCAGATAGCGAAACGCGACCTTTCGCAGCGGGCTCACGACTCCGAGAAACACGACGACGGCGCTCACGACGAGAAGTCCGGCGTCTCCAGTCCGCGATCGGTCGCGGCAGGACCGGAGGGCGAGCAACGGAAGCCCGATCGACGCCCCCAGGAATGCAACCAAAGGCATCCCGCTCGCGAGCACGGTGAGATAGCGGCCGGGCGGAGGTGCCAACCCACCGTAGTAGTTGTGATGGATGCGGTGAGGGGTGGTCGCGAGGTTCATCACAAAGCCTGACAGATTGCGGGCCAGGTCCGGCGCCAGCGCCGGAGACGCGAACGCGCACGCACAGAGCAGACACAGGGGGCCGGACACGGTCCGTCGCAGTCGCCAAGCGAATCCCGCCAGTACGGTGGCCGCCATCAGCCAGGCGGCCCGGTGCGCGCTGGCGCTGGCGATCGCATCCTCCACGGCAGGAACGAACGGGTAGCGGTTCACAGCGGGAATCACGCCGTGCGGCAGCCAGAGCTTGCCGTAGAGTGCGACGAACACCGCGAGCGCGATCACCGCGAAGTAGAGCTCCGCCACCGTCACCGGCCGCCGACGCGAGCGCATCCAGAGCACGGTGGCGAACGTGACCCAAGTGAGGACGGCGACCACCCCGGACGTGCGGGTGAGCTCCGCGAGACCGAGTGCGACGCCGCCGGCGACGCCCCAGACCGCGCCGTCTGCCTCCGCGTGTCGAAAGAACCCCCAGAGGGCGGCGAGGTAGAAGACGGCGAACAGCGGATCGATGTGCGCGGTACGGGAGGTCGCGAGGTGTCGCGGGTCGACGGCGAGGAACGCGCCGGCGAGCGCCGCCACCTCGCGACCCCAGAGCGGAGCGGCGGCGAGGTACAGGAGCGGCGGCACGAGAGCTCCGGCGATCGCGCCCGGCAAGCGCGCCGCGACCACGGGATCGAGCCCGAGCCACGCGGACTCTTGCATGGCGAAGCCGATCGCCGCGGCCGCCGGCACTCCCGGATGCGAGACGTGCGCCGTCGCCAGCCGGTATTGCCCCTCACGGAACAGGTGGATCATGCGCTCGCCGCGACGGATCCACTTCACTTCGTCGGTGTTCAGGCTCGGTCGATCCAGGCCCTGAAGGCGCGGGACCAGCGCCGCGGCGAGCAGCAGAACCGCCAGCGCCCAGTCGACCCGCGAGAGGCGGCTCACGTCGCCCGCGGCGCCACACCGCGCGCGAGCCGCCGCCACAAGAGACCGCCGTACCCCGCGGCCGCCCATCCCTGGTAGAGCTCCGTCAGCTCGCGGAGCGCTCCACCCATGCGGTGGATGCCGTGCAGCTTGTTCGGCGCCGTGATCACCAGCGAGAGCACGATCAGCGCGGCGAGCTCGAGCTTCGGCAGCAGGTAGTACGCCCACCCGCCGGGCGCATAGCTCCCCGGAACTTTCCGCGCCACCAGCGGCAGCACGAGAAAGGCGCCGGTGAAGACGACGTACGCGCTTTCGCGCAACCAGCTCGACGGCTTGCTGCCGAGGAGGTTGTGCAGGTTCGTCTCGTCTTGCTTGTTGTGGACGGCGAACCACTGGGGGCTCCTCCAGCCGACGAGGTGCTGGCCCCAGCTGACCTCCTCACAGGCGACGAAGAGCGCGGCCGACGCGAAGAGAACGTAGTAGATCCGGCAGGGTCGCGGCAGCGGGACGCGCCAGGCGATCGCAACCGCGAACGACGCCGCGGCGACGAAGAGCGCCGCGGTGCCGAGCTCGACCGGCCCGGTCTCGCTCTGGACGAGGCCGACGAACCGCGAGTGATCGAAGGCCAGACCGGCGAGGAAGAAGATCGCGCTCGCCACCGGCAGCCAGACGAGCAGGAGCGAGCGCACGCGGAACATCTCGGCAGAGGCGCTCGAATAACGCAAAGCCGGCGGGGAATCCAGATTGCGGGAGCGACATGGTATGCGGCCGACGGTGCGAGATCCGCGGCAGATCCTCGAATCGATCTCGGCGACGTATTCCCGGCCGGAGGCGCAGCGCTGGGCGACGCTCGTCCTCCTCGTCGCCGCTGCCATCCTCTTCGTCGGCTCCGTTCAGCACAATCGCGACATGACGGGCTACCTGCTCGTCGGACGCCTGGTGCTCGCCGGCCGCCATGCGTACCTCGATGCCGGCGCGGGAGTGAACACGTGGCCGCCGTTCTTCAGCCTGCTCTGCGTGCCGCTCGCGCTGCTCGACGAGGCATCGCGGCTGCTGTCCCGGGGCACGTGGCTGCTGCTGAACTTCGCGTCGCTCGTGTGGGTGCTCCGCATCGTGGCCCGCCGGGTATACGGCCGAGAGCTCGTGCTCGATCCGCGTTCACCGGGGCTGGCGCTGGCGGCGCCGGAAATGCTGGTCCCGCTCCTCCTCACCGGCCGGTACCTGGTCAGCAACTTCGACCATCTGCAGATCAACTTGATCGTCTTCGCGCTCGCCCTCGGCGGGCTCGACCTCGATGCGCGCGGCCGGCCGCTTGCCGGCGGGCTCGCGCTCGGGCTGGCGTCCGCGATCAAGCTGATGCCGATCGCCTTCGTGCCGTACCTGATGTGGGCGCGCCGCTGGACGGCGGCCGCAGCGGCCACGGCGGCGACGATCATCCTCTCCCTGCTGCCGGTCCCCGTCTTTGGCCTGCGGCGATTCCTCGACTACGGCCGTGCATGGCTGGATGCGCTCGGCGAGGGCTGGGGCGTCGGGCACATGAACCAGTCGATCTTCGCGATGTGGGACCGCTGGCTCGGGCACGGCATGATGCCGTTCACCGCCGAGAAGGCGAACGGAGTGCCGGAGTCCGGCGACCCGCTCGTCACCTTCGCGACCGCGGTGACCGTGGCCGCCCTGGTCGCCGCCGCCCTCTGGGCGACGCGTCGCCGGCCCGCGGCAGGCGGCTGGCCCGAGCTCGCCGAATGGAGCCTCGTCTTCATCGTCTCCGCGATCCTCGGGCCGGTGTCGCGGAAGTCTTACCTGGTCGTGCTGTTGCTGCCGAACGTGCTGCTGTTCGCCGCCTGGCGATCGCCGCCGCTCGACGACCGGACCCGACAGATCGCAGGTGCCTCGCTCGTCGCGTCGTTCCTCCTGGGCGGGCTCACGTCGCCGGGGCTGGTCGGCCGCCGACTCGCCGGTACCCTGGCGATGACCTCGGTCGTGACGATCGCGACGCTGGTCCTCTACGCAGGTGTGACGTTGCTGCGCGCGCGGCTCGTCGATACCGACCCGCGACCGCGATACTCCCGCTCGAACACCTCGTTCCCGCCGCGCCCTGGAGTTGTTTGACGATTCTGGCGCGACGTCCGGACGTTCCCCTCCACGATCGCAAGGACACCTGGGCGCGACGGATCGTGAGGCGTTGCTCGAAGGGGACGTGCCGTGAACAGCCGCTCGCCCGCTACGCCGGCGTCACGCTGCTGCGCGCGCGCCTCGACGCCGCCGACCCGCGGGCGCGGTACTCCCGCTCCTTCCGCCGATCGAGCTCCGCGAGGTCGGCGAGCCATCGCGACGTCTCGGCGCGGCGCGCCTCTTCCCGTCGCGCGGCGTCGCCGGCACCCGACAAATAGGCGCTCACGAAGCGCACGCGATCGAGCCGCCGCACCTCCGTCCGGAGCGGGCGGTAGAGCTGGACCAGGTTCTTGAGTCGCCGCCGGCGCGAGACGGATCGCATCCGCCGGACGTTCTCGAGGTCGAGCGCGAAGATCTCGATCCCGCCGGCTTCGGGGCTTCGCACGAGGAAATTCCCGGCGTTCGCGTCCTTGCTGTAGAAGCCGGCATCGTGGAAGCGACGGAGGAATCGCGCCGCTTCGCCGACCACACGCCGGCGCTCGCGCCCTGCCGAGGCGCCCGTCAGACCACGCCAGAAGAGCACTCCCGATTCGGCGCCCGCGACCGCGGCGCTCACCAGGTAGGAATCCCCGCCGAGCCCGAAGTCGGCCGTCTCGACGAGCGCCAGCCGCGGCGGCACCGCGAATCCCGCGCGCTCGAGCTCGGCCGCGGCGCGCCATGCGCGGCGCGCCTGCGAGCCGAGGAGCGCCGCCTCCAGTCGGCGGTACCAAGCGTAGGGCTTGAAACGCTTCACGTAGACGGTGCGCCCGCCGACGTCCACGGCGGACACCGCCGTCCGTACGTGGTCTTTGACCGGCCGCGCGGCGGGATCGGCGAGCAGCCGCTCGGGGTCGGCGAGCGCGCTCGCGAGCCCCGGAGCGACCCCCTCCTCGAATACGATGCGGCGGCTCACGCCGGCGGACGCTCGCGTCGGGCGGCGGTTCCGAGCTTCGCGGACGCGACGTTCATCCAGAAGTCCTCGGAGAGAGACTCCGGCGGCACGCGCCGCGCACGCCACTCCACCCACACCTTGAGCGGCACCCAGAGGAGCTTCCCGACCTTGCCCTTCCACGACAGACGCCAGAAGACGCCGCGCCGCTGCGCCTTCATCTCCGACGTCTTGTTCGAATCGACAGGCGGGCCGGAGACGCGCCTCGCCTGGAACGTACCGATGCGTGTCCGCACCTGGTAGCGGGCGATCTCCCGGAGCGTCGCCGGCTCGCGCGCGAAGACGCGCGCGCGGTCGCTCCTCCACACGCGCTCGGAGCCGAGCAGCCGCGTGAGGTAGAGGTCCTCGTCGAGAAGCCCCGGGGGAAGCTCGATGCCCTCGGCGACTTCTCGACGGATGGCATAGAAGCGCGCGGATACCACTCGCCGCTGCGTCTTCCAGCGCTCGGACTCGACCCGCGCGGATTCGAGAAATCCGCGGTGGCGCACGGGCACGTAGCGCGCCGCCGCGACCGTCAGCGACGATAGCACCGCGGCTTCCGGGTGCGCGGCCGCGGCCGCGAGCAGCGCCTCGACCGCGCGCCAGTGGAGGATCACGTCGGCGTCGACGAAGAACCAGAGCGGCGCGTCGCCCCGGAGGTATGCCTTGACGGCGTTCCACGCCTGCGATTTCCCCTTCTCGGTCGTCTCGACCACCTGCACGTCGGCACGTCCCGCCGCCCATGCGCGCGCGGCGTCGGCGGTATGATCGCTGCAGCCGTTTGCATAGACGACGAGCTGCCGGTGCTCGATGCGAGCGGCTCGCCAGGCCGACTGGCGGGCGACGCTGTCGAGCATGCGGCGGATCGATCCCTCCTCGTCGTGCGCCAGAACCGCCAGCGAAAAAGGGGTCGGGAGTCTTTTTTCGTCGGTCAGGAGGGCTCCCGAGAGACTTCCGCGAGCGCGTGCTCGATCCGCGCGAGCACGGCCGCGGGCTTGATCTCGCGCATGCACGGCCGGTCGACCGGACAGCGGCGGAGATAGCAGGGATGGCAGGCGACGTGGCCGACCAGCGCCAGGTGCTCGGAGGCGTGCGGCGCGGAACGGAACGGGCTGGTCGCTCCCCAGAGCGACACCACCCGGCGACCCACCGCCGCGGCGAGGTGCATCGGTCCGGAATCGGGTCCGAAGGCGATCGACGCCCGGCGGAAGATGCCGATCAGGTCGCGAAGCGTCGTCCGGCCGGAGAGGTCGAGCGTGGCCGCAGCGGCGCGCGCCGACACCTGACGGGCGAGCTCCGTCTCCGAAGGCGCGCCGAGGAGCACCGTCTCGAGGCCGTGCCGCGACGCGAGCGCCTCCGCGACCTCCGCCGTGGCCTCCGGCCACCACCAGCGGCTTTCCCAGCTCGAGCCGACGAAGGCCGCCGCGAACGGCCCCCGGAGGCCGCCGAGGAGCTCGTCCACGCGCCGCTCCTCGTCCTCGCGGAGGCGCAGGTCGAAGTCGATCGCCTCGTCCTCGATGCCGAGGTGGCGCGCGAACGCCAGGTACTGCCCGAGCTTGCTCGACCAGTGCGGCTGCGGCGGCACGTGCTCGGTATTGAAGACCCAGTTCCCCTCCTTGCTGTTCGCGCGGTGGAACCCGACCCGCACCCGCGCGCGCGTCGCGAAGCTGACCAGACCGCTCTTCAGGTGGCGCTGGAGATCGATCACCAGATCGAACCGGCGGCGGCGCACGTCGTCGAGGAACCGCAGGAACGCGGGCGCTCCTTCCGGCCGGCGAAAGACGATCGCCTCGTCGATCGCCGGGTGGTCCTCGAGGAGCGGCGCGGACATCGGCTCGACGGCCCAGGCGATCCGCGCCCCTGGATACGCGCTACGGATCCGCCCGGCGAGCGGCAGCGCGCGAACCACGTCACCGATCGCGCCGAAGAGGACGATCAGCACCCGCTCGGCCGGAATCCGCGGCGCCGGCACGACGCGATCAGTCGTCTTGCCAGTACGCTCGTTCGAGGCGACCGAGGTCTTCATCGAGGACGAGTCGGCCCGCAGGGTCGAGCTTTCGCGCGGAGCGCCGGATCCGTTGCAGACTCCGGCGCCGCGTCCGGACGTTCGGCGCGGCCCCGAGACGCGCGCCGTCGAGATCCACGTACGTGAAGGCGGGACCGGCGCCGTCCTCGGTGACGAGGATGTTCCGCAGGTTGAGGTCGGGATGGGTGAGCCCCGCCTCGTGCAGGCGGCGCAAGCTCCGGCCGAGCGCCGGCAGGACGTCGCGGCGACCACCGGCGGAGAGCACGTCCCAGAGCGGCGCACCCGCGGCCTCCGCCATCACCAGCACGCCGCGGTACGAGATCCCGAGCCAGCGGCCGCGCTCGACGATCGCCGCCACCGGCTCCGGCACGGGCAGCGAGCGGCGCCGCGCAGAAAGCAGCAGCCAGAACTCCCGGAGGGGCCGCGCGCGAGGACCGAAATACGTCCGTCCGAGCCAGCGCATCGCGCCCCCGCGCCGATAGACCCGGATGACGACCGGTCCGCGGTCCGTCGCCTTGCGTGTCGTGCCGCCACGGCCGCCTTCGATCCGCTGGCCGCGAAGGTCGCCGTCGAGGATCGAGGAGACCGCGCGGCGCCACGGGCGCTCCACGAGCGCGAGCGACCGGCCGCGCCGGAGCTCGACCACGCGCATCTCCCGCCAGCGCCGGTCGAGCTCCCAGAGCTTCATCGCATGGACCACGGCGGCGTATCCGCCGACCACGGCGCGGCCGAACCGGCCCGCGCCGCGCGAGCACAAGCCTCGCGCGAAGCCACGCAGCGGCTCGAGCAGGAAGAGGCGCGCCCCCGCATCCTCGCCACGATCGAATGCGGAGCGTGCCGACGCCTCGCTGGTCCGGTCGAGATCCTCGACGACGCGCACCCATTCCGTGGCGTGCGAGCCGCCGTGCCCGCCCCCGAACGCCGGTTCGTTCGGGCCTTCGTGCGCCCGCTCGGGGAGGTCTTCGGGGAACGTCACCCCTCGAGCTTCACCGCCTCGTCGATCAGCATGATCGGGATGTCGTCCTCGATCCGATAGAGCAGCTTGCAGGACCGGCAGATGAGCCCGTCCTGTTTCTCCGTCAGCTCGAGGTCGCCTTTGCACTTCGGGCAGGCGAGGATCTCGAGCAGTTCCTGACTGAGCGCCATAAAGACCTCCCTGGGTGGGGACGTTTCACACATTGAGCACATTTCCGGAATCCGGCTACCAGCCGGTCGGTAGCTCTTCAAATGTGCTCAATGTACGAAACGTCCCCCTAGTATACTTCGCGCGTCCACTCCCACTGACGCCGGAGTCCGTCGTCCAACGGCACCCGCGGCTCGAAGCCGAGGTCCGCGCGCGCGCGCGACGTATCCGCCGCCGTGTGGCGCACGTCGCCCTTCTGCCGACCCTCGCGCCGGACGCGCACGGCGCGGCCGGAGATGTCCGAGATCGTCTCGAGCACCCGGTTGATGCTCACGCGGGATCCGCCACCGATGTTGTAGATGCCGCCGCCGGTCCCGCGCTCCACCGCCGCCAGGTTCGCGGCGATCGCGTCCGCGACGTAGGTGAAGTCGCGCGTCTGCTCGCCGTCGTCGTAGAGCGGGATCTCGTCGCCGAGGAGAGCGGACTTGAGGAAGCGGTGAAACGCCATGTCCGGTCGCTGCCGCGGCCCGTACACGGTGAAGTAGCGGAGCGACACGGTCTCGAGCCCGTAGTTCTTCCAGTAGAGCCAACAGAGGTGCTCCGCCGCGAGCTTGGTCACGCCGTAGGGCGACACCGGCCGCGGCAAGCTCGTCTCCCGCATCGGCAGGTCGTCCGTATCGCCGTAGACCGACGAGGATGACGCGTACACCAGCCGCCGCACTCCCGCGTCTCGGGCCGCCTCGAGCAGCCGCTGCGTCGCGTGCACGTTGCTCTCCGTGTAGATGGAGAAATCCTTGCCCCAGCTCGCGCGCACGCCTGCTTGAGCCGCCTGGTGGAAGATCCACTCGGCGCCGGCGACGAGCGGCGCCAGATCGGCGCGGGCGAGGTCCGCCTCGACGAGGCGAAAGCGATCGCTCTTTCGCAGGCGAGAGAGGTTTCGTTCCTTGAGCAACCGCGGGTAGTAGTCGAGGAAGCAATCGATGCCGACGACCTCCTCGCCGCGGTCGATCAGCGCCTCGGCGAGGTGCGACCCCACGAAACCCGCCACTCCCGTCACCACGCACTTCACCGCTCACCTCTTCCCGCGGCCCGTTCGCCCGGCCCGCCGATCGCCCGCTCGATCGCATCGATCAAACGATCTCCGTCGTCGACCTCCATCTCGACGCGCACCGCCACCAGCTTTTGGCGCGCGAACGGAAACCGATCGAGCTTCACCAGGTCCTTTTCCGTGGTCACGACCAGGTCGCGATCGCGGCTCACGTTGGCGATCCGCTTCCAGTCCTCGAGGGAGTACGGATGATGATCGGGAAAGTCGAGGGTATCCTCGACGCGGAGGTCCCACTCCCAGAGGAGGTTGTAGAAGGGCTGCGCGTCGGCGATGCCCGAGACCGCGACCGCACGTCTCTCGGCCAGGAGCGCGAGAGGCAGCTCCTCCCAGCCGTGCGGCGACGGGGTGACGAGACAGACGGGACGGAGACGGGCGTGAAAGATCGGCCGGCCGCGCATCCAGCGTTCCGCACCGGCATCCGTCGACCCCTCTTCCCCCTCCGTCACGACCAGCGCATCCGCCCGCATCAGCGCCGACGGCGCCTCCCGAAGCGGTCCCGCCGGGAGAGTCGCGGGACGCGCGAGGGTTCCGGCGCGCGCGAGCACGAGATCGAAATCGCGGGCGAGCTGGAGATGCTGGAAGCCATCGTCGAGCACGAGCACGTCGGCACCGAGCTCGGCGTGCGCCAGCTCGCCGCCCTGCGCCCGGTCGCGTGCCACGATCACCGGCAGTCGCGAACGTTTCGCCAGCAACACCGGCTCGTCGCCCACCACCCGCCAGTCGCCCGCCGGCGAGGCTCCGGTGGCATCGACCGCGAGCGGTCCCGCATGCGATCCGCCATAACCGCGCGACAGTAGCGCCGGGCGGTAGCCGCGCTTCTCGAGCTCGCCGGCGAGCCACAGCGCGGTCGGCGTCTTGCCGCTGCCGCCGACCGCGAGGTTTCCGACCGACACCACCGGGACCGGCAACCGGACGGACGCCCAGACACCGCGACGGTAGAGGTCCACACGCGCCCGAGCGGCGAGCCCCCACGCGACCGCCGCCGGCCGCAGCAGCCAGTGAAGCAGCTCGCCGGCGAGATCCTCGCGCCGCCAGGCCCGCTCGAGCACCCGCGCCGCGTCGCTCATTCCCTCGACAGGAACCTCCTCACGGACTCGAAGCTCCGATCGAGCGCACGGCCGCCCGGGAACGCGGCGGCGGCCGCGGCCCCGGCGCGGCGCCGGAGGTCCGCATCGACGAGCACGTCCTCGACCGCCCGCGCGAGCGCATCCGCATCGGCGACGCGGCGTCCCCCGCCGTCTCGTTCGAGCACGCGCGCCGCGTCGACGACGTTCTCCACGTGCGGTCCGAAGAGGACCGGGACCCCGGCGCGCGCGGGCTCGGCCAGGTTGTGACCGCCGTGCGGCGCGAGCGTACCGCCGACGAACGCGACCGCCGCGGCCGTGTAGAGCCCGGCGAGCTCGCCGAGCGTGTCGAGCACCAGGATCGGCGCGTCCGCGGCCGTCCATCCCGCCGCGCCGAGGGTGCTCCGCCGCACCGCGGGAAGGCGCCGAGCCGCGATCAGCTCCGCCACCTCGGCGACGCGATCGAGATGCCGCGGTGCCAGCACCAGCCGGAGCGCGGGCACGCGCAGGCGCACTCGCTCGAACGCATCGAGGCAGATCCCCTCCTCGTTCGGCCGGGTGGAGCCGGCGATCCACACGGGCCCGCCGTCGGCGATGGGGATCGCCGGCGCCTCGGCCGGGCGATCGTGCTTCAGGTTGCCGGTGACGGTGACGCGATCCGGCGGCGCGCCGAGCTCGACGATGCGCTCGGCCTCGGCGTCGCTCTGCATGCCGAAGAAGGCGACGTGGGAAAGCACCCGGCGAAAGAACGATCGGAGCCGCCGGTAGCGGCGGAACGCCGCGGGCGAGATCCGTCCGCTCACGAGGACGGCGGGCACGCGGCGCTCTCCGAGGGCGCGCAGGAGATTCGGCCAGAGCTCGGTCTCGGTGAAGACGAACACCTCCGGCCGGATGACGGCGAGGGCGCGCTCCACGCACGGGCCGAAGTCGAGGGGGAGCAGCACGGCGGCACGTGCCGCCGGCAGCCGCGACGCGAGGCTCCGGCCGGCCAGGCTCGTCGCCGACAACAGCAGGCGGTGCGCCGGAAAGGATCCCGCGAGCCGCTCGACGAGCGGCGTCGCCGCGGCGAGCTCGCCGACCGACGCGTTGTGCACCCAGATGACGCGGCGCCCGGCGAGCGCCGCGCGCGTGTCCTCGGGATAGAGCGCGAGACGCTCCCGATGATCGCGGAACCACGGCAGGCGGAGCGCCGGCAGCACGATCGGCGCGGCGAGGCCGAGCAGCAGGTTGTAGGTACCGTACATCGAATCGCGCTCAGGATGGTTGTCGGCCAAACCGTTCGACGAGGAAAGGGGCGCCGGCGGCGTTCTCGCGCGCGCGGCGGAGAGCCACGCCGGTCACGCGGGTGAGCTCCTCCTCGAGACGCTGTCGCGCGGCCTCGACCTCGTCGGGGGAGGCGTCCCGCGGGACGCGGAGCGGCTCTCCGATCGCGTAGAAGATGCGGGTGAACGGCAGCGGCGCGGTGAAGCCGTCCCAGCTGCGAAAGACGATCCCGCGGCGCGGAGCGCAAGCCACCGGAAAGAGCCTGAGGCCCGTCGCCTGTGCGAGGTGGATCGCGCCGAGCTTCGCGCGGTGGCGCGGTCCTCGCGGGCCGTCGGCGGCGATCGCCAGGTCGAGGCCCTCGCGATACGCCTCCACCATGCGCTTCAGGCTGCCGATCGCTCCGCGGCTCGCCGACCCTCGCGCGGTGCGGACGCCGAACGGCGCGACGGCGCGCGAGATGATCTCGCCGTCGGTATGGCGGCTCACCTGGATGCACACGCCCGACCCGGGGTAACCGAACTGCACCATCCCCAGATGGCCGTGCCAGAAGGCGACGATCAGCCGCTCGTCGGCCGCGATCGCGCGCAGGATCTCCTCGCAATCGGGAAACGGCACCGGGCGCGTGGTCGCCTTGAGGAAGCCGTAGACGACGCGGGCGGCGAACGCGAGCACCGCGATCCGCGCTCGCGCGAAGCGGCCTCGCTCACGCACCGGCGCTGGCCGCGATCGGCGGCTCCTCTTCGCGGAACTGGAGATCGTAGAGCCGGCGGTACTCGCCGCTCCGCGCCAGCAGCTCGGCATGCGTCCCCTGCTCGATCACGCGGCCGCGGTCGAGCACGACGATGCGATCGGCACCGCGGATCGTCGACAGCCGGTGCGCGATCACCAGCGTCGTGCGGCCGGCCATCAGACGGTCGATCGCTTCCTGCACCGCGCGCTCGGATTCGCTGTCGAGCGCGGACGTCGCCTCGTCGAGGATCAGGATCGGCGCGTCCTTGAGGAGCGCGCGCGCGATCGCGATCCGCTGCCGCTGCCCGCCCGAGAGCTTGACGCCGAGCTCGCCGACCACCGTGTCGTACCCCTGCGGCAGCGCGAGCACGAACTCGTGCGCGTTCGCCGCGCTCGCGGCGGCCTGGACGCGCTCGAGCGACGTCCCGGGATCGCCGTAGGCGACGTTGTTCCGGGCGCTGTCGTTGAAGAGGAACGTGAACTGCGTGACGATCGCGATCTCGGCGCGGAGCGATTCGAGCGTCACGTCGCGGAGGTCGCGGCCGTCGATCGTGATCCGCCCGGCGGTCGGATCGTAGAAGCGCGCGAGCAGGTCGGCGAGCGTGCTCTTGCCGCCGCCGCTGCGGCCGACCAGCGCCACCGTCTCGCCCCGGGCGATCTCGAGGTCGACGTCGTGGAGCACCGGCTCGGCGTCGTAGGCGAAGCTCACCCGCTCGAAGCGGATGCGGTCGCGAAACCCTCCGAGCGGCGCCGCCCCCGGGTGGTCGCCGACCTCGGCCTCGGTGTCGAGGATCTCGAACACGCGAGCCGCCGCGGCGATCCCCTGCTGCACGGCGTTGTTCGTCTTCGTCAGCCCCTTGAACGGCTCGTAGAGCAGCAGGAGAGCCGTCAGGAACGCCATGAACTCGCCGGGCGTGCGCTCGCCCGCGAGCACGCTCGCTCCGCCGTACCAGACGACGCCGGCGATCCCGAACGAGGCGAGCACCTCCATCATCGGCGGCGTGAACGACTTGATGCGTCCCGCCTTCATCGCCAGCCGGAAGACGCGGTCGCTCTCCGCGTCGAAACGGCGGCGCTCGTAGGCTTCCATGCCGAACGCCTTGACGATGCGGTTCCCCTGGATCGTTTCCTGGAGCAGCGCGGACAGGACGCCGAGCGTCTCCTGGCCTCGGTGCGTGAAGCGACGGAGCCGCCGCGACAGCCGGAGGAGCGGGAGCACGGTCAGCGGGAACGCGACGAAGGCCACGAGCGCGAGGCGGGCGTCCATGAGGAACGCCACGACCACGAGGACCGCAAGGGACGTCGCGTCCTTCATCGCGGAGGCGACGGAGTCGGTGAGCGCGCTCCGCAGCAGCGTGACGTCGTTCGTCATGCGCGAGAGCAGCGTGCCGGTCTGCGTCCGGTTGTAGAAGGAGAGCGAGAGACCGAGCAGGTGGCGGTTCAATCGATTCCGCACGTCGGCGATGATTCGCTGGCCGACCCACTCGAGCAGGTAGCTCTGGCCGAAGCTGGTCGCCGCACGGAAGAGGAACACCCCGACGATCGCCAGCGGCAGCACGCGGAGCGCCCATTCGCGCCGCTGGACGAAGACGTCGTCGAAGACGCTCCGAACCAGGAACGGCATGATGCCGTTGGTCGCGCTGTAGGCGAGCATGCAGACGACGGCGACCGCGAACTGCGGCCAGAGGTACGGCCGAACGTGATCGAGGAGGCGGCGGTACGGGCTCACCGCAGATACTCCGCCGCGAGCCCGGCGGCGCGCGCGGCCGCGCCCCCGGAGCCGAGCGAGTCGCGCACGCGCGCGAGGTCCGCCGACATCTGGCGGGCGCGCGCGGGGTCGTCGAGGATCGCCGCCGCCTCCTCGGCGATGCGCGCGGCGCGCGCCTCGCCCTGCAGGAGCTCGGGGACGATCCGCCGCCCGCCGATCAGGTTCGGCATGCCGATCGCCGGCACGTCGACCAGCAGCCGCGCCGCGAAGAACGTGAGCGGCGATACGCGGTAGGCGATCACCATCGGCCGCTCGAGCAGCGCGGTCTCGAGGGTGGCGGTCCCGGAGGTGGCGAGCACGAGGTCGGCGGCGCGGATCAGGTTGTAGGTGTCGTTCTCGACGACCGGGATCGCCACCCGTGCCGCCGACGCCAGGGACGCGGCGAGGCTCCGCGGCAGCGTCGGCGCCAGCGCGACGGCGAACTGGAGGTCGCGCCCCGGCCCGAGCAGCTCGCAGGCAGCCGCCATCTCCGGCAGCAGCACCTCGATCTCGCGACGCCGGCTCCCCGGGAGCAGCGTCACCAGCCGCCGGGCCGGATCGAGCCCGTGCCTGCGGCAGGTATCCTCGCGCGTGGCCGTGGCGCGCACCCGATCGAGAAGCGGATGTCCGACGAACGTGACCTTCTCGGAATGGCCGTACACCTCGGGCTCGAACGGGAACACCGCGGCGAGCCGGTCGACCCGGCGGAGGATCTTCCGCACCCTGCCCTTCCGCCAGGCCCACACCTGCGGGCTCACGTAGTAGAAGACCGGCACGCCGAGGCGACGGGCACGGCCGGCGAGCGCGAGGTTGAACTCGGGGTAATCGATCAGCACGAGGAGGTCCGGACGCCGCTCCCGGAGCTCGCGCGCGACCCGCCGGTAGGCGCGCACCAGCGCGCGCGCTTTCTCCGCGACCTCGGTCAGGCCGAACGTCGCGATCTCGGCGATGTCGACGAACGTCTCCATCCCCTGGGTGCGCGCCTCGGCGCCACCGATGCCGCCGACGGCGATCGCGGGGAAGAGCTTCCTCAGCTCGCGCACCAGATCGGCCGCGTGGAGGTCTCCCGAGGCCTCGCCGGCGACGAGCAGCACACGAGGGACGCGCGCGGCTGCGGGCGAACTCTCCGCGACCTCAGGCACTACGACGGAGCGCCTCCTCGACGCTCGCGAGGATCCGGTCGGCGAGCTCCATGGCGCGGAGGCCGACCCGACCGCTCACCGCCGGCTCCTCTCGCGAGCGCACGGCGCAGAGGAACGCGCGGATCTCCTCGCGGAGCGCATCCTGACCCGCGACCGAGCGCTCCTCGACCTCGATCGTCGCGGTCTCGCCGTCGGCCGCGGCCACCCGCCGGCAGATCCGCAGGCGCCGCTCGTCATAGTCGAGCGAGATGTACGCATCCGGCTGGAAGATCCGGAGCTTTCGCTCCCGCTTCATGGACACGCGGCTCGCCGTCACGTTCGCGATCGCGCCGTCTTCGAAGCGGATGCGGGCGTTGGCGATGTCCGGGCTCGCGGTCAGCACCGCCAGGCCGACGGCCTCGACCGACGCCACCGGGCTCGCCACCATGCTGAGGATCACGTCGAGGTCGTGGATCATCAGGTCGAGCACGACGTCGACGTCGGTGCCGCGCTCGACGAAGGGCGCGAGCCGATGACACTCGATGAACCGCGGCTTGGTGAGGATCGGCTGCAGCGCACGGATCGCGGGGTTGAAGCGCTCGAGGTGCCCGACCTGCAGGATGCGGCCGCGGTCGTCGGCACGGGCGACGAGCTCGCGCGCCTCACCGACCGTCGCAGCGACCGGCTTCTCGACGAGCACGTCGACACCCGCATCGAGGAGCGCCACACCGATGTCGCGGTGAAGCGGCGTCGGCACCGCCACGCTCGCGCAGTCGACGCGTCCCACGAGCTCGCGGAAGTCGGTGACCGCGCCGCAGCCGAAGGCGCCGGCGACCTCGCGCGCGCGGTCCGCGCTCGCGTCGCAGACGGCGACCAGCTCCACCCCCGGCTCGGAAGCGTACTTCTCGGCATGAAAGCGCCCGAGGTAGCCGACGCCGACGACGGCCGCTCTGATCGTTCGTTCCATCCGGATCACGCCGCCGCCGGCACGGCGGCTCGCAGGCTCATCGCTCGGCCACCAACGCCTCGGACACGCCGACCACGGCGATTCTAGCCGCGTCGGCCGCGGCAAGGAACTCTTCCCGGTCGAGCGTGATCGTGCGCTCCGCCTCGAGCGCCAGCACGCGCGCCCCGACCTCGGTCATCACCGCGATGGTGGCGGGTCCGACCGCCGGAACGTCGAAGCGCAGATCCTGCGCCGGCTTCGCGACCTTGACGACCGTGACGCCGCCGCGGCCGAGCTCTCCGCCGCGGCGGATGCACGCGTCGGTCCCCTCGATGCCCTCGACGGCGAGCACGATGCCGCGCTTCACCGTCACGCTCTGGCCGACGTCCCAGCGGCCGACGTCCTTGGCGACACGGAAGCCGAGTGCGACGTCCTTCCAGTCGGCCCGCTTGAGGCCCGTTCGTGTCATCGTCCCTTCGCGCGTCAGGATCGAAGACAGGAAGAGCGTCGAGGAGACGACCTCGATGCCGTCGTCCTCGAGCTCGCGCGCGACTCCGCGGAGCAGCGCATCGTCCTGAAAGCTGCCGACCCGCGCCAGGAACGCCGCGCCGCGGAGATCGGGACGGAAGCCGCCGAAGAGCCGCACCTTCTGGATCCCCCCGGCCATCACGGCACGCCGGACGCCCGCGTCGTGGAACGCGCGGAGGATCTTGCCGAGCTCACCCACGCGTACCCAGGTGACCGCGTCCGCGAGACCCTCGATCTCGGGCGGCGTCTCGCCGCGGTGGGCGGCGGCGATCACGCGCACGCCTTCGCGCTTCGCGCCCTCGCAGAAGAGCAGAGGAAAGCGGCCGTTCCCCGCGATCAGGCCGATGGTTTCGGGGAGACCCTCACTCGTCATTCGTCCTCGTCGCTCCGGCCGCGCACGCGACAGACGCCACGCTTCGACGTCTCGACGAAGTCGAGGAAGCGGGCCACCTCCGCCACCGACCCCAGCTCCGCGCGCACCGTCTCGACCGCCTGCCGAAGCGGCACCCCGGAACGGAAGACGGCGCGGTAGGCCCGCCGGAGCGCACGGGTCACATCGGCCGCGAACCCGCGCCGGCGGAGCCCCTCGACGTTGAGACCGGCGAGCGTCGCCCGGTTTCCCGCGGCGACGCAGTAGGGCGGCACGTCCTGGACGACGATCGCGCCACCCGCGGCCATGGCCGACTCGCCGAGACGGACGAACTGGTGCACGGCGGCGAGGCCGCCGACGATGACGTGGTCGGCGACGGTCACGTGACCGCCGAGCGTCGCACCGTTCGCGAGCACGGCACGGCTGCCGATCCGACAGTCGTGGGCCACGTGACAGAAGTTCATCAGCAGGTTGTCGTCGCCGACGACGGTGACGCCGCCGCCGCCTTCGGTGCCGATGTGCAGCGTCGCGAATTCGCGGACGACGTTCCGCTCGCCGAGGACGAGCTCGCTCGGCTCGCCCCGGTACTTGAGGTCCTGGGGGATCGCGCCGACGGCCGCGAACTGGAAGATGCGGCTGCCCGCGCCGATCGTGGTGCGGTTCTCGATCACCGCGTGCGGACCGACACGCGTGCCGCGGCCGATGCGGACGTGCTCGCCGATGACCGCGTAGGGCCCGACCTCCACCTCGTCGTCGAGCTCGGCGCCGGGCGCGACGATCGCGGTCGGATGGATGCGGGTGCTCACGTCCGGTCGGGTTCCGGGATCGTCTCGTCGACCTCCATGGTGAGGAACTCGGCCTCGGCGACCCGCCGCCCGTCGACCAGGCCGACACCGCGCATTCGCCACAGCGGGCGGCGCTGGTGGAGGAGCTCGACCTCGAGGCGCAGCTGATCGCCCGGCTCGACCGGCCGACGGAACCGTACCTTGTCGAGCCCTGCGAGCACCACGGCGCTCGGCGTCTCCACCGAGCAGTGCGCGAGCAGACCGCCCGCTTGCACCAGCGCCTCGCAGATCAGCACGCCCGGCATGATCGGCCGCCCGGGAAAATGGCCGGTGAAGAAGGGCTCGTTGATCGTCACGTTCTTGATCGCCACCAGCCGCTTCCCGGGCTCGAGCTCGAGAACCCGGTCGACCAGCAGGAAGGGAAAGCGATGCGGCAGCC
>JAXDLK010000313.1:0-7058 GCA_034666665.1 Candidatus Binatota bacterium
GAAGACGCTGTAGCCGCGGAAGATCGACGACGTGCTGTGCGCCTCGACCACCCGGCCGGCGTTGAAGTCGATCTTGGTGTGGATCCCGAGGCTCCCGACAATGCGGGTGATCGGGTCCCACGCCATCTCGACGAGCCCGTCGGGCCCCTCCTTGGAGGTCACCACGACGCCGTGTACCCGCTCAGCAGTTCCCGGCCCCGCACCCGCCACAGCGGCTCCTCGTCGAGGGCGGACGCGGTCATGGTGCGCAGGCGGCGGATGCCTGCGCCGTACACACCGGACGCGGCAGTCGACAGGCGGGCACCGGGCGGCTCCTCCATGAAGGGCATGAACTTGTCGGGGAAGCCGGGCATGGTGCAGCCGATGCAGATGCCGCCCACGTTGGGGCACCCGCCGATGCCGTTCATCCATCCCCGCTTGGGGACGTTGCAGCGCACCACCGGGCCCCAGCACCCCTGCTTCACGATGCACTTCTTCGAGCCGAGCACGTCGGCGAAGTCGCCCTGCTCGTAGTACCCGCCGCGGTCGCACCCCTCGTGCACGGTCTGATCGAAGAGCCACCGCGGTCTCAGCACCTCGTCGAGGGGAATCATCGGCGCCCGGCCGGCCGCCTGACGCAGCAGGTAGAGGAGCGTCTCCATGAAGTTGTCCGGCTGTACGGGAAAGCCGGGAACGCAAACGATGGGAACGCCGGCGTGGGTCTTCCAGTCCCAGCCGAGGTAATCGGCGAGCCCCATGCACCCGGTCGGGTTTCCTTGCATCGCGTGGATGCCGCCGTACGTGGCGCACGTACCCGCCGCGACCACTGCCCAGGCTTTCGCCGCCAGACGATCGATCCACGTGCAGGTGGGGATCGGCTGTCCCGTGGCCGCATCGGTGCCGAACCCCGCCCAGCAGCCTTCGGAGATCACCGACTCGTTCGGGATCGAGCCCTCGACGACGAGAACGAACGGCGCAAGCCGGCCCTCCGCGGCGCGACGGAAGGGCTCGAGGAAATCATCGCCGACCGCGGGCGAGAGCACCGGGTTGTGCAGCCTGACCCGCGGCACACCCGGCAGGACGCCATCGAGAAGATCCTCGAGGCTCGGCTGCGTCGCGGCGGTGATCGCGATCGTGTCGCCGTCGCAGCCGAGACCGGCGGTGATCCAGAGAACGTCGATCTCGGAGATCGTGGGCGGCGGCGAAGCTTGCGACATGGGGTTCTCCTCGAATCAGCAGATTCTCGGCAGCTGCTCGCCGGCGAGCATCGTCACGATGCGCTCGCCCCCGACGAGCGACCGCATCGTGACCGTGCCGGGGTGATCGTCGACCACTCGTCCGATGACGGCGGCATCGCGTGCGAGCGGATGAGCGCGCATGGCTTCGACGAGCCGCTCGGCGTCCCCGGCGGGGACGACCGCGACCACCCGTCCCTCGCTCGCCACGTACAGCGCATCGAGGCCGAGCATCTCGCACGCCGCCCGCACCTCCGCCCGCAGCGGGATCTTCGATTCCTCGAGGCGGATGCCCACGCGGGACGCCGTCGCCATCTCGTGCAGCACGCTCGACAAGCCGCCGCGGGTCGGATCCCTCATCGCACGGATGGAGGGGCAGGCGGCGAGCATCGCCTGCGTCAGCCCCGCCAGCGGCGCGCAATCGCTTTCGAGGATGGTGTCGAAGGCGAGCCCTTCCCGCACCGACAGGATCGCGATGCCGTGATCGCCGAGCGTCCCCGAGACGACGATCCGGTCTCCCGGCCGCGCCGCTGCGACCGACAGCGTCCGGCCGTGCGGCACGACGCCGATCCCCGAAGTGGTGATGAAGACCTGGTCTCCCTTGCCGCGGTCGACGACCTTGGTGTCGCCGCAGACGAGCGTGACGCCCGACTCCTCACAGGTGTCCCGCATCGACGCGGCCACGCGATGGAGGTCCTCCATCGCGAGGCCTTCCTCGAGAATGAACGCCGCGCTCAGGAAGAGCGGCGTGGCGCCGCCGACCGCGAGGTCGTTCACGGTTCCACAGACGGCGAGCCGGCCGATGTCGCCGCCGGGAAAGAAGATCGGCCGCACGACGAACGCGTCGGTGGTGAACGCGAGGCTCCCGCCCTCGAGGCCGGGGAGCGGACAGACGGCGTGGTCTTCGAGCCGCGACAGGATCTCGTTGCCGAGCACGGGAAGGAAGAGGCGATGCAGCAGGTCCGCGCCGAGCTGCCCGCCGCTGCCGTGGCCGAGCACGATGTGGTCGTAGCGGCCGAGCGGGGCGGGGCACGCCGCGAACGTCGGCGCGGCGGCGCGCAGGGTCACAGCACGTCCTCCTCGCCGCGAACGACGTGCACCGCATCCCAGAGGACGTGGAGCAGCGTCTCGTGAGTCTCCTGGATCCGGTGGATGCTGAAGCTCGGGACCGTGAAGCAGAAGTCGCAGACGTCGGGCATCCTGCCGCCGTCGCGGCCGGCGAAGCCGACCGCCAGCAGGCCGGCCTTTCGCGCGGCCTCGAGCGCCCGCGTCACGTTCGCCGCCTTGCCGCTCGTCGAGATGCCGAGCGCGACGTCTCCTTGGCGGCCGAGCAGGCGGAGCTGCTTCGAGAACGACAGCGAGAAGTCCGTGTCGTTACCGATCGCGGTGAGAAGCGCCGCGGACGTCGTCAGCGCCACTGCCGGCAGCGGCGGGCGCTTCTCGAGGATCGGATGCATGAACTCGACCGCCACGTGCTCGGCGTCGCATGCGCTCCCTCCGTTCCCCATGGCGAACAGGCGCCCGCCTGCGTCGAAGGCCCGGGCCATCGCCGCGGCACACTCGACGATCCGCGATGCATGAGCGCGGAAGAACTCATCCTTCGTCGCCATGCTCTCCCGACACTTGCGGAGGATCGAGTCGGTGAGCGCCACCGGCGACACGTCGCGGCTCAAGACGGCACCCCTTCGACGCGCACTTCCGGCGCTTCGAGCCGACGGTACGCGTAGTACGCCGCACACGCCCCCTCCGACGAGACCATCGTCGCGCCGAGCGGCGTCGCAGGGGTGCAGAGGGTTCCGAACGCGGGACATGCCGTCGGCCGGCGAAGGCCCCTCAGCACCTGGCCGCTGATGCAGACGCGAGGCTCCTCGGTCTCGAGGTCCTCGACCTCGAACAGCCGCTCGGCATCGTGCTGGCGGAACTCGAAGCGCAGCCGGAGGCCGCTCTTCGGAATCGCGCCGACGCCGCGCCACTTGCGATCGCAGACCTCGAAGACTTCCTCGATCAAGCTCCGCGAGGGCTGGTTCCCCTGCGGCCGCACCACCCGGCAGTACTGGTTCTCGACCTCTGCACGTCCTTCTTCCAGCTGGCGAACGGCCCAGAGAATCCCCTCGAGCATGTCGACCGGCTCGAAACCGGTGACGACGATCGGGATGCGGTAATGCCGCGCGATCGCTTCGTACTCGGCCGTCCCCATGACGGTGCACACGTGGCCCGGCCCGAGGAACGCCTGGACGCGGTTCTCCGGCGCCTGCAGGATCGACGTGATCGCCGGGGGCACCAGCACGTGCGACACGAGCACGCTGAAGTTGGTGAGACCGCGCCGGTGCGCGAGCCAGACCGCCATCGCGTTGGCCGGAGCCGTGGTCTCGAAGCCGATCGCGAAGAACACCACCCGACGGTCCGGGAGAGCGGCTGCGATCTTCACCGCATCGAGCGGTGAATACACGACGCGGACGTCCCGGCCGTTCGATTTGAGCCCGAGGAGGTCGCCCCGCGAGCCCGGCACCCGGAGCATGTCGCCGAAGGAGCAGAAGACCACGTCCGGATGGGAGGCGATCGCGTGGGCGCGGTCGATCAGCTCGAGAGAGGTGACACACACCGGGCAGCCGGGGCCGTGTAGCAGCTCGATGCCCGGCGGCAGCAGGCGGTCGAGCCCGTAACGCACGATGGTGTGCGTTTGGCCGCCGCACACCTCCATCAACGTCCACGACCGGGTGGCGGTCCGGGCGATCGCCGCCGCGAGCCGCCGCGCGGCGGCGGCATCGCGATACTCGTCGAGAAACCTCACTCGCCGAACGGCTCCTCGAGCTCGCCGATCTCGGCGAGGAGCTCGAACACGCGCCTCGCTTCCTCCTCGTCGATTCTCGCGAGCGCGAATCCAACGTGCACCAGCACGTAATCGCCGGGCGATACCTCGGGGACGTATTCCAGGCAGACCTCCTTGGAGACTCCACCAAAATCGACTTTCCCCATCAGCGGATCGTGGTCGTGGTCCACGGTGGTGACGAGAGCCGGAATGGCGAGACACATCAGCGAAGACGCTCCGCGCGGTTCCGCTCGTCCTTCGCGGCAGCGACGGCGAGCTGCCCGAGCGCCAGCCCACCGTCGTTCGGCGGCCAGCGGCGGTGCCGGTATATACGGAAGCCGCCGCCGCGAAGCCCGTCCACGACTTCGGTCAGGAGCGTCGCGTTCGCGAACACGCCACCCGAAAGAGCCACGGCTTCGAGCCCTTCGCGGTCGCGGAGGCGCTCGCACACGGCCGTGATCGCGCCGGCCATCGTCGAATGGAACCTGCGCGCGATCTCGGCCGTGGTGATGCCACGGCATGCGTCGGCCGCGACGCCGAGCACGATCGGGCGGGAATCGACGACGATCGCATCCTGATCTTCGTCGAGACACGTCGCGTAACGCCCCGACGGAGGCGCCCGCGTGGCGAGCGCCTCGAGCTCGATCGCCGCCTGCCCTTCGTACTGGATGCGATCCCGTACGCCGGCGATCGCTGCGACCGCGTCGAAGAGACGGCCGGCGCTGGAGGTGAGCGGTGAGTTGATCCCGCGCTCGATCATGCGCAGGACCGTCTTCACCGTCGCCGCCGGGATCCTCCGCGCGACGATCTCCAGGTCGGCCTCCGCGTCGGCCAGCGCGGCGAGCGCCATTCGCCACGGCTCGCGGATCGCCTGGGCTCCACCCGGCATCCGGACGGGACGCAGATGGCCGGCGCGCCGGAAACCGGCGCAATCCCCGACGAGAAACTCGCCCCCCCAGATGGTGCCGTCCGACCCGAGGCCAGCGCCGTCGAACGTGACTCCGATGACCGGCTCGTCGACTCCGTTGTCGGCGAGGCAGCTCGCCAGATGAGCGTGGTGGTGGGCGACGCCGAGCGTCTCGATTCCATCGGAACGCGCGCGCTCGAGCGCGTACCGGGTCGAGGCGTAATCGGGATGCAGGTCGTGCACGATCCGCTGCGGTCGAATCGCGAAGAGCCGCTCGTAGTGCTCGATCGCCCCCCGGTAATCTCGCCAGGTCTCGAGCTCGTCGAGATCGCCCAGGTGGTGACTCGAAAGCGCCTGCGCATCCCAGCCGAGCGCGAAGGTCGACTTGAGCTGACCGCCGAGCGCCAAGGTCGGTCTCGAGAGGGGTCGCGTGAGCCGGACCGCTGCGGGAGCCTGTCCCCGTCCCCGCCGGATGGACAGCGGCGCACCGGCGACGATCCGCGCCACCGAATCGTCGGCCCGGAGGCGGATCGGCCGGTCGTGAGCGAGGAAGAAGTCGGCGATTCCGCCGAGGCGAACGACGGCATCGCCGTCGTCCGTCGCGATCGGCTCGTCGCTTCGATTCCCGCTGGTCATCACGAGGATCTCGCTCCCGAGCTCGTGCAGCAACAGGTGGTGGAGAGGCGTGTACGGCAGCATTGCGCCGAGGACGCGGCTGCCGGGCGCGACCGCATCGGCGATCCCGGCGCCGTCGCGCCGAAGTAGCAATACGACCGGCCGATCGCGCGATCGCAGCATCTCGGATTCGGCGCCGGACACCTCGCAGAGCCGTGCGAGCGTCTCGAGATCGGGGACCATGACCGCGAGCGGTTTGGCGGGACGGTTCTTCCGGCGCCGCAGCTCGCTCACGGCGGCGGCGTTCCGGGCATCGCAGGCGAGATGGTAACCGCCGAGGCCTTTGATCGCCGCGATGCGTCCGTCGCGGAGAAAGCGCGCCGCGCAGGCGATCGCGTCCGCGGCGGAGACCGGTTCGCCCTCACGATCGAGCAGCACCAGGCGGGGACCGCACGCCGGGCAGGCGATCGTCTGCGCGTGAAAGCGGCGATTCCCGGGATCGTCGTACTCCGCACGGCATTCGCGGCACATCGAGAACCGCGCCATCGTGGTGCGCTCGCGGTCGTAGGGCGCGCCGAGCGCGATCGTCATGCGGGGGCCGCAATCGCTGCAGGTGACGAACGGATAGCGGTATCTCCGTCCGGAGGGCTCGAAGAGCTCGACGATGCAGGGCTCGCAGGTGGCGATGTCCGGCGAGACGAGAGTGGGCCGAAGACCGTCACCGGCCACGCTCGGATCGATGCGAAAGGCGGCATCTCCGGACGGTTCGATCCCTCGCCAGCGGAGGACGTCGATGCGTGCCAGCGGAGGCGGCTCCGTCTCGAGCTCCTGAAGGAAGCGGTCCAGTGCCTCGGCAACCCCCTCGATCTCGATGCGCACTCCGCCGTCGCGATTGTGGACGAAGCCGCGGAGACCGAGTCTCGCCGCCAAGCCATGAACGTACGGTCGGAAGCCTACGCCCTGGACGAGTCCAGTGACTTCGACGCGACGGCGACCCAATCCCGCATGCCGCGTGCGCTCGGTCCGCGGTGGCACCGCGCCGCCCGTTCCGCCTCGAGGCGATCGGTCGGCGGAAAGGCCTGCAATCAACGTCGGCTCACCGATCCACCTCCGCCACGATAACGGACGGGACCTGCGCCCGAAAACGATCGCCGCCCGGAACGCCGGCGTCATCCACGAAGACTCGCGGGGAACTCGCGGGGACGCTGCTGAATTCGCGGAATTCAGCTGCGCACGAGCGCCCGAACAGGGGACGCTGCTGAATTAGCGGAATTCAGCTGCACACGAGCGGCCGAACAGGGGACGCTGGTGAATTCGCGGAATTCACGTCCACGCTGTTCCTAACCTGCCGTCCGAGCCGACGACCCGGCGCCAGACCGGTGGCAGCGCGATGATCACCAGCAGCACGGCAGGAACGAACACGGCGGGCGCGTCGATCGTCCAGTGCGTGTGCGGCAGGCGACCGGCGAGGATGTCCCACACGTGCGTCGCGGCGTGCCCGACGTACCAGGCG